>NZ_JBAUHO010000359.1:0-79384 GCF_049680325.1 Planktotalea sp.
GCCGAACGCAAGCCGCTGGCTGGTGATGCCTCCCTGCGCAAATACCTACGTATCGGCGCTGGGGCCGACGGGCGCGGCGCGGTTCTGATGGACGCTGATCCAGCGCTTGGAAACGACACCAAGCCATTTACACGCATAACAGAATACCTGCGTGGAATCGGTTTAAGCGCGCCAGAGATTTACAAAGCCGACGATGCCAACGGTTTGCTGCTGCTCGAAGACTTAGGCGACGCCCTTTACGCACGGGCGGTCTTGGATGACCCGGCGCTTGAATTGCCGCTCTATGAGGCGGCGACGGAGGTTCTTTTGGCGCTGCATAAAGCAAAACCACCTACGTTAGAGCCCTATGATACCGCGCTTATGACAAAGATGGCGGCGCTTGCATTTGACTGGTATCAACTCGGCGCTCATGCAGCGGTTGATGCGCGGGCAAAAGCCGCCTTCGAATCTGCATTTTCCACCTTATTAGACACTCATATCGGTGCGCCCTGCGTTCTGATCCAACGTGATTATCACGCTGAAAACCTGCTTTGGTTGCCCCAGCGCGAAGGCACATCGCGCGTCGGTTTGCTTGATTATCAAGACGCGCTTTTGGGTCATCCTGCCTATGATCTTGTGTCACTTCTAAAAGATGCACGGCGCGATGTTCCAGGCGATGTCGAAGAGGCGATGATCGCTCATTACGTCGCCAACTCAGGCATGGATGACGCGGCCTTTCGCAGCGCCTATCATGTTCTGGGTTTGCAGCGAAACCTGCGCATCCTTGGTGTTTTTGCCCGCCTTTCCATGCACTTTGGCAAACCTTCCTATATCGATCTTATCCCGCGCGTTTGGGATCATGTTCTTCGCGATCTGGCCCACCCTGTGAACGCCCCCGTTGCAAACATCCTGCACCGCGCCCTGCCAGCGCCGAGCCCCGAAATCCTCCAAAGGTTGAAAGACAAATGCGCGACTATCCCGACGCTATAATGCATTTTGCTGCCGGCTTCGGCACGCGCATGGGCCCTTTGACCAAGGATCGCCCCAAGCCATTGGTGCAGGTCGCTGGTCGCGCGTTGCTTGATTACGCACTCGCGTTGAGTGACGGAATGAACCTGAATCGCAAAGTCGTGAACTGCCACTACTTTCCTGAGCAGATCAGCACGCATTTAGAACAGCGCAGCGACATTACACTTATCCATGAATCTGGCGAAATTCTGGAAACCGGCGGCGGATTGAAGAATGCGCTACCAGCGCTTGGGGATGGGCCCGTTTTCACGACGAATACAGATGCGGTTTGGAACGGGCCGAACCCGCTGATCGCGCTTTTGGACGCGTGGAACCCGGAAAAAATGGATGCCCTGTTGCTCTGTGTTCCCAAAGAAAATGCTGTTGGGCACAAAGGAAATGGCGACTTTCTTTTCGGTGCTGATAATCGAATAACTTACGGCGCAGGCGACATTTACACAGGCGTTCAAATCATTCGCACAGATCGTCTGGCAGAGATCCCGGACGCATCGTTCTCGCTCAAATTGCTTTGGGCCAAATTGCTTGAAGACAGGCGCATGTTTGGTCTGCGCTACACTGGAAGATGGTGCGATGTTGGAACGCCCGAAGGCGTTACACTTGCCGAAGGCATGCTTGGGGGTGCTGATGTTTGATCCAACCGACAAGCCGCGTGTTTTCAAACTTGGGTTAGGCGTCGACTTTCCAAAGGCGCTGGTCGCCGGACTAAGGGAAAAAATGGCAGTAGCGCCGCCCGAAGATATGGCGCGCATCCAGCTTATTGTGAACACCGCACGCATGGGTCGGCGTGTGACCTCCTTGTTTATGGACGGAAGCGCGCAGCTTTTGCCGCAGATCACGCTATTGGGTGATCTTGGATCGCACCCGAAATTCAACGCGATCCCACAGGCTGTTTCCCCGCTTGGACGTCGCATCGAACTCATCTCATTGATTGATGCCTTGCTGCGACAAAATCCATCACTTGCCGCGCGCAGTTCGCTCTTTGATCTGGCGGATTCGCTTGCGGTTCTTATGGATGAAATGCAAGGCGAGGGGGTTTCACTTGCGGACATTGATGCGCTTGAAGTCACCGATGTTTCTGGCCACTGGAACCGCGCAAAGGACTTTATCGGCATTGTCGGTCGCTTCCTTGATCTCTCGAAAGAACCACCTGACACACAAGCACGCGCCCGTGCTGTCGTTCTTGCGCAGATCGCGGACTGGCAAGAAAATCCGCCAAAACACCCGGTTATCCTTGCGGGTTCAACCGGGTCACGCGGAACGACATCTCTTTTGATGCACGCCGTTTCGCGTTTACCGCAGGGGGCCGTGATCTTGCCCGGATTTGACACCGATATGCCAGATGCGGTTTGGAGCGAGCTTAGCAAAGATCATGGCATGCGCATGGTGCCCGAAGATCATCCACAGTTCCGCTTTGCCAAACTTTTGAGCGAGCTGGGGCTATCGCCCAAAGACCTGCCCGAATGGAACACGATGGCCCCGGTTTGCGCCGCGCGGCACAAAGTTGTCTCGCTCGCATTGCGGCCCGTTCCTGTGACAGACAGTTGGCTCCAAGAAGGCCCGGATTTGGGCGATCTGCCCAGCGCGATGAAGGACGTTACCCTGCTCGAGCCGCAAACCGCCCGAGAGGAAGCGCTGGCAATTGCGATGCGCCTACGGCTTGCTGCTGAAGAAGGCAAAACCGCAGCGCTGATTACGCCAGATCGCATGCTCACACGGCAGGTCACCGCGGCCTTGGATCGCTGGGATATCAAACCCGACGATAGTGCCGGTCTGCCGTTGCAGCTTTCGCCGCCAGGGCGTTTCTTGCGCCATGTGTTAGAACTTTTTACCCAGCCGCTTGATGCAGAAGCGCTCCTAACTTTGCTAAAGCATCCGCTAACCCATTCAGGTGAAGGACGGGGCCAGCACTTGCTGCTAACGCGCGAGTTGGAGCTGTCTATTCGCAAAAACGGCCCGGCATTTCCCGACGCACAGAGCCTCGAAAATTGGGCTACGCAGAACAAACTTGAGGGTGCCGTTGATTGGGCCGCTTGGGTTGGCGCTACGTTTTGCGGACACCTTCGCACGGGCGTACAAGACGCGGTGGAAATGGGTGAAGCGCATATCGCCCTTGCCGAACAGATTTCACAAGGCACGCTTGGTACTGGAAGCGGTGAGCTTTGGCACGAAGGGGCCGGCCGCACAGCGCTTTCGCACTGGCACAAGCTGCACATCTGTTTGGACGCCTTGCCCGATTTGACTGCACGCGACTACGCCGACCTGTTTGGCGCTGTGCTTGCTGGTGGTGAGGTTAGAAACCCCGATTCCGGACACCCAAATGTTCTAATCTGGGGCACTTTGGAAGCACGCGTTCAAGGGGCCGATCTTTTGATCCTTGCAGGCCTCAATGAAGGAAGCTGGCCCGAGGCGCCAAGCCCCGATCCTTGGCTTAACCGCCGCATGCGCGCTGACGCAGGTCTTTTGTTGCCAGAGCGGCGCATTGGGCTGTCAGCACATGACTTTCAACAAGCAATTGCTGCACCAGAGGTATGGCTGACCCGTTCACAGCGTTCTGATGATGCCCAGACGGTGCCTTCGCGATGGCTCAACCGGTTGACCAACTTGATGGGCGGCCTGCCCACCCGAAAAGGGCCTGATGCAATTAAGGAAATGCAGGCGCGTGGCAAAGCGTGGCTTGATCGCGTTCACCAGTTAGAAGAACCGATCGAAAGCGATCACGCCAAACGCCCATCGCCGAAACCCGCGCTAGGCGCGCGCCCGAAACAGCTTTCGGTTACGGAAATCAAAACCCTCGTGCGTGACCCTTATGCGATCTATGCCAAACATGTTCTTGGCCTTGCTCCGCTTGATGGTCTGGTCAAAACCGCCGACGCGCGCTTGCGCGGGATCGCGGTGCATCAGGTCTTTGAGGATTTCGTCAAAGGCTGGGAAACGGCGAATTCTGCCGCTGATCTCATGGCCGTGGCCACCCGCATTTTCGAGGCTGATGTTGACTGGCCTTCCGCCCGTCTCATGTGGGCCGCGCGCATTGCGCGGCTTGCCGATGATTTTGTCGCCGAAGAACGCGAAAGGCAGCGAAATAGCGTGTCATCACATTTGGAGGTGAAGGGAAAAAGCACACTACCCGAGCTCGACTTTACGCTTACCGTGAAAGCCGACCGCATTGATCTGGACGCGCGCAGCGGCGCGCATTTGTATGACTACAAGACCGGTCAACTTCCAACCAAACCCCAGCAATTGGCTTTCGATATGCAGCTTTTGCTTGAGGCCGCGATGGTCGAGCGCGGTGACTTTGACGGCCTGCATCCGCGCCATGTTGAGGGGGCAACGTATCTGGGCGTAGGCTCTGGTTTGAAGGCTGTACAAGCGCCTTTGGATGAAAAATCGACCGCGCAGGTTTGGAAAGAACTGTATAAGCTGATCTCTGACTACCAAGACCCTAATAAGGGGTTTACGGCCCGGCGGGCGATGGAAAAATCCAAAAGCTTTGGGCGCTACGACCAGCTTTCCCGCTTTGGGGAGTGGGATGAAACCAGCCTGCCAGACGACGGGGGCGTCACATCATGATCGAGCGAAACGAAGCGACCCAAGCACAAGTCAACGCAGCACGCCCGCATGTATCAACTTGGCTGTCGGCCAACGCAGGTTCCGGCAAAACGCGCGTTTTAACAGACCGCGTTGCGCGGCTTTTGTTGGCGCAGGTCCCGCCCGAACGCATATTGTGCCTGACTTACACCAAAGCGGCGGCGGCAGAGATGCAAAACCGCTTGTTCAAGCGACTTGGCGAATGGGCCATGCTTGAGAACGATACCCTGCGCGCGGCCCTGCGCGAACTTGGCGAGGAAGGCGCGATTGACGGCGAGGCACTGCGCAACGCGCGCACGCTTTTCGCCGCGGCAATCGAGGCACCGGGCGGCTTGAAAATTCAGACGATCCATTCGTTCTGCTCTACCGTTCTGCGCCGTTTCCCGCTTGAGGCAAATGTCAGCCCACAGTTCGCAGAAATGGAAGAGCGCGCCGCCGATCTACTGCGTGAAGAAATCATCGAAGAAATGGCATCTGGCAAACATGCAGCGGTGATAATGGACCTCGCGACTGTGACGGGCGCCTATGACCTGACAGATCTTAGCGGCGAAATCGTTCGGCACCGCAGCGCACTTGTCGCGCCGCCAACGGATGATGCTGTTTACAAAGCGTTCGGGCTTGATCCTGCGATGGACGAAAACGCGATAGCCGCGAAAGTATTCATTGGCGGCGAGAACGTCGTGCTTGCCGCTTTGATCCCGACACTGAATGCCTCTGGCCCGAACGATGTAAAGCTGGCGAAAAAACTGTCGCTTGTTACAGAGTTGAACGCCGCCGCCTTGCCAGCGCTCGAGGACGCGTTTCTCACCAATGACGGGCGCTCCAAAGCGGGTAAAATTCCGGCCAAAGCCGCTCAGAAGGGTTTTGTCACGCATCAGGATGCGCTTGATACCTGGATCGAGCGGGTCGAAGCGGCGCGCGCGGCGCGGCTCAAACTGAGTGCGGCTCAAAAGACGTTGTCGCTTAATCGTTTTGCCGCTGCGTTTCTTGAACTTTACGACGCTCGCAAGCAAGCGCGTGGGTGGCTTGATTTTGACGATCTCATCCTCAAAACCCGTGATCTTTTGGCCAAGTCGGAAATGGCGCAATGGGTGCTTTACAAGCTGGATGGCGGCATTGACCACATTCTTGTGGACGAGGCCCAAGACACAAGCCCTGCGCAATGGGATGTGATTGAACGCCTCACCTCTGAAATCACCGCCGGCGAGGGTGCGCGCGGTGATGTACCGCGCACGATTTTCGTTGTCGGCGACAAGAAGCAGTCGATCTATTCGTTCCAGGGCGCGGACCCCCGTGAATTTGATCGCATGCGCGGCGAGTTTGACACGCGCCTGCGGCCCACAAACTTTCCCCTTGAAGAAGCAGAGCTGCATTATTCTTTCCGTTCTGCGCAGTGCATTCTGGAACTTGTAGATCAGACGTTTGAAGGCCATGAACCTGCCGGATTTGCAGGTTCGTCCCACCTTGCATTTGAGGGCGGCCCGCCCGGGCGTGTAGATATATGGCCCGCCATTCCCAAAGCGGAAAAAGCCGAGGGCGGTGATTGGTCCGATACGCTCGACAAGCTGGGGGAAAACGATGAAACCGTTCTCATGGCGCGGCGCATCGCGGATGAAATCGGGCGTATGATCGCAAAGGAAAGCATCTTCGATTCCGATGAGAAACGTTTTCGTTCCGTCCGTGCGGGCGATGTTCTGATCCTTGTGCAGCGGCGCTCTGATCTGTTTGAAGAGATCATTCGTGCCTGCAAAGCCGCGAACTTGCCTATCGCGGGCGCGGATCGCTTGAAAGTTGGCGCAGAAATGGCCGTGCGTGACTTGCAGGCATTGCTCAGCTTCCTTGCCACGCCAGAAGATGATTATTCCCTGGCTGTCGTCCTGAAATCGCCACTGATCGGGTGGAGCGAGAAAGAGCTCTTCCAACTTGCCAGCGATCGGGAAGCGCGGTTTTTGTGGCAGGAACTTCGAAACGCGAAAGAACGCTATCCCGACGTGCTGACCCTATTGGAAGATCTGCGCGGGCAAGCCGATTTCCTGCGCCCCTATGATCTGATCGAGCGGATTTTGACGCGTCACAACGGGCGCAAGCGTTTGATCGGTCGCCTTGGCCGCGAAGCCGAGGACGGGATCGACGCACTTCTGGCCCAAGCGCTTTCATTCGAGCAAAGCCGCATTCCGTCGTTGACGGGTTTTCTAACGTGGATGGAAAGCGACGACCTTACAATCAAGCGCCAGCTAAGTCAGGACCGCGATGAAATACGGGTCATGACCGTGCATGGCTCAAAGGGGCTTGAAGCGCCAATTATCATCATGCCCGAGACGCAAAAGCGCAAGAACCCCGCAGGCGGGTCGATTATCGAAATTGATGATCTTGCGCTGTGGAGTGTGCGCAATGAAGATGCGCCAGAGATTATCCTCAATGCAAAAGCCCGGCGCGACGAAAAGCAATCTGAAGAACGCATGCGTCTGCTTTACGTCGCAATGACACGTGCCGAAAAATGGCTGATCCTAGGTGCTGCTGGCGATTTGGGAAAATCGGATGAGGAAAGCTGGTATGGCATGGTCAGTGCCGCCGCGCGCAATCGCCCACATGTCGAACATGATTTCGGTTTTGGCATCGGGATTAGGATTGAACCGGTGCCTTGGGATGCAAGTGATGCCCCCCCACCCGAGGACCGCGTTAATGAAGCGACCGCGCTGGAACCCTTTTTCCTTTCGCCCGCCGCAAAGCCGCCAGAGCAGAAAGAAACCTTTGGTCCGTCCGGTCTTGGCGGGGCAAAGGCGCTCCCGAGTGAGGAGGCCTTGGATGAGGACGCCGCCAAACTGCGCGGCACACATATCCACCTTTTGCTTGAGCATTTTGCCGAAACGCCCGCCGAGAATTGGCAAAGCATCGCGCAGGCGCTGCTCGCGGACGCAAACGATCTTTCCGGCATGATCGAAGAGGCGAAAAGCGTCGTGAATAACCCTGCGCTTCAGTTCCTGTTTGCCGAAGGCACACTTGCAGAAGTTCCAATCACCGCGCGGATCGAGCCCATTCAAGGGCAAATATTGCACGGCATCATTGATCGGCTCGTCTTGGGCGAAAAAGAAATTTGGGTCGTCGATTTCAAATCCAACGTGGCTGTTCCGCCAAATAGCAGCGCCTGCCCCGAAGCTCTCTTGCGGCAGATGGGTGCCTATCATGCGGCGTTAAAACAGATTTATCCTGATCGTGCTATTCGCCCCGCAATTGTCTGGACGCGTGATGCATCTTTGATGGAGCTGCCAATCGATCTGATTGACGCAGCATTGCACAGGGCGGGTGCATCTATGCATCTTGACGCCGCTACCCCCAATACCTAGGTTCAGCCAGCAAGATTTTCCGCGATATTCCTTAGGAGACGCCCCATGGCCACAGTAGCCGTTACCGACGCCACATTTGACGCAGAAGTCAAAAACTCATCCGTTCCAGTCGTTGTAGACTTCTGGGCTGAATGGTGTGGCCCCTGCAAACAAATCGGCCCAGCACTGGAAGAATTGTCCGCTGAATACGGCGACAACGTCAAAATCGTTAAAGTCGATGTAGACAGCAACCCGAACTCCGCAGCCGCCATGGGCGTTCGCGGCATTCCTGCGTTGTTCATTTTCAAAGACGGCGAAGTGGTTTCCAACCGCGCAGGCGCAGCGCCAAAAGCAGCGCTTCAAAGCTGGATCAACGACGCGATCTAGGCACGCATAACAAATTTTCGCATGGGGCGTGCCAATGGCGCGCCCTTTTGCTTTTTTCAGCTGCTTTCTTGCACCGCCCTGCCCGCCTCGCCATATAGAGACAACAGGTTCAAGGAGAGACGCATGAGCAGCAATGAATTCCCCGGCTGGCACGGCACGACAATTATCGGTGTGCGCAAAGGCGGCGAAGTGGTGATTGCAGGCGATGGTCAGGTATCGCTTGGACAAACGGTTATTAAAGGCACCGCAAAAAAGGTGCGGCGCTTGTCCCCGGGTGGATATGATGTTGTTGCTGGTTTCGCAGGCTCGACCGCTGACGCCTTTACGTTGCTTGAGCGTCTTGAGGTCAAACTAGAGGCAACGCCCGGCCAACTAGCCCGCGCATCGGTTGAATTGGCGAAAGACTGGCGCACGGATAAATACCTGCAAAAGCTTGAGGCGATGTTGATCGTCACCGATGGTACCGACCTGTTCGTCATCACAGGTGCGGGCGACGTGCTAGAACCCGAACATGACGTCACCGCGATTGGCTCTGGCGGCAACTATGCGCTCGCTGCTGCGCGCGGATTGATGGAGGGCGATGGCAGCGCCGAGGAAATCGCGCGCAAAGCCATGGCGATTGCTGCGGACATCTGCGTTTACACCAACGGAAAACTGACCGTGGAGACAATCAAAGCATGAGCCTTGATAAAGACGATATTCGCGCCGCTGTCGCAGGCAATATCCTGACAGAGCCACAGGCCGCTGCGCTTATGTCCCTTGCGGATCAACGCCGCGGGACACGTGAGAATATGGATGGGCTGGACGAGCCGTTCGAATTGTTCCGTGGATTTAACGAAGTGTTCATCGTGATTGGCCTTGGAATTTTGTATTCAGGTTGGGTCGGGCTGACCGGGCTTGGCGCGATTAGCGGTGACGACGCGACGCTTAGCGTCGGTATCTTTGGCATGATCTCGGTCGCGGTAACTTACTGGCTTGCCCGCTATTTCACTTTGAAACGTCGTATGGTTGCCCCGTCGATCATGCTTGTCGTTTTGATGGCGCTTAGCAGTTTGCAAGTTGGTCTAAGCATCGCGAACGGGTTTGGCTTTGAAAAGGCACTTATGACCGCGTTTTCGGCTGGGTTCACGACCGTCTTGCTCGCCATTTTTTATGCCGTTTTCCGTATTCCGATCACGGTTTTTGCTATCGCCATTGGCGTGTTTGTGTCGGTTGGCGCCATATTCGTCCAAGGCGGGGCAGAGGCACCCGGCATGAATGACCTTTTCATGCTGACCAACAAGGGCCCCTTCGCGATAATCACCATCGTTCTGGGCCTGATCGGTCTGTTCATTGCGTTGCGCTTTGATATGTCCGATCCGCACCGCGTTACACGCCGTTCTTCTGCTGGCTTCTGGCTGCATGTGATTGCTGCCCCTGCAATTGTGAACACTGTCGCGCTAACTTTGTTCGAAGCCGAGGGCCTGGCACCCCAGATCATTCTGTTGCTGTTCCTTGCAGCAATGGCCGTTTTTGCGATCATCATTGATCGACGCAGTTTTCTGGTGGCAGGCATTGGCTACATCGTCGCTCTGGCGTTTGCTTTGCTTGATGGCAACGCCGCTTTCGTCATCCTTATTCTCGGCCTCGGCCTTGTTGTGCTGGGTGCCCAGTGGGAAAAGCTGCGTGCGCGCATTATGTCGGCGCTGCCCGCCTTTCCCGGAAAAGATAAACTACCCCCTTGGGGCCTGACGGAGACTTCACAATGACCGACCTTACCCCGCGCGAAATCGTTTCCGAACTCGACCGTTTTATCATCGGCCAGAACGATGCCAAACGTGCCGTAGCAGTCGCGCTGCGCAATCGTTGGCGACGCAAGCAGTTGGCGGATGATCTACGAGACGAAGTTTACCCGAAGAACATCCTTATGATCGGGCCAACGGGCGTCGGCAAAACCGAAATTTCCCGCCGCCTTGCGAAACTCGCACGCGCGCCGTTTATCAAAGTCGAGGCGACAAAATTCACCGAGGTCGGCTATGTGGGCCGCGACGTTGAGCAGATCATTCGCGATCTTGTGGATGCCGCAATTGGCGAAACCCGCGACTACATGCGTGAGGATGTGAAGGCCAAAGCAGAAGCCGCCGCAGAAGAGCGCGTTATCGAAGCCATCGCAGGCACCGATGCGCGCGAAGCAACGCGCGAGATGTTCCGCAAGAAACTACGCGCAGGCGAGCTTGATAATACAGTGATCGAACTGGAAATCGCAGATAGCACTAACCCGATGTCGATGTTCGAGGTCCCCGGCCAGCCCGGTCAGAACATGGGCATGATGAATATCGGTGATCTTTTTGGCAAAGCCATGGGCGGGCGCACAACGCGCAAGAAAATGACCGTTCTGGAAAGCTACGATGTGCTTGTTGGCGATGAAGCAGACAAGCTGCTTGATGATGAAACCGTCACCCGAGCGGCGCTGGAAGCAGTAGAGCAGAACGGCATCGTGTTTCTTGACGAGATCGACAAGGTTTGCGCCCGCGCGGATGCCCGCGGCGGTGATGTGTCGCGCGAAGGCGTGCAGCGCGATTTGCTGCCACTTATCGAGGGCACAGTTGTCAGCACAAAGCACGGGCCGGTGAAAACCGATCATATCCTGTTCATCGCTTCTGGTGCCTTCCACATTGCCAAGCCGTCTGATCTGTTGCCGGAACTGCAAGGGCGTCTTCCGATCCGCGTTGAGTTGCGCGCGCTTACCGAAGGGGACTTCGTGCGTATCTTGACCGAAACGGATAACGCACTGACCCGTCAATACACGGCCTTGATGCAGACTGAAGAGGTGATCGTTTCTTTCACAGATGACGGAATCGCCGCGCTTGCCAAAATTGCAGCCGAAGTGAACCAGAGCGTCGAGAATATCGGTGCCCGTCGCCTTTATACCGTTCTTGAACGTGTGTTTGAGGAATTATCCTTCACCGCACCTGATCGCGGTGGCGAAACGATTTCGGTCGATTCCGCCTTTGTAGAGACGCATTTGGGTGAACTTTCACGCTCTGCCGATATTTCGCGCTACGTTCTTTAAGGGCGAATGAAACGGGTCATTTTCAAGCTAGGCAATAGCAGCTAGATTGATCTGGCTCTGGTGATTGGACCCGATGATGCGCTTGTCTTTGTTTGTAGTCGCCCTGCTTGCGCTTGTCGCTTGCACCAACAGGACAGTTGCGCCCTATGTCAGCGAACTGCCTGCATCGGCCAATAAAACCAGCGTTCTGACGATTACCGCTCGGGATGTGAATGAAGCGGGGAACTTCACCTCTGCGCGTGCCGAAGGCTTGCGCTATTTCGACAATTCGATTTCTATCCCGCCTCGTCACAAGGCAGGCGAGGTCGAGCTGGCTTATGTTAACCCAGACCCCGCAAAGCATTTTGTAATCGCAGACCAAGCGCCGCTCGCCGGGGCTTCGGGGTTTGCAAGCGCATTGCGCAAAGCCGTAGCGAGCAAACCCAAGTTCGATCGGGAAATCGTGATCTTCGTGCATGGCTATAATTCCTCCTACTCCGACGGGGTGTTTCGGGCGGCGCAATTGCAGAATGACCTGAAGATCCCCGGTGTCATGATCCACTATTCCTGGCCCAGCGCTGCAAATCCGTTCGGCTATTCACATGATCGGGACTCTATTCTTTTTGCACGGGATGATTTCCAAAACAGTTTGGAGTTGATCCGCGCCAGCACAGATGCGCCGATTGTGATCGTCGCCCATTCCTTGGGCAGCCTCCTGGTCATGGAAAGTTTGCGTCAAATCGAGATCGCAAAGCCGGGTTGGACGAAACGCGCACTTAGCGGGCTGGTGTTGATCGCGCCCGATATCTCGCTGGATGTGTTCAAGAAGCAGACCAAACGCTTCAAATCATTGCCTCAGCCTTTCGCGATTTTCACGTCCCAGAGAGACGCCGCGCTTAAACTATCCGCGCGGGTGAATGGCGTTGAATCGCGGCTTGGCAATCTCAAGGACGCGACAGAGCTGAATGAGCTACCAATCACCTTGATTGATGTCACGAAGTTTAGCGCGCGCGGCGTGGATAAGCATTTCGTACCCGGAACCTCCCCTGCGCTTATCTCGCTCTTGCGACGCAGTCTTGATCTTGAAACGGCCTTTCGCAGTGATGCCTCTGGTCGGGCAGGCCTATTTGGCGGCACGGCAATCACTGTCAGAACGGCAACACAATTGATCCTGTCGCCGGGGTTGGTCCAGCAACAATGACGTCGCTGATTGCCTATCTTCATGAGAATGCGCGCTGGCTGTCTGCGGGCATATTGTTGACCTGCCTATCCAGTTTTGGGCAAACCTATTTCATTGCCATCTTTGCCGCCGATATTCAGGCCGCTTTCGATCTGACCCACGGCGCGTGGGGCGCTATATACACTATCGGCACAACAGCCTCTGCAATCGTCATGGTCTGGGCGGGACGACAGGCCGATATTTTCCGTGTTCGCACATTGGGTGCACTGTCCCTTGGCGCACTTGCAATTGCCTGCTTGGCAATGGCGTACAATCCATGGTTCTGGCTGCTGCCCGTCGTCATTTTCGCGCTTCGTCTAACCGGTCAGGGCATGATGAGCCATATCGCAGCCGTTGCCATGGCGCGGTGGTTTGTTGGAACACGTGGTCGCGCATTGTCCATTTCTGGACTCGGGTTTTCCATTGGTCAGGCATTCCTGCCGATAGCTGTTGTTGCGCTAATGACCGTTCTGGACTGGCATGTAATCTGGATCATCTGCGCGGGTGTCGCCCTACTGGGCATTCCAACGTTGCTAAAGTTATTATCACAAGAGCGCACGCCTGCCGCTATGGCGAAAAGCAGTGAAAGCCTTGGAATGAACGCGCGGCATTGGAACCGCCATGACGTGCTGCATCATCCGCTTTTCTGGCTGATGATCCCTGCCCTGCTTGGCCCGTCTGCCTTTAATACCGCGTTCTTTTTCCATCAGGTTCACTACGCCGAAGTGATCGGCATCACCAATATGCAGCTGGTCGCCTACTTTCCATTTTATACCGTCGTCGCGATTGGTGCGATGCTCTTTTCGGGGGCGTTGCTGGATCGGGTTGGCACGGCCAGGTTACTGCCTTTTCATCAGGTTCCCATGGTGTTGGGTTTTGCGATCTTCGCCAGTCACTACCTGGGTCTCGGGTTCGGGTTCTTCTTTCTCGCTCTGACGGCAGGGGCGCAGGCAACACTGATTTCCGCGTTTTGGGCCGAGTTTTTTGGAACCGCCCATTTAGGTGCTATCAAAGCAATGGCGACTGCAATCATGGTCTTTGGTTCGGCAATTGGCCCCGGAATTACGGGCGTGCTAATCGACGTCGGGATTGGCATAGAAACGCAGTATATCGGGGTCGCCTGCTACTTTGTCTTCACGACGCTCACGATGTGGATTGGTATCGCGCTTTATCGCAGTGCCCTAACGCGCGCCGCGTAAATAGACATAATAGGCACCCGCGCCGCCGTGGCGAATATGTGCTTCACTGACTTGCAGCACACAGGAAGCACAGGGCTGCATGGTCAACCAATGCGGAACCTGCCGTTTGAGCGCGCCCATGCGTTGTGGTGCAATTGCACCAAGCTCTTCGCGCTTGCCCCCTTTGCCTGTGATGACAAGAACCAACCGTTTGCCTGCGTTTTGGGATTTCAGAATGAAGCTGGTCAACGCGGGATGCGCCTGAGCAACTGTCATGCCGTGCAGATCGATCCGCCCTTCCGGCTTGAGCTTGCCGCGCTGCATTCCTTTGTAGGACTTGGCATCCATTTTCACAGGTGCGCTGCGCAAGCGTTCGCTAAGCGCAGGCAGAACATCCCGCATTTCGCGCGTGTCGCTGGGAACGGCCCCTAAGGTGAATGGCGCAATCGGATTTGGGGTAGGTTTTTGGGGTTTCTTTTGTCGTGCAACGTCAAGAATTGGAGCGCGTTTCGGGGGGGCAAGTCGCTCTGTTGTGCGGGCAACTTGATTCCATAGATCAAGCTCGTCAGGCTTTACGCGGCGACGGGACATTCTATTGCACGTTCTCTGGCAAATAAGCGTAGGCACGCTGGATCGGCATCAGCACGATCATACGCCCGGGATCACGCAAACGACCCGCGTCGCGCCCTGCCTGATCGCCCGTTCCAAAGAACACATCGGCGCGCTGCGCGCCTTTGATCGCGGAACCTGTATCTTGCGCGATCATCAGGCGACGCAATGGGTTCTTGCCATCCTTTTCCAGCCAAACAGGCGCACCAAGGGGTGTATATCTTGGATCGACAGCAACAGAGCGCATTGTTGTGATAGATCGGTTCATCGCACCCAGCGGGCCCTTGTCGGCGGGGACCTCACTGACTTCGCGAAAGAACACATATGACGGGTTGTGATAGAGTAGTTCTGCGCCCTCTTCTGGATTACGCCGTACCCAGTTTTTGATTACCTCGGCAGAGACTTGATGCGGTTTGTAAATGTCGCGCCGCACCATTTCCTGCCCGATCGAGCGGTAGTTGTGCCTGTTCGATCCTGCATATCCAACACGCAGATAGCTGCCGTCCGGCAGACGGACGCGGCCCGATCCTTGGATTTGCAGGAAGAACAACTCGACCGGATCATCGACGTAGCAAATTTCAAGGCCAAGCCCGTCCATCACCCCGTCTTCAAGAATTTGTCGTCGCGTATACCACTGCGAGGCGGTTTTCGCATCTTTGGGCATTGCGTAAATAGGGTAGCGATATCGCTCTGTACGCAGGCGTGAGCCGTCTAGTTCGGGTTCAAAATAGCCGGTGAAAAGTGCGTCTTTTCCATCTTCGATCTTGAGTGGACGAAAGAACAATTCAAAGAAAGCACGTGCGTTTTTCTGTTCTCTTGCGGCCTTGCACAGAGTGCGCCAATCGGGTGTTTTCATGTCCCGACATGTGTTTTGAAAAACAGCAAGGGCAGCTGCGTGATCGTCGTCTTCCCAGCCATCGAGGTCTTTGAAATCTAGAATACTATAGGCGGTTTCCGCCTGTGCGGGGGCCGTCATTGCGACAGTCCCCGCCAAAAACAATGCCAAAAAGGCACGAATCATTCGCCCGTGGCAACAAGTTGCCAGTTGGGGTCATCGGAACCCATTTTGCGCGCGAAGGTCCAGATGTCTTTCTGGCGCTTAACCTTGGTTTCGCTGCCTTCAACGATCTCGCCTGCGTTATCGCGCACGACAGATGTCATTTCACCGATAAAGCGCACAGTGACCTCGCCAATACCTGTCGCATCGTCAAACGTTGCATCGGCCAGGGCCATCTCGCGAATGCCGACGAATTGGGCCTCAACAGTCAGGCCCTGCTTTTCACGCATTTCGACCACTTCGGCAAAACTTGCGTAAACATCGTCATCCAGGAATGGTTTGATATCTGCCATATCACCGCGCTCGAACCCCATGAGGATCATTTCATAAGCGCCGCGTGCACCGCCAAGGAAATCAGAAACGCCAAATGACGGTTCTGCCGCTTTCATCTTTGCCAAGGCCTCTGCAGCATCGGGCATGCCTTTGGTGTGATCTGCGATATCCGGGTCCGGGCCACCTTCAATCACTTCAAAATCACGACGCTTGCGCGAAGAGGCTGGCGCCTGAACCGGTGGCTTTTCAAAACCATCACGTGTGCCAAGCACGTTCTTTAGGCGTAAAATGAGAAAAACTGCGATGCCAGCTAGCACCAAAAGCTGAATAATGGGCGAATTCATGTGTGTGTCGTCCTTCTGGGCATAGCAACATGTGTCCTTGGCACTTATGTACGCAAGGGCGGCGGTCAAGTCTACTACACCGCCAAGTGACAGGAGAACCAGAAAGATGTGGTTATTTTTAGCCTTTTTGGCTGTGCCATTGATAGAAATTGCATTGTTCATACAGGTTGGCGGGGCAATTGGGCTGTGGTCAACGCTCGGGATTGTCATTTTGACGGCCGTAATCGGGACATATCTGGTTCGAACGCAGGGTGCCCTTGCGATGAATAATCTTCGCCGCTCTTTCGGAACACTGTCTGATCCGTCCGAACCTCTTGCCCATGGCGCAATGATTTTGGTGTCTGGCGCGCTTTTGCTGACGCCCGGTTTTTTCACCGACGCGGTCGGGTTTGCTTTGTTGATCCCCGCAGTGCGCTCTGCTGTGTTTCGCTATCTGAAAGCGCGCGTAAAGGTACAAAGCTTTGAAATGGGCGGCAGTCCACATCAAAGATCGCAAGGGCCGGACATCATTGACGGCGAATTCGAAGAAGTGCCACGCGATCCAAATGCTCCGCCCTCTGGATGGACCAAGCATTGAGGCCCGCGCGCCTTGCTGATAAGCACTGCGCCAAGTGAATATTTTAACCGGAGATTTCCAATGGCTGAGAACGAAACAGCGGCAGCGCCAGAAGCACCGCAAATCAAAATGAACATCCTCGCGCAGTTTATTCGCGATATGTCTTTTGAAAATATCCTCGCACAAAAAGGGATTCAGGGCGAAGTGAACCCAGACATTCAGGTTCAGGTGAACCTTGATGCGAAAAAGCGCGCGGCAGAGCACCAGTTTGATGTCATCACCAAGATCGAGATCAATTCAAAGGTGAAAGACACAGGCCAGCAGCTGTTCTTGCTAGAGCTTGAGTATGCAGGCGTGTTCCACATCGAAGGCGTGCCAGAAGATCAACTGCATCCGTTCTTGCTCATTGAATGCCCGCGTATGACATTCCCGTTTGTGCGTCGCATCGTATCTGACGTAACCCGCGACGGTGGGTTCCCGCCGCTGAACCTTGAGAACATCGACTTCGTTTCGCTGTACCGTAGCGAAATTGGTCGTCGTCAAGCAGAAGCAGCCGCGCAAGCGCAGCCTAATTAATCAAATTTTCGCCAAAGCGCACCATCGCCAAGTTTTTCAACGAAGGCCGCGTGCGCTTTGGCTTCTTCATCGGTGATCCGCGCTGCAAGCGGGGTAGGGCGCTGCGACGCGCGCCAGTTTTCTTCCGAGCCACCGCCCGAAGCATTGTTAGAACGCGCCAGAACAAGCCCGGGCTGTCGTCCCCCCAAAAGTTCCAGATAAACTTCCGCTAGAATTTCGGAATCGAGCAAAGCGCCGTGCAAGGTGCGGTTCGAGTTGTCGATGTTGAAGCGGCGGCACAGCGCATCCAATGACGCTGGCGAGCCGGGAAACTTCTTTCGTGCGATTGCAAGGGTATCCAGCGCTTGTTCCCATGGCAGTTGCGGCAGGTTAAGCCAGCCAAGTTCCGCGTTCAGAAATTTCATATCGAAAGCTGCGTTATGGATGACCAGCTTGTCCGTCTTCACAAAGTCCAGAAACTCTTGCGCGATATCCTTGAACACGGGTTTGTCGCGGAGAAAATCATCACCAAGGCCGTGCACTTCGAACGCCTCGTTCGGCATCGCCCGCTCGGGATTGATGTATTGATGGTAGGTGCGGCCCGTCGGCATCTGGTTGATTAACTCAACCGCACCGATTTCAACAATACGATCACCTTGCTGGGGGTCAAAACCCGTCGTTTCGGTATCCAGTACAAGTTCACGCATTGGCCAGCTTTGCCTTTATGTCTTCAACGATGGCCAGAACCTGCGCACGCGCATGATCTAGCGTATCTGTTTCGATCTCATACTCTGCTTTGCGCCGCTTTTCTTCAATGGGCAATTGTTTGGCGAGTATTTGCTCAAACTGCGCTTCGTTCATGGTGCCGCGATCCAGAACGCGCTGGCGCTGGGTTGCTACATCAACATAAACACAAGCCACCGCATCCATGCGTTTATCTCCACCGGTTTCAAACAGGAGTGGGATATCAAAGACCAGAATAGCCTTATTAGACTCTGATATGAAACGAGAGCGATCTTCGCCAACCAATGGATGTACGATTGTTTCGATCTGCCTCAGAGCGTTCGGATCTTGACCGATGATGTCGCGTAGCCTTTCACGGGAAACGGCATTTTCGACGATTGCTTCGGGAAACGCGTCGCCCATAGGCGCCACTGCGGCACCACCTATCGCATATAACCGGTGAACGGCGGCGTCCGCGTCCCAGACATCGCAACCCGCCTCTGCGAACATCTGCGCCGTTGTGGATTTGCCCATACCGATAGAGCCAGTCAGGCCTAGCTTGAAAGTCATCGCAGAACCGCCGCGCGCAGTTCTTCGTCGACCTCGGGGCGCAAGCCAAACCAACGTTCAAATGCCGGCACCGCCTGGTGCAAAAGCATGCCAAGTCCATCAACAGGCATTGCGCCCGCGTCAGTCGCTGCGCGCAGTAATTTGGTTTGCAATGGGGTGTAGACCAGATCGCTTACAACCATGCCCGGTTTAAGCGCATCAAGTGGTACACGCATTTCCGGTTTCCCAACCATGCCAAGCGATGTCGTATTCACCACAGTCGTCGCATCCTCCATCGCGTTGCCCGCTTGAACCCAATCAACCACAGTGATCGTTTTTCCAAACTCGGCGCGCAGTTGTTCCGCACGCTCTGGCGTTCTGTTCGTCAGGCGAATTTCGGGAACGCCAATGTCAATAAGAGATGCAAGAACAGCGCGCGCAGCGCCGCCGGCCCCGAATACCAGGGCTGGTCCGCCTTTCGGGTTCCACTTTGGCGCGTTTTGAACGAGGTTTTGCACAAAACCATAACCATCTGTGTTGTCGGCGTGAATCTTGCCGTCCTTGCGAAACACCAATGTATTCGCCGCGCCGATAAGTTTTGCGCGCTCTGTAACAAGATCAGCAAGCTGCAAAACCGCCTCTTTATGCGGGATGGTGACGTTAACACCAACAAAGCCAAGCGTGGGCAACATCTGAACAACGCGCTCCAGATCCTCTGGCGCGACATCAATCGGAACATAATGACCTTTGATTGCGTACTTCCGTAACCAGTGACCGTGTAGTTGCGGTGACTTTGAATGGGCAATCGGGTGACCAAGAACGGCCGCCAATGGAACCTTTGTTTCGCTCATTGCTGCAACTCCCCTTTGAGAGTGAGATAATTCACCAGTTCGATCAGTGGAAGCCCGAGAACTGTAAAATGGTTGCCCTCGACCTGCGCAAAAAGGCGAACACCTTCTGCTTCCAACTTGTAACAGCCAACGCAATGGCGAACGTCTTCCCAGTTGCGCGCCAGGTAATCATCAAGAAAGGCATCAGAAAATACACGCATCGTCAGCCGTGCCTGCCCGACGTGTCGCCAGATCGGTTTGCCATCCTCATATAGAACCGCAGCCGACAAGAGCGAATGGCGTTTACCGCGAAGTTCTTGGAGCTGTTCTTTGGCCTCTTCGACGCTGCGCGCTTTGGAAAAGAGCGTACCCTTGAGATCAAGCACCTGATCGCAGCCGAGCACCAAACGGCCAAAATGCTTTTCGCTGACGCGTCTCGCCTTCATCTCGGCCAAAGCATCAGCGATATCGCGCGGCGTTGCTTTTTCCGCAAGCATCGAATCACGCATCATGTCTTCATCGACTCGGGGCGCGATAACCTCGATCCTTAGTCCCGCATTTTCGAGCAATTCTCGACGCGTTTGCGAGCCAGAGGCTAAAATAAGAGGGGAAGACATGTGGATAATTCCGTGGATCAAGTTAAGGATTTGTTAAGAACCATTACTGAGCAACTCGGCGAGAGTTGGCAAGCATTGGACGAGTGACAAACGCCACATTGTTTCACGCTATTTCTTCCTCTGTGGATGAGGATAAGTTTTCTGCGAACAGCGCGTGGGTCGTTTGATATTGTTCAAAGATATGTCGGTGATTTTCCACACGCTATATATCACTAAGTATTTGTTTTTATACCATTATTTATGATCGTCCACAGGCTTGGATAGTTTGGACGAACCCGAAGCAATCGGCTAGAAAATGTGGACAAAAAAGTAATCCACAGAAATGGCGCTGCCTACTTAATCATCAACCTATAAATATATATATTTATTATAAGGAAGGATGGGTTCGTACCTGAACGATCCTTTCCTTGTGAAAACGATAGGCCGGATTTGACTCCAGAGCGCTAGGGCTGTAACTGATTGTCAACGCACACCCGTTCGGGACTATCGTGCCTTTCCTAATGACAAAGAATAAGCAGCGCTGAAAAAGCGATCTGCAAAAGGATTTTTCCATGTCTCAGAATTCACTGACGCTGGCCCAGTTGAAAGCACAAAGCCCAAAGAACCTTTTGGCGATGGCAGAAGAGCTGGAGATCGAAAACGCATCTACCATGCGTAAGGGCGAAATGATGTTCCAGATCCTGCGCGAACGCGCAGATGAAGGTTGGGAGATCATGGGCGACGGTGTTCTTGAGGTTCTTCAAGACGGTTTCGGTTTTCTGCGCTCGCCAGAGGCAAACTATCTACCCGGCCCTGACGATATCTATGTTTCGCCTGATATGATCCGTCAGTACTCATTGCGGACCGGCGATACAGTAGACGGCGTGATTAAGGCACCTGACGAGCAGGAGCGCTATTTTGCGCTTGTGAACGCCATGCAGATCAACTTCGAAGAGCCTGAAAAGGCCAAGCACAAGATTGCTTTCGATAACTTGACGCCTTTGTATCCTGACGAGCGTTTCAATCTGGAGATTGCAGATCCGACCATCAAAGACCGCTCGGCGCGGATCATTGATCTTGTTGCGCCGATTGGTAAAGGCCAGCGTTGCCTTATCGTCGCGCCGCCGCGGACTGGTAAAACAGTTCTGCTGCAGAACATCGCAGCGAGTATCGAAACTAATCATCCAGAGTGTTACCTGATCGTTCTACTGATCGACGAACGTCCTGAAGAAGTCACAGACATGCAGCGTTCCGTTAAGGGCGAGGTTGTGTCCTCTACCTTTGATGAACCGGCCACACGTCACGTCGCTGTCGCGGAAATGGTAATCGAAAAAGCCAAGCGTCTGGTCGAACATAAACGAGATGTTGTAATCTTGCTCGACTCTATCACTAGACTTGGTAGGGCCTTCAATACTGTGGTACCTTCATCAGGCAAGGTTCTAACAGGTGGTGTCGACGCGAATGCCTTGCAACGTCCCAAGCGTTTCTTTGGTGCGGCACGTAATATCGAAGAGGGTGGTTCGCTTACAATTATATCAACCGCGCTGATCGACACAGGATCGCGCATGGACGAGGTCATCTTCGAAGAATTCAAAGGTACGGGTAACTCGGAAATCGTTCTGGATCGCAAGATCTCTGACAAACGCGTGTTCCCGGCGATTGATATTCTCAAGTCCGGGACGCGTAAGGAAGACCTGCTTATCAATAAGGTCGATCTGCAAAAGACCTTTGTTCTGCGCCGTATCCTTAACCCGATGGGCACGACGGATGCGGTTGAATTCCTGATTGGAAAGCTGAAGCAGACCAAGAATAACGCGGAATTCTTCGATTCAATGAATACCTAACCTAGTTAGCGGGGCATGTGTCATGGACACGATTTTTGCTCTTGCCACTGCACATGGTAAGGCGGGCGTTTCTGTTGTCCGTATTTCTGGCGCGCTTGCTTGGGATGCGGGCCGCGCGTTGTGCGGTGATCTACCAGAAAGTCATAAAGCAGCGGTTCGCAATATGAAGGACTCCGAAGGGGTCTTGGTCGATCAAGCGCTTGTACTGCCGTTTGAAGGTGAGAAAAGTTTCACTGGTGAACCCGTTGTCGAGCTGCACCTCCATGGAAGCACCGCTATTGTTGCCCGTGTTATGGAACTGTTGAGCTTGTCGAATGGTCTGCGCCTTGCGGAGCCGGGCGAATTCACGCGGCGAGCGCTTGAGAACGGAAAGCTGGACTTGGCGCAGGTCGAAGGGCTTGCTGATTTGATTGACGCGGAAACGGAAGCGCAACGCCGACAGGCATTGCGTGTCCTCGCGGGCGAACTTGGGCGAACAGCGGAAGGGTGGCGAAGTCACCTCATTCGGGCAGCATCGCTTTTGGAAGCCACAATTGATTTCGCCGATGAAGATGTCCCGATGGATGTCACTCCAGAGGTGCGCGATCTTGTTACAAGAACGCGCATGGAGATTTCCAAAGAAGCTGAAAGCGTTAAAACGGCCGAGCGTATTCGTTCGGGGTTTGAGGTGGCGATTATCGGCGCTCCTAATGT
The DNA here is from genome assembly GCF_049680325.1 of Planktotalea sp. Classification (GTDB taxonomy): domain Bacteria; phylum Pseudomonadota; class Alphaproteobacteria; order Rhodobacterales; family Rhodobacteraceae; genus Planktotalea. The sequence goes on from NZ_JBAUHO010000359.1 coordinate 22,361, forward strand.
TGGTAAGTCTACGCTTTTGAATGCGATCGCAGGTCGGGATGCTGCGATTACATCAGAATATGCAGGGACAACCCGTGATGTGATCGAGGTTAAGCTAGATCTGAATGGCCTTGCGGTGACGTTACTTGATACGGCTGGCTTGCGCGAAACAGAGGATTTTGTTGAACGTATCGGGATTGATAGGGCGATTGCCCGTGCCAAAGATGCGGATATGCGTGTGTTTCTTAAAGAGAACGCCGAAGATTCGCTGGCTTTTGACGCTTCCGAGGGCGATTTGGAAGTATTGGGTAAGGCGGACGCAAGGCCCATTTCCTCGGGCTTGAGCGTGTCGGGTAAGACGGGTGAGGGGGTTGATGCTCTTGTCTCAGCGATTTCTGATACTTTGTTGCGCCGCTCGGCGAGCGCCGGAGTTGCGACGCGCGAACGTCACCGTCAGGCGTTGCTCCTTTCCGAGCAATACTTAGGCGTTGCTTTGTCAGGACTTGAACAAGGCCCTGATTTTTATGACGTCGTGGCTGAGGATATGCGCAGCGCTATTCGTGCTTTGAACAGCCTGATAGGCCGTGTAGATGTTGAAAATCTGTTGGATGAAATCTTTGCCAGTTTTTGTCTTGGTAAGTGAAGGATGTTTCACGTGAAACAATCGAGATTTGATGTGGTCGTTATTGGCGGTGGTCATGCTGGCTGCGATGCGGCTCATGCTGCTGCGCGTATGGGCGCGACGACTGCGCTGGTCACTTTGAAAGAGGATGGCATCGGCGTGATGTCATGTAATCCCGCGATTGGCGGTTTGGGCAAAGGTCATCTTGTACGCGAGATTGACGCACTAGATGGCGTCATGGGTCGCGTTGCAGACAAGGCAGGTATCCAGTTTCGCCTTTTGAATCGACGAAAAGGCCCCGCTGTCCAAGGTCCGCGCGCACAATCTGATCGCGGCATCTATCGTGCTGAGATGCTTGATGAGATTAGAAAGCAACCGAATTTGGAGATCGTCGTAGGAGAGGCTACTGATTTCTTGATGGAAGGCACCCGCGTCGCGGGCGTTGTGCTTGGTGACGGAACCCAGCTTTCGGCTGGTGCGGTTATCTTGACGACAGGGACTTTTCTGCGCGGCGTGATTCATATCGGTGACGTTTCCAAGCCCGGTGGGCGTATGGGTGACAAACCGTCAATAAAACTGGCGGAAAGGATTGATAGTTTCAAGTTGCCTCTTGGTCGTTTGAAGACTGGTACGCCCCCACGCCTTGATGGTCGGACGATCAACTGGAGCATATTAGAAAGCCAGCCAGGTGATGAAGATCCGGTGCTATTCTCTTTTCTTTCCAAGGGAATAACCGCGCAGCAGGTGAATTGCGGCATCACCCATACCAATGAAAACACGCATAGAATTATCGCTGACAACCTTAAACGCAGCGCGATGTATGGCGGGCATATTGACGGTATAGGTCCGCGTTACTGCCCATCGATCGAAGACAAGGTTGTTCGGTTTGCGGATAAATCATCCCATCAAATATTTTTGGAGCCGGAGGGCGCGACGGATCACACTGTTTATCCAAACGGAATATCGACAAGTCTGCCCGAAGACGTTCAGCACGACTATGTTCATTCGATTGTGGGTTTGGAGGAAGCGGTCATTCTTCAGCCTGGATATGCAATCGAGTATGACTATATTGATCCGCGGGCTCTTGATTCCTGTCTAATGGTAAAGTCGGTCCCCGGTCTTTATCTTGCTGGGCAGATCAATGGTACAACTGGTTACGAAGAAGCAGCGGCTCAGGGCCTTGTTGCCGGGTTGAATGCCGCACTAAGCGTTCAAGAACGAGAGCCGGTCATTTTCAGCCGTACAAATAGCTATATCGGGGTGATGATTGATGATCTGACCACTCGTGGTGTTTCCGAGCCTTATCGTATGTTCACCTCGCGGGCGGAGTTCCGTCTCTCTTTGCGTGCGGACAACGCGGATCAACGGTTGACGCCTATGGGAATAGAGCTTGGCTGCGTAAGTTCTGAGCGTCAGGAAGCCTTTAACGACAAAAGCGCCAAGATTCACCACGTCGTTTCGGTTCTAAAGGCGAAATCGTTGACGCCAAAAGAGATTAACGCTGGTGGTGTTTCTGTCAATCAGGACGGTAATCGTCGTGATGGTGTGCAGGTCTTGGCGTTTCCGGATGTAAAGTTTGAGGATATCGTCCCCTTGTTTCCCGAGTTGAGTAGCACTGATAAAAGCATACGCGAACAAGTTGAGCGTGACTCGCTCTATTCGAATTACATTGAAAGACAGCAGAAAGACGTTGATGCCCTTCGTCGTGATGAAGCGCAAATCATCCCCAGTGACTTTTCTTATACGGACGTCGACAGCCTTTCTAACGAGTTGAAGCAAAAGCTAAGCCACATTCGGCCACAGAATCTCGCTCAGGCTGGTCGTATTGATGGAATGACGCCTGCCGCATTAACGTTGCTGCTTGCTAAGCTGCGTCAAAGAAAGCGCGCATAGATGGATCTTAATGTAGGCTCTCTCACTGTTTCACGTGAAACAATGGATCGCTTGACGATCTACGCTGAATTGCTCGAAAAGTGGAATCCCAAGATAAACTTGGTTTCACGCACAACTTTGAGCGATTTGTGGACGCGTCACATCGTTGATTCAGCACAGCTTTTTGTTCTTGCACCTGATGGTGTGACGCAATGGGTTGATCTTGGTAGCGGGGGCGGCTTTCCTGGTTTGGTCATTGCGATCCTTGCGCAGGAGTTTCGTCCTGATTTGAATGTTACCCTTGTCGAAAGCGATCAAAGGAAATGCGCATTTCTGCGCACTGTTTCACGTGAAACAAATTGCAACACGACTGTAATAGCGAAACGAATTGAAGAAATTGACCCGTTGAGCGCTGAAGTCCTCTCGGCACGCGCCTTGGCAGACCTGACGGCGCTATTGGGGTTCGCTGATCGACATCTATCCGAAAGTGGAATCTGCTTGTTTCCAAAGGGCCTCACTTGGGAAAAAGAAGTGGAAGCAGCCCGCAGCTTATGGAAGTTCGATGCAGAAGCGATTAATAGTGAAACCCAAGAAGATACCGTAATTTTGCGAATAAACGAGATCGAGCATGCATGACCCTACCCGTTCAAACGACACCAAAATCGTAGCAGTCGTGAACCAGAAAGGCGGGGTAGGCAAAACGACAACGACAATTAACTTGGCGGCTGCACTGGTTGCAGAAGGCTTGCGCGTTTTGATTATCGATCTTGACCCACAAGGGAATGCATCGACGGGTCTTGGTATCGACGCTGCTGCGCGTGAGCTTACAACATACGAACTTTTGCTCGAGGAAATCGCGCTTGGCGATGTTATTCAAAAGACGCAAACCGAAGGTCTGATGATCGTTCCGGCGACGGTTGATCTAAGTTCTGCCGATATTGAGTTGATGGCTAATGAGAAGCGCAGCTTTCTTTTGCATGACGCGCTGCGGCAGCCCTTGATGGATGACTATGATTTCGACTTTATCCTAATTGATTGCCCGCCCTCGCTGAACCTGCTTACTGTGAACGCTATGGTTGCCGCGCATTCCGTATTGGTTCCTTTGCAAAGCGAATTTTTCGCTTTGGAAGGTCTTTCGCAGCTGATGCTGTCGATAAGAGAGGTTCGTCAATCGGCTAACCCCAACCTGCGTATTGAGGGTGTTGTTTTGACGATGTTTGATTCTCGTAATAACCTGTCCCAGCAGGTTGAGAACGACGCGCGCGAGAACCTTGGGGAAATCGTGTTCAGGACAAAGATCCCGCGAAATGTGCGTGTGAGCGAGGCACCGTCGTTTGCGATGCCCGTGCTTGATTATGATCCGGCGTCCAAGGGCGCACAAGCTTACCGTGATTTGGCGCGTGAAGTGATCGAAAAGAACCCAAAGATTTTAGCGTAAAAGGACAAAGACATGGCCGATGTAAAGAAAAACCGTGGTTTGGGGCGTGGATTGTCCGCGCTTATGGCCGACGTTGGAACAGAGCCTTCGCGCACGACATCGACTCCTTCGCGTCCTGATATGATTGTTCCTATTGAACGGGTTTTTCCCAACCCGGATCAGCCGCGTCGCAGCTTTACCGAAGATCAGTTGAAAGAACTCTCTGCATCGATCAAGGCGAAGGGCATTATTCAACCTCTCATCGTGCGCGCACGATCTTCAGGTAAGGGCGATTATGAGATCGTTGCCGGCGAACGCCGCTGGCGCGCCGCGCAGATGGCTCAGCTACACGAGATTCCAGTCCTTATTCGTGAGTTCACAGATACAGAAGTTCTGGAAGTCGCGATTATCGAAAACATCCAGCGCGCTGATCTTAACCCTGTCGAAGAGGCGATGGGCTATCGCCAGTTGATGGATAAGTTCGGGCACACCCAAGAAAAACTGGCCGAGGAATTGGGCAAAAGCCGTAGCTACCTCGCTAACTTGATGCGCCTTTTGCAATTGCCAAACGATGTTCAGGATCTTCTGGTTGAAGGAAAGTTGTCTGCTGGCCATGCGCGCGCGCTTATTACGTCCGACGATCCGTCAGCGTTGGCGAAACAGGTCGTTGCAGGCGGGCTATCCGTTCGCGCAACTGAGGCGCTGACAAAGAAGAAACCAGACACTGATAACGCGAAAAAGGCCAATTCTGGGGGTGGCGCGTCTGAAAAGGATGCGGACACCAAGGCACTTGAGGGTGACCTTTCGGCAGCGATTGGCATGCCGGTTACAATTTCTCATAAGCCAGGTGGCGAAGCAGGTCAGATTTCAATCAAATACGTATCTTTGGATCAGCTCGATGAAATTTGCCGTATCCTGAGCCTTAGCTAGAACAAGAGCTCAGTAATCACGGAATTAAGAAGCAGGCGACCCCTTGGGGTCGTCAGCAATTGATCGTTAAGAAGGTCAATCAAGTCGTATTCAAGAAGGGTCGCAAGTGCTGTCCTATCTAGAGGGCGACCAGCTAACGCTTCAACACGCGAAACAGAGATGCCTTCGCTGATACGCAGACCCATCATCAGATACTCGTTGGCTTGATCGAGATCGCTTAGACCGTTTCGCAATTTTTCGCCCTGAGCATTTTTCGCGCGTTCCAGCCATGCGTTTGGCATCTTGTAGTGTTCAGTTGCAAAGCGTTGCCCATCAATTGTCAGGCGACCATGAGCACCCGGGCCAATGCCAAGGTAATCCCCATAGCGCCAGTAGATAAGATTATGTCGCGATTCTGCTCCGACCTTCGCATAATTGGACACTTCATAGGCGATTAAACCGGCTCTCTCGCAGAGCTCGTTTGTGATATCGTACATATCTGCCGCGAGATCCTCGACAGGAAGCCCTCTGAGGCCGCCTTTTTCGTATCTATCCGAAAAAGCCGTGCCTTTTTCGATAGTTAGCTGATAAAGGGATAGATGATCGATTGCCAAAGAAAGGGCTTCATTCAGCTCTGATTTCCAGCTTTCGAGAGTTTGGTCCTGTCTCGCGTAAATCAAATCGAAACTGACCCGTTCGAACACATCGCGTGCGATGTCGAAGGCGGCAATTGCCTCTTCCACTGAGTGAATGCGCCCCAGCCGTTTTAGGTCGCGATCGTTGAGCGCTTGCACCCCCATCGAAATGCGGCTGACGCCACCGTCAGCATATCCGCGAAACCGCCCTGCTTCTACAGAGCCGGGGTTCGCCTCAAGCGTGATCTCCGGATCGTTGGACATCGGCCAATGTTTGCGAATGCGCTCGATGATCGCGGCGACGGTATCGGGGTGCATTAGGCTAGGTGTGCCACCGCCGAAGAAAACAGAGGTGACGACACGGTTTGGAATTTGGCCAGCGGCGTGATCGAGTTCGGCAAGATAACCAGCCAGCCAGCGGGTTTCGTCTATTTCACGTGAAACGTGGGAATTGAAATCGCAATAAGGGCACTTTGCCTGACAGAACGGCCAATGCACATAAATGCCAAAGCCGCCATTTTGCCAATCAGCGCTCAAAGCAACCCTTCACCAATTTCGCGAAAGCATCCGCTCGGTGGCTTATCTGGTTCTTCTGTTCGAACGGCATTTCGCCAAATGTGATGTCATAGCCGTCCGGCATAAACATTGGATCATAGCCATGCCCAACAGACCCGCGCATAGGCCAGACAAGCGTTCCGTTCACCTTTCCAACAAAGACCTCGTCGTGTCCATCGGGCCAGGCAAGCACAAGGGTGGAGCAAAAGCGAGCTTTGCGCGGATGCGGGGCGTTAACCGCTTCTAGTTTGTTGTGGGTCTTGGTCATCGCCATGACGAAATCGCGCCCGTTCGGCGTTTCTGCCCAGTCAGCGGTGTAGACCCCGGGTTCATTGTTCAACGCTTCGACTTCGATACCGCTGTCGTCGGAAAGCGCGGGCAAGCCCGTCGCTTTCACGGCGGCGTGGGCCTTGATCCGCGCATTACCAATGAAATTATCTTCGGTTTCAATTGGCTCTGGCAGATTCTTCTCCGCTGCGCCAACGACGCTCACCCCGAAAGGGGCAAGCAATTCGCGCATCTCTTCCAGCTTGCCCGCGTTGTGCGTAGCTATCAAAAGCGTGCTGTCTGTGAACTTTCTGCTCATGCGGTCGCGGCCAACTGCATCGCGGATAGTTCTGCAACGCCCTTTTCGGCTAGATCGATCAGCTTGTTCATTTGTTCGCGTGAATATGTGCTGCCTTCGGCGCTCATTTGCACTTCGATCATCTGGCCGTTTGCCAACATGATGAAGTTACCATCAACGCCCGCTTCACCGTCCTCTGGATAATCCAGATCAAGCACGGGCTGACCCGCATAAATGCCGCAAGAAATCGCAGAGACGGGGCTAACAAGCGGGTCGGAAAGAACATCGCCCGCTTTGATAAGCTTGTTCACAGCCAGTTTCAAAGCAACCCATCCGCCTGTGATAGAGGCACAGCGCGTCCCGCCATCGGCTTGAATAACGTCGCAATCGACGGTGATCTGACGTTCGCCCAAGGCAACACGATCCACGCCCGCGCGCAAAGAACGCCCAATTAGTCGCTGAATTTCGACTGTTCGACCGCCCTGTTTGCCAGCAGTCGCTTCGCGGCGCATGCGCGACGTCGTAGAGCGGGGTAGCATGCCGTATTCAGCAGTGACCCAACCCAGCCCGGAGCCTTTGATAAAGGGCGGAACGCGATCTTCGATGGTTGCCGTGCAAAGCACATGGGTGTCACCCATTTTTATCATGCAAGAGCCTTCAGCATGTTTCGTCACATTTGTTTCAATCGAAACAGCGCGCATTTCGTCCAATTTACGTCCAGAGGGTCGCATAAGATATCCTTTCAGTTTGGCAATGGGATACAGGGGTGACTTACATATGCGCAACCCCGATTGACCTTTGCCGATTTGGACGGTCTTAATAGCGCGTCTAGAATGGATTAGGGTATGCAGGACGGACCGCAAATACTCGCAGAAATGAATGATCGCTCGCGCGAGGTTTTTCGACAGATTGTCGAGGGATATCTCGCGAATGGCGAGCCTGTGGGTTCACGGACACTGACGCGCAGTCTGTCCGAAAAAGTCAGCGCTGCGACGATCCGCAATGTGATGCAGGATCTGGAGTTTCTTGGTTTACTCGGCAGCCCCCATGTCAGCGCGGGACGTGTCCCGACGCAAAAAGGTTTGCGGATGTTCGTCGATGGTCTGCTGGAAGTGGGCGATTTGAATAATGATGATCGGGACAAGATCAACTCTACCGTCGGAAACGGATCGGACGTGGGTGATCTGCTTGATCGCGTTGGCTCGGCGTTATCGGGTGTCACTCGGGGCGCGTCGCTGGTTCTTACGCCAAAGCATGAGGCACCGATCAAGCACATCGAATTTGTATCGCTTTCTAAGGAACGCGCGTTGGTCGTGTTGGTTTTTGCGGACGGTCATGTTGAAAACCGATTGTTCACGCCGCCGCCCGGACAAACGCCCAGTTCCATGCGTGAGGCCGCAAATTTTCTGAATGCCCTGATGGAGGGGCGCACGTTAAGCGAGCTGCAAACCGTCATCCGACGCGAAATTAAGGCGCGGCGTCAAGAAATAGACGTTCTGGCCCGCGATCTGATAGATAGCGGTCTGGCGGTTTGGGAAAATGAAGGCGAACATCACGAGCGTTTGATCGTGCGCGGTCGTTCGAATCTTCTTGCAGGAGAGGCCCCGGAAGAAGAGCTGGAGCGCATCCGGACGTTGTTTGACGACCTCGAACGCAAGCGCGATATCGCCGACTTTCTTGAGTTGACCCAAGATGGCGACGGTGTGCGCATTTTTATTGGCTCTGAGAACAAACTTTTCTCACTTTCGGGTTCCTCTTTGGTCGTTTCTCCTTATATGAACGCTGATCGAAAAATTATTGGTGCTGTTGGGGTTATAGGTCCGACCCGTTTGAACTATGGACGGATCGTTCCAATTGTAGATTACACGGCACAACTGGTTGGGAAGCTGATTTCCGACCGGAGTTAGAGGTAGAGAAATGGCTGAGCGTAACGAAAACGAATTTCTGGATGATCTGGACGCGCTAGAGGCGGAGTTCGATGAAGCGGAAGAGGCTGAACCCACAGAGGAAGAGCTGGCCGCAGATCAATTGGCTGTAGTGACCGCAGAGCGCGACGAATTCAAAGACCGCTTCATGCGCGCACTTGCCGATGCGGAGAACTCGCGCAAGCGTTCCGAGCGTGATCGCAAAGAGGCAGAGAATTATGGCGGCTCCAAATTGGCCCGCGATTTGCTGCCTGTTTATGACAACATGAAACGCGCGCTGGAATCGGCGACAGACGAGCAGCGCGAAGTGTCCGCTGCGCTGATCGAAGGTGTTGAGCTGACGATGCGCGAACTGGTGAATGTCTTTGGCAAGCATGGCATCGTTCCTGTATCGCCCGAAGTCGGCGACAAGTTTGACCCACAAGTGCATCAGGCAATGTTTGAAGCGCCTGTTCCGGGTACCAAAGCTGGCGAAATTATTCAGGTCGCTGCCGAAGGTTTCATGCTGCATGACCGTCTACTGCGGCCCGCGCAAGTTGGGGTAAGCTCTACGCCCGGTTAAGCGGTTTGTTTGAGTTTATTGGCAAAATGAAGAGAGGCGTTGCGATTAGTTTTGCGAAGCCTCTTTCAATTTATAGAGAAGATCGAGCGCCTCTTTCGCGGTGAGATCATCAGGATAGATATCCGCGAGCATGTCTATTGCAGGTGACGGTTTGATCTGAACTGGTGGCGGTGGTGGGGCGGCCGAAAACAGAGGTAAGTCGTCGATGACTGCTTTTTGCCCGCCACCTTCACGTTCGCCCTTTTCCAGGGCATCAAGGACAATGCGCGCGCGCTCAACGACCGCGGCGGGAAGGCCGGCGAGCTTGGCGACCTGAACACCGTAACTACGGTCTGCCGCACCCTTGATGACTTCATGTAGAAAAATCACGTCACCCTCCCATTCGCGCACTGAGACTGTCGCGTTCTCGGCACCGTCAAGTTTGGCGGTAAGGTTGGTAAGTTCATGATAGTGCGTGGCGAACAAAGCGCGGGATTTGTTTACGTCGTGAAGATGTTCAAGCGTCGCCCAGGCGATTGAAAGGCCATCATACGTTGCCGTGCCGCGTCCGATTTCATCGAGAATAACCAGCGCGTGCGCGTCGGCCTGATTGAGGATTGCAGCAGTTTCGACCATTTCGACCATAAAGGTAGAGCGCCCCCGCGCGAGATCATCGGACGCTCCGACGCGGCTGAACAATTGGCTGACGATACCGATATGCGCTTCGCTGGCGGGGACAAAACTACCCATTTGCGCGAGAACAGCGATGAGAGCATTCTGGCGCAGAAATGTCGATTTACCCGCCATGTTCGGACCGGTGAGAAGCCAGATTGCCGCCCCGTCGCCATCATCGGCGAGATCGCAATTGTTTGCTATGAACGGCGCGCCGCCCTGATTGCGAAGCGCCTGTTCAACCACCGGGTGGCGGCCACCCGTAATCAAGAAGGTGCGGCTGGCATCTACTTTGGGTGCGCTCCAATCCTCGGAACGGGCAAGAGCGGCAAGAGCGGCGTTCAGATCGATCTCAGCTAGGGCGCGCGCGGTGTTAGAGATTTCGGCGGCCTTGGCCAATATCGCCTTTGTTAGAGCCTGATAGTGGCGCTTTTCGATTTCCAGCGCATGATTTCCAGCGTTCAGAATTTTGGTTTCGATCTCGGATAGATCGACGGTGGTAAATCGGACCTGATTGGCGGTGGTTTGACGGTGGATGAATACCTCGTTCAGCGGCGGCGCGAGCATTTTCTCCGCATGGGTCGCTGTCGTTTCGATGAAATAGCCAAGCACATTGTTGTGTTTGATCTTCAACGAGCTGACGCCTGAAATTTCTGCGTAATTCCTTTGCATAGAAGCGATCACGCTGCGACCCTCGTCGCGCAGCGCACGTGTGTCATCGAGTTCGGAATCAAACCCGCTTGCGATGAATCCTCCGTCACGGGCGAGAAGGGGAGGTTCGGCGACAAGTGCGTCGCCCAGCAGCGTTACAATCTCATTGTGACCGCCGAGGGCGTTCAAGCTTATGCTCAAAAGCTCGGGCGCGTTTCCCAGACCTGTGGTCGCAATCATTTCTGCCTGCTCAAGGCCGTTGCGAATGGCAGCAATGTCGCGCGGACCACCTCGATCAAGGGAAAGGCGGGACAAGGCGCGATCCAGATCGGGAACTTTGCGCAGTGCAGCACGCAAGTCTTCGGTTGCCCGGGTGTTTTCAAACAGCCAGCCGACAGCATCCAAACGCGCGTTGATCGTGTTCAAATCTCGCGATGGGCTGGACAGGCGACGCTCTAAAAGGCGCCCGCCGCCCGCAGTAACGGTACGATCTATCACAGATAGTAATGATCCGGCGCGGCCACCATTCAGGCTATGGGTGAGTTCCAGATTTCGACGTGTGGCAGCGTCGATCTGCATTGTGCCACCGCTGCTTTCCTTCTGTGGTGGGCGCAGAAGCGGCAGCTTTCCTTTCTGTGTAATCTCAAGATATTCGATCAGCGCGCTCATGGCGGAAATTTCGGGGCGCGTGAATTCGCCGAAGGCATCCAGAGAGGCAATCTGGAAGACATCGCAAATACGCTTTTCCCCTTGGGCGCTGTCAAAAGCACCTGGCGAAAGCGGCGAGATCGAAGCGCCAGATTCAGAGACTAAGTTGAGAGTTTCGGCATCAGATCCATCAGATAAGATCACTTCGCTTGGGGCGAGGCGGGCAAGTTCGGGGGATAGGCGAACTGCACTAAGCGGCATGACGTGAAAGGCCCCCGTGGACATATCCGCCCAGGCAAGCGCGCCGTCGCCGCGCACATCAGCGAAAGCGGCCAGATAGTTATGCCGACGCGCGTCTAACAGGCTTTCTTCAGTCAGCGTTCCGGGCGTGACAAGGCGCACCACCTCGCGGCGGACCACGGATTTTCCACCCCGCTTTTTGGCTTCGGCGGGGCTTTCCATTTGCTCGCAGACAGCGACGCGGAAACCCTTTCGAATGAGCGTAAGTAAATACCCTTCGGCGGCGTGATACGGAACGCCGCACATCGGAATTTCAGTGCCTTCATGTTTGCCACGTTTGGTAAGCGCGATGTCGAGCGCCTCTGACGCGGCTACGGCGTCGTCGAAAAACAGCTCGTAAAAGTCCCCCATGCGGTAAAAAAGAAGGGCCTCGGGGTAGTCTTCTTTGATCTTCAAGAACTGCGCCATCATGGGCGTAACGGTGGGTTTTGTGGCAGTCATATGTGTCCCCTGGTCTTGCGCGTAGACTAGCGGCGCAATGACTGCGACGAAAGGCGAAAACCATTGGGAGTTGAGCGCGCGGGTCGCATAAGATATGAGGCGCAAACGCCAAAAGGAACGTAGCACTATGTCCAAGCAAAAGATCACCGAAGAAGACGCGCTCGCGTTCCACCTTGAGCCGACGCCCGGCAAGTTTGAAATTTCCGCGACGGTCCCGATGACGACGCAGCGTGATCTGTCGCTTGCGTATTCACCGGGCGTTGCGGTTCCCTGTCTGGCAATCGCCGAGAACCCTGAATTGGCCTATGATTATACCAATAAAGGCAATCTGGTTGCGGTTATCTCGAATGGTACCGCTGTTTTGGGTTTGGGCAATCTTGGCGCGCTTGGCTCCAAGCCGGTGATGGAAGGCAAGGCGGTTCTTTTCAAACGTTTTGCTGACGTGAATTCGATTGATATCGAGCTGGACACCGAAGACCCCGACGCGTTCTGCAATGCGGTACGTTTGATGGGACCGACGTTTGGCGGCATCAACCTTGAGGATATCAAGGCACCTGAGTGTTTCATCATCGAGCAGCGGCTTAAAGAAGAGATGGATATTCCCGTCTTTCACGATGACCAGCATGGCACGGCGGTTATCTGCGCGGCAGGCCTGATTAATGCGCTGCATATCTCAGGCAAGAAAATTGAAGATGTTAAAATCGTTCTGAACGGCGCAGGCGCAGCTGGGATTGCTTGCATCGAGTTGCTGAAAGCCATGGGCGCGCGGCACGAGAATTGCATCGTTTGCGACACAAAGGGCGTGATCTATCAGGGCCGTACCGAGGGCATGAACCAGTGGAAATCGGCGCATGCTGTTACAACTGAATTGCGGACCTTGGAAGAGGCTATGCAGGGCGCAGATGTGTTCCTTGGCGTGTCCGTTAAGGGCGCTGTTACGCAGGAAATGGTGCAAAGCATGGGTGATAACCCTGTGATTTTCGCTATGGCGAATCCTGATCCGGAAATTACACCTGAAGACGCGCATGAAGTACGTGTCGATGCGATTGTTGCAACGGGGCGTAGCGATTATCCGAACCAGGTGAACAACGTACTTGGCTTCCCGTATTTGTTCCGCGGGGCTTTGGATATTCACGCCCGTGCAATCAATGATGAAATGAAGATCGCTTGCGCGCACGCTTTGGCGCAACTCGCGCGCGAGGATGTGCCGGATGAGGTGGCGCTGGCCTATGGCAAGAATCTGACGTTCGGCCGCGACTACATCATTCCAACGCCTTTTGATCCGCGTTTGATATACCGTATTCCGCCTGCCGTTGCAAAGGCGGGGATGGATACCGGTGTAGCGCGTCGCCCGATCATCGACATGGATGCTTATGAGCTTTCGCTCAAAACCCGCATGGACCCGACCGCAAGCATTTTGCGTGGCATCAATGCGCGTGCCCGTGCGGCGCAGGCACGTATGATTTTTGCAGAAGGTGACGATCCACGGGTTTTGCGTGCGGCGGTCATGTATCAACGCGGCGGTTTGGGCAAAGCGTTGGTTGTTGGTCGTTCTAACGATGTGAAGGAAAAACTGGAAGCAGCTGGTCTTGGCGATGCGTTCCGCGAGCTTGAGGTCGTGAATGCTGCGAATACGCAGCACCTTAGCCTATATAAAGATTTCCTTTATGAGCGCCTCCAGCGCAAAGGCATGGACCGCACAGATGTTCACCGCCTGGCAACGCGTGATCGCCATGTGTTTGCGTCACTTATGCTGGCGCACGGGCACGGCGATGGTCTTGTGACGGGTGCGACGCGGAAATCTGCGCATGCGCTTGAGTTGATTAACCATGTGTTCGACGCTGACGCCGCGCATGGTGCGGCTGGCGTGACAGCGCTACTGCACAAAGGGCGCATCGTTTTGATCGCAGATACACTGGTTCATGAATGGCCGAACGAGGAAGATCTGGCGAACATCGCAGAGCGGGCGGCGGCAGTGGCCCGCCACCTTGGCCTAGAGCCACGTGTCGCTTTCGTCAGCTTCTCGACGTTTGGTTATCCCGTGTCCGAGCGCGCAGAAAAAATGCACATCGCACCATCAGTCTTGGAAGCGCGCGGCGTTGACTTCGAATTTGAAGGCGAAATGACCGTAGATGTTGCGCTGAACGCTAAATCGGCTGAACAATATCCGTTCTCGCGCCTGACTGGCCCGGCGAACATTCTGGTTGTTCCTGCGCGCCACTCAGCGAGCATTTCGGTCAAGCTGATGCAGGAAATGGCCGGGGCTACTGTGATTGGCCCTATCCTTAGCGGCGTCGACAAGTCGATCCAAATTTGCTCGACTGTTGCCACGGCGAATGACATTTTGAATATGGCGGTGCTGGCTTCCTGTAAGGTCGGCTGATCCCGCCAGGGAGTTTATGCATGACCATTTTCAATCTCGGTTCGATCAACGCAGATCACGTCTACCGTGTCCCGCACTTGCCGGGGGCGGGGGAAACCTTGGCCGCGCGCTCGATGCAAACAGGGCTTGGCGGCAAGGGGGCGAATATGTCAGTCGCTGCTGCCCGTGCGGGTAGTCATGTGGCGCATATTGGTGCCGTTGGAAAAGACGGGCTTTGGGCGCGCGACCGGTTGATGGAATATGGCGTGGATACGCGCCATATCGCGCAGCTCGATGTGCCGACGGGTCACGCAATTATCAATGTCGATGATGCAGGCGAGAATGCGATAACTTTGCTTTCAGGTGCCAATCAGGAAATTTCTGAGGATGCCATCGGGCAGGCGTTAAGTGCAGGTCAAACAGGTGACATTCTGGTGATGCAGAATGAAACAAATGCGCAGTCAGCTGCCGCGAAAGCAGGCTCTAAATTGGGATTTCGTGTCTGCTATGCCGCTGCGCCATTCGATGCAGACGCGGTCAAGGCGGTTCTGCCGTTTCTCGATTTTTTGATCCTGAACGAAGTTGAGGCGCAGCAGCTTGAAGCGGCGCTTGGGCGCCAGATTGAAGATATGGATGTTGCGGATATTATCGTGACGCTCGGTAGTAAGGGCGCGCGATGGATCAACGCGGCCTCTGGTACGGATCAACATTTTGAAGCGCTGAAAGTGACCCCCGTCGATACCACTGGTGCAGGTGATACATTCACGGGTTACGTCCTGTCCGCGCTTGATCGCGGTCTTTCCATGGGCCAAGCGATTTCTTTGGCCATGCGCGCCGCTGCTTTGATGGTGACGCGCATGGGAACCGCCGACGTTATTCCGGACCTGAAAGAGGTCGAGGCGTTTTCGGGACTTTAGTGGCCAACAAACGGCGCGTCACCGCCCCAAAGCTGTTTAACGCGCGCATCGCGCCCGCATCCTTGGCGATAGCGTTTGTATGCATCTGATTGCTTTATCGCGCCAAAGCGTGTGAGAACGCGCTTCGAGCCCTTATAGTAGTCCTGATGATAGTCTTCAGCGGTGTAAAACTGTGCCGCAGGAAGGATCGGGGTAACAATCTTTTTCCCAAGCGCGTTTTGCGCGGCCTGTTTTGCCGCGGTCGCTGATTTGCTTTGTGCGTTGCTTGCTACAAAAACGGCCGAACGATAGCTGGCACCCCGATCACAAAACTGACCGCCTGCGTCTGTCGGGTCAATCGAGCGAAAGAACATATGCAGCAGTTGATCGCGGGAAACTTTTGCGGGATCAAATTTGATCTGAACCGCTTCGAAATGACCAGTGCTGCCCTTTGTGACATCTTTGTAGGTCGGGTTCGCGGTTTTACCACCAGTGTAACCCGAGACTACCTCTTTAACGCCCGAAACGCTTTCAAAGTCGCTTTCGACGCACCAGAAACACCCTCCTGCGACGGTCAACGTTTCCGTGCCTGCGGCCTTCGCTGGATTTGAATGCAGCGCGAGGCCGATTACAATAAGCGCACCCAACAGGGCGGGTTTCATGTGCTTGAACTGGAACATCGTTTGTCTCCTTTGTTGCAGCTAGCGACATGATTGGCGCGCAATCAATTGCCTGTCATCGAATGTCACGGCATGGTGAGGTGAGTTTACCAAATTGATGTGAGGGAATGTATGAAGATAGCGATGTGGTCGGGGCCACGAAATCTTTCGACGGCGATGATGTATAGCTTTGCCAGCCGCGCCGATACCAGCGTTGTGGACGAACCGTTTTACGCAAGCTATTTGCAGGCCACGGGCCTGGAGCACCCTATGCGTGAGGAGGTTATTGCGTCGCAAAGCATAGATGCTGAAACTGTCGCAAGATCCTTATTAGAGCCTGTTTCAACGCTGCATCACTATCAAAAGCACATGACGCAACATATGATCGAAGGCGTCCCGCGCGGTTGGCTGAAAGAGGTCAAGAACGTCTTTCTTATCCGTCATCCTGCACGGGTTTTGGCAAGCTGGAGCAATAAACACGAACAACTGACGCTTGCCGATATAGGCTTTGTTCAACAGCTAGAGCTTTTTGAGGACGTTGTGGCATCGGGCCAAACCCCTGTTGTGATCGACGCCGCCGATATACGTTCCAATCCCGAAGCAATGTTGCGCGCGCTGTGCCGCGCGATTGAAGTGGAGTGGGATGCCGCGATGCTAAATTGGCCCGTTGGTCCCAAACCATTTGACGGTATCTGGGCGTCGCACTGGTATGATGCGGTGCATCGTTCAACAGGGTTTGCAGGGGCTGAAGGTGCTTTGCCAGAGCTCAACGGTGAGTTGGCTAGGTTGAACGAAAAAGCGCTGCCAATCTACGAAAGACTGGCAGCGCATAAGCTGTCTGCGTAGCGACTACTTTTTCAGGCGACGATCGCGCGCGGCCAGAAGCTTTAGACGGAGCGCATTCAATTGAATGAACCCTGCTGCGTCTTTCTGATCGTATGCGCCAGCGTCATCTTCAAAGGTCACATGCGCTTCGGAATAAAGGCTGTGGTCGGACCAACGACCAACAGTTGTTGCAGAACCTTTATAGAGCTTCAGACGCACCGTGCCTGTGACGTGCTCCTGGCTCTTGTCGATGGCCGCTTGCAGCATTTCACGCTCTGGGCTGAACCAGAAACCATTGTAGATCAGTTCCGCATAACGGGGCATCAGGCTGTCTTTCAAATGACCCGCGCCGCTATCAAGGGTGATCTGTTCGATGCCGCGATGCGCCTCAAGCAGGACCGTGCCGCCGGGCGTTTCATAGATGCCGCGTGATTTCATGCCGACGAATCGGTTCTCAACAAAATCCAAACGCCCGATGCCGTGCTTGCCGCCCAGCTCGTTCAACTTGGTGAGAACGGTTGCCGGGCTCATTGCCTCGCCATTGATGGAGACAGCGTCGCCCTTTTCGAAACCAACCTCGATGAACTCTGCCTCGTTTGGTGCATCCTCAGGGCTGACGGTGCGCTGATAGACATATTCTGGCGCGTCCACGGCTGGATCTTCCAGAACCTTGCCCTCGGAAGAGGTGTGCAACAGGTTCGCATCAACAGAGAACGGTGCCTCGCCGCGCTTGTCTTTGGCAATCGGGATCTGATGCTTTTCAGCGAAATCAATCAGCTTGGTACGGCTGGTCAAATCCCATTCGCGCCATGGTGCGATAACCTTGATGTCCGGGTTCAGCGCGTAAGCGGCCAGTTCGAAACGAACCTGATCGTTGCCCTTGCCGGTTGCGCCGTGTGCAATGGCATCTGCGCCGACTTCTTCAGCGATCTCAATAAGACGCTTGGAAATCAACGGGCGCGCGATGGATGTGCCAAGTAGATACAGCCCTTCATAAACCGCATTTGCACGGAACATCGGGAAAACGAAATCGCGCACGAATTCTTCGCGCACGTCTTCGATGTAGATGTCTTTGACGCCCATCAACTCGGCTTTGGCGCGGGCTGGTTCCAGCTCTTCGCCCTGTCCGAGGTCAGCGGTGAACGTTACGACCTCACAGCCATACTCAGTCTCTAGCCATTTCAGAATGATCGAGGTGTCGAGGCCGCCGGAATAGGCCAAAACGACTTTTTTAGGCGCAGTCATCGCGGGTTCCTTTCAGGAGAATTTGACCGCGCGATATCGTTTTTTACAAGGCTCGGCAAGGTGATGCTGTGTGTCAGGGGCTTGAATGCGCGCCTTTGCTGCGTCAGACACATCAAATGACAAGTTTTCAAGATAGAGCGATCCTCGCCGAACATGCGATCCGCAGCGTGCTGCCGCCGACGCCATTGCAACACAACCTTCATCTGTCAAAGGTGTTTGGCGCCGAAATTTGGCTGAAACGCGAAGACCTTTCGCCGGTGCGTTCCTACAAATTGCGCGGGGCCTTCAACGCAATGCGCAAGGTTCTTGCGGCTGATCCGGACAGGGGCCATTTCGTTTGCGCAAGTGCGGGTAATCATGCGCAGGGCGTTGCCTACATGAGCAAGCACTTCGCGGTGAAGGGCACGATTTTCATGCCTGTGAAGACGCCACAGCAAAAGATCGACAAGACGCGAATCTTTGGTGGGGAGCATATCGAGATTAAGCTGGTCGGCGATTATTTTGATGACACATTGCGCGCCGCACAAGCCTATTGCAGCGATGTTGGCGGTCATTTTCTATCGCCTTTTGATGATGAGGATGTGATCGAAGGCCAAGCGAGCGTCGCAGTTGAAATTGAAGCACAGCTTGGTGGTTTGCCCGATCGGATAATTCTGCCTGTTGGCGGCGGTGGCCTGTCTGCCGGTGTGCGTAGCTATATTGGTGATCGCGCGGCGTTAACGTTTGTAGAGCCGCTTGGCGGTGCGTGTTTGTTTGCGGCGTTGAAAGCCGGAGCGCCCGTCGATCTTGCTAAGGTAGATACTTTTGCCGACGGTGCGGCTGTCGGGAAAATCGGGGTGCGTACGTTTGAGCACCTGAAAGACGTGCCACTTCCCGACACGCTGCAAATCAGCGAGGATCGCGTATGCACCACCATGCTGGAAATGCTGAACATTGAAGGTATCGTTCTTGAGCCCGCGGGGGCATTGGCTTTGGATGCTTTGAAAGACCTGCGAGATCAGATCGCCGGCAAGCAAATTGTGTGCGTCGCATCGGGCGGCAATTTCGATTTCGAGCGCCTTCCAGAAGTCAAAGAGCGCGCGCAGAGGTTTGCGGGATTGAAAAAATATTTCGTTCTACGCATGCCACAGCGCCCGGGCGCGCTTAAGGAATTCCTCGGTATTTTGGGGCCGGATGATGACATCAGCCGCTTTGAATACCTCAAGAAATCGGCTCGCAACTTTGGTTCCGTTCTTATCGGCTTGGAAACGAAGGCCGCTGGGAATTTTGATGTGCTTTTGGCTAATCTCGAGGCCGCCGGTTTTGCCTATACCGACATCACCGATGACGAAGTATTGGCGCAGTTTCTGATCTAGGGGTTCAAAATGTTCGCAGGAAAAACAATCATTGTGACTGGCGGTGGCAGTGGGATCGGCGCGGCAGTCGCGCGTGCCTTTGCGGTTGAGGGTGCGAAGGTCTGCGTTGCGGATTTAAACCTGAACGCCGCAACAGATGTCGCGACGGCCATCGGCGGGATCGCGATGGCGTGTGATGTTCGCGACGAAGCGCAGATTGTTGATCTGGTAAAAAAGGTTGAAACTGCGTTTGGTCCAATTGACATCTTCTTTTCCAATGCGGGTTTGGCGCGCGGCGAGCCAGGTCATGCCGCGTCTGCATCGACAGAGGTTTGGCAGCTTAACTGGGACGTTCATGTCATGGCACATGTCTATGCGGCGCGCGCGGTTTTGCCGGGGATGATTGAGCGGGGGCAGGGGTATTTGGTAAACGTTGCATCGGCCGCGGGTCTTCTTAATCAGATCGGCGATGCAGCGTATTCAGCAACCAAACATGCCGCGGTAAGTCTGGCTGAATCCCTCGCAATTACCCATAAGGCAGACGGAATAGATGTATCTGTTGTGTGTCCGCAGTATGTTGCAACGCCCCTTCTGGACATGGATGATGATAGTGAAGTTGGTGGTTCGCTAATCAGCGCGAGCGAGGTTGCGGACTGTGTCATTGCCGGGATGACAGCGAAAGATTTCTTCATTCTGCCACATCCTCAAGTCGCCGACTACATGGCGCTACGAGGAACAGATCACGCGCACTGGTTATCTGGGATGCAAGCACTGCGACGCAAGTTCCTGCACGAATCCGAGAGTGGCGAGCTTGGAGAGATGTATAAGTTCGTGTGATTTAGGCGGCCTGATTCCCTTCCAGTTTTGCAAAAAACTCGACTTTCGAAGCTTCATAGACAGATTGAATCGTTTCAAGGTTGCCAACCGATTGTCCCGCGCCAGCACATTTTTCACCGCTATGGCAAATTGACGCCAGCTGCTCAAAACCGAGGTTGAGCGCGCTGCCTTTCAAGAAATGCAATTCCTCTTCCAGATCCTGAAGTGATTTTTCATCGCATAGCGTTTCCAGTCGCTCTTCCACTTCGCTCAGGAATAACGCGACCACCTCTTCAAAGTCTTCCGCGCCTATTTCATCGCGTAGTTCTGATATTCTCGCCCAATCAATCATCACGCCTCCTGTGAGGATGAAGGTCGCAAACAAAAATGAAGATTTGGTTTCCAGCCGAGTTTTCCGCGTGGGATGCACTTCAAATTTTATCTTTCACGTTTCCTTAAAGCCTTGGGTCTAACGAGAGATTGGAAAGGAAAGTCTGTGAATGCCATTCAACAAATAGAGGCGGGTGACGCTTGCCACGATGCGCACAAGATCAAGGTGCTGATCGTCGATGACAGCCGTTTACAACGCAAAATACTCTCTGTTTCGCTCAAGCGCATGGGTTATGAGGTTAGAGAAGCGGAATCGGGCCATGAGGCGCTCGCAATCTGCAAACGCTGGCCGCCGGATATGGTGCTTAGCGACTGGATGATGCCCGAAATGAACGGGCTGGAGTTTTGCCATGCCTTCAAGGACATGCCGCGGGACGGCTATGGCTATTTCATTCTTTTGACCTCCAAAAGCGCCAAGGATGACGTGGCTCAAGGGCTTGAGAGCGGCGCAGATGACTTTCTTTCCAAACCTGTGAACGGTGTCGAGCTTCGCGCAAGGTTGGCAGCTGGCGAGCGGATCATTCAGATGCAACGAAAATTGATCAGTCAAACTAAGGTGGTTTCCGACACGCTTGACCAGCTACGCGCCGTTCATGATTCTCTGAATCAGGACTTGATGGAGGCTAAAAAGCTTCAACAATCCCTGGTCAGGGAGAAACACAAGCGTTTCGACAACGCGAATCTTTCGTTCACATTGCTGTCTGCGGGCCATGTCGGCGGCGATCTTGTCGGCTACTTTCCCGTGTCCGACACGCAGGTCGGTTTCTTCGCGATTGATGTTTCGGGGCATGGCGTCAGTTCTGCGTTGATGACTGCGCGATTGGCTGGTTACCTCACGTCCGCCTCGCCCGAACAGAATATAGCACTCAATTATGGGACAGACGGTGAAATATGTGCGCGAACGCCCTCGGATGTCGTGAGTGATCTAAATCGAATTGTTCTGGAAGAAATGGAGACGGATCACTATTTCACCGTCATTCTGGCGATTGCAGATATGGAAACGGGGCAAACAACGCTTTGTCAGGCGGGTCATCCGCATCCCCTGGTTCGACGAAGAAACGGGACGATTGAGCAGACCGGAACCGGTGGGCTCCCGGTTGGCTTGTTCGCCGATGTGGAATTTGATGAATTTGAAATCCAGCTTGAGCCGGGCGATCAGCTTTTGCTGTCCTCTGATGGTATTACGGAGTGCCCTGACTCCAACGATGTTATGCTGGGCGAGGAAGGGTTCGAACGCTTAATGCACGACCTCAAGGACTCTCGTGGTCCGCAATTGTTGGAAACGCTCGTCTGGATGTTGTCGGATTATGCGGGCGATGCGGGCTTTCCAGATGATGTGTCTGCCGCGCTTTATGAGTACAGGCCTTAACCAAAGGTGCGAAGGGCGTGCTTTAGAAAATGTCGATCTCCGGGATTTTCTGTCAGTGTGAGTGCATCTTCATAGGATACCCAATGAGAGGAATGCCCAGCCTCTGTCGGTTCGCAAAGCTGTATCGCCGGGCGCGCAACATACAACGCGCAGAGCTTTTCCGCCCAAAACTTATAGTCGGGCATGTAAACATAACGGCGAAACGCACCGAGCCGTCGCGGCGTTCCAATGGTCCATCCTGTTTCTTCCATGATCTCGCGGCGCAAAGCGGGAATGATATGTTCGCCCGGATCAATCCCACCGCCCGGAATTTGATATTCGGGTTTGGGCGCTTCTTGAAAGGTTAATAAAACGCGGTGATCCCGCATTAAAATGGCATAGGCACCAGGCCGTAGGCGGTAGTTGATGCCAGCCTTAGGTGGGTCGTCAAAACGTCTTATCATAAGCTTGCCCTTGGACCTGCGCTTGCCGCGCCTATATAGGCGCGGTATGCCAAGAGCCTGCGCATAAGGAAAGCCCATGTCACTCGGACAAAAAATCGCTTGGGACGACTCAGTCCTACCCTTCCAGTTGGATGCATCAGACATCCGCGGCCGCGTTGCGCGGCTTGACGGTGTCTTGGACGGTATTTTGGAGCAACACAATTACCCGCCTCTCGTCGAGGCGTTGGTCGCTGAAATGGCCTTGTTGACCGCCTTGATCGGCCAAACGATCAAGCTGCGCTGGAAGCTGTCTTTGCAGGTGCAATCGAAGGGCGCGGTGCGCATGATTGCGACGGATTACTACGGCCCAACGAAAGAAGGTGAACCCGCCCGCGTGCGCGCGTACGCGACCTATGATGCGGAACGCTTAACCAACGCGAGCCCGTTCGAGCAGATCGGCGAGGGCTATTTTGCTGTCATGATCGATCAAGGTCAGGGCATGACGCCCTACCAGGGAATTTCACCGATTGCCGGCGGATCCTTGGCGGCTTGCGCAGAGGCCTATTTCGCCCAGTCCGAGCAGATCCCGACGCGGTTTGAGTTAAGCTTTGGCGTGTCTACCGAAGATGGCGCGCCCCATTGGCGTGCGGGCGGTGTAATGTTGCAGCACATGCCCAAAGCGTCACCGCTCAAGAAGATCGAAGCAACAGGCGAGGGCGGATTGTTGAGCCCGAAAGATGTTGTTGGCGACGGGGATGATGCAGAGAACTGGACGCGCGCAAATGTGCTGTTGGATACGGTGGAAGAACTGGAACTAATTGGCCCAAGCGTCACGCCAGACGCGTTGCTACTGCGTCTTTTCAATGAAGAGGCACCTCGCGTATTTGATGCGCAACCTGTGCGCTTTGGCTGTACGTGCTCGGAAGATCGCGTTCGTCAAAGCCTGTCGATATATTCGGCCAAGGACATCCAAACGATGACAACGGATGCGGGGCGTGTGACAGCAGATTGCCAGTTCTGCGGTGCGCACTACGATCTGAACCCTGCAAGCGTGGGTTTCGAGGCGAATGCCTGAAACGATAGATCACTTTCGTTTGCAACTGACAAAGGCGCGCGAGCCTTCGTCAGACTATGATCTTAACCCGGATATTTCATTGCCCGAAGGGCGCAAGCTACGCGCGGCAGCAGTTCTTTTGCCGCTCATTCAACGTGACGGGGCTTGGCATGTTATTTTGACAATGCGTTCCAGCGCCTTAAAGCACCACCCGGGACAAATCGCTTTTCCGGGTGGAAAGCAGGATGACAATGACGCAGATCTTGTTGCGACCGCCCTTCGAGAAGCGGAAGAAGAGATCGGTTTGCCGAAATCCAACGTCGAAGTGGTTGGTGATCTTGGCGCACATGAGACGGTGACAGGGTTTACAGTTACCCCTATCGTAGGTGTGCTAAAGGGTCCGTTTGATATTCGTCCCGAAACGGGCGAAGTGGCAGAGGTTTTCCATGTTCCATTGGATTTTCTTGCCAAGCCCGAAAATTTCAAAGTCCAGTCACGCCGCTGGCGCGGTAAACAACGCCATTACTACACTATTCCATATGGCCCCTATTACATTTGGGGGGCCACCGCCCGAATGCTTCGCGCTTTTGCCGATACGTTGGATTGGTGATGATTGTTCGGGGCGCATGGATCGAGACACCAGCGACACAAGCCGTCTGTACGGCCCTAAGCAAAAACGGTCATCAGGTGTTTTTTGTTGGGGGCTGCGTGCGCAATGCACTGCTCGGCGTAGCGGTTTCTGACATAGATATCGCAACCGACGCACTACCAGAAGAGACGATGCGCTGCGCCAAAGAGGCGGGGTTGAACGCCATTCCCACAGGGATCGAGCACGGAACAGTTACGGTTGTTTCCGGTGGCATTGCACATGAGATCACGACGTTTCGCAGTGACGTCGAAACAGATGGTCGTCACGCGGACGTTGCGTTCTCAAAAAGCATTGAAGAAGACGCTGCGCGCCGCGATTTCACAATGAACGCGCTTTATGCTGGCGCGGATGGCACGATCCATGATCCTTTGGGTGGTTTGCAGGATCTGAACGATCGGCACGTTCGATTCATTGGCGATGCCAACCAACGCATACATGAAGATTACTTGCGCTCTTTACGGTTTTTCCGCTTCACGGCTCACTATGGTAATCCCGCGCTGGGAATAGATGCAGATGGTTTGGCGGCTGTTGCCGAAAATCTGGACGGACTTGCCAGGCTTTCGCGCGAAAGGGTCGGTGCGGAACTGCTAAAGCTGATGAGCGCTCAAAATCCTTCGATGGCTGTCGCCGCAATGCGATCTTCGGGTGTGTTAGCTGTCGTCTTGGAAGGCGGTGATGACCGCGCGCTTGCGCCGCTTATTCATCTAGAGCAAAGTTTGGGTATTTCGCCTGATCCGATCCGTAGACTGGCCGTAATCGCCGGCGCGCCTGATAAAGATGCGTTGCGATTGAGTAGAGCAGATCACAAACGATGGGCGATGATGCGGGACGAGGTTGAATCGATGAAAACCGCCAGTCATCTCGGGTATCTGCATGGGGCCGCATTTGCCATTGATGTGCTTCTTTTACGCGCGGCGCTGTTTGAGCAACCTGTTGTTGCCAGCGCAATTGCAGAGTCTAACAAGGGAGATATCGCCGAATTTCCCATCAAGGCAAAAGACCTTCCTGGTTTTTCCGGGCCAGCGCTCGGGGAGAAACTGCGCGCGCTGGAAGCAAAGTGGATTGCGTCCAGTTTTACCCTAACGCGTGAAGAGTTGCTTGCGTGAACGTGCTGGCCGATCCGCTATACCTTTTCGTGTTTTTCGGTCTGTTTTCACCGGGCCCGAATGTCATTTTGCTAACCGCCTCTGGCGCGCGCTTTGGTTTCAAACGGACTGTGCCGCATTTGCTTGGCGTTGCGCTGGGCGTTGGGATAATTGCAGCGTTGACGGCCTACGGTTTGGGCGCGTTGTTATTGGCATACCCAGATCTAACGCTGACGTTGAAAGTGCTGGCAGCACTTTGGATTCTCAGGATGGCTTGGGGTCTTTGGAACGCCAAGCCGCGGGATATTGATAGTGCCGATGCACCTATGACGTTTGTGCAAGCGATCCTGTTTCAATGGGTGAACCCAAAGATCTGGGCCGTCGCGTTGACTGCGATCTCTGCCTATCCAGCGGGCATAGGCCCTTTGGGCGAAGCGGTGCGGCTCGGCACGGCGTTCTCTGGAATTAACCTGTTCGTCTGTCTATTTTGGACCTTGGCGGGGGCGATGCTTGCTTATTTGCTCGAAGCAAAGCTCGCTTGGCGCTTATTCATGCGTGTCATGGCCTTGGCCTTGGTGGTTTTTTCGCTCATGGTCTTTGTCTAACCAACTGATAGGCAGGCCTTACGATGTTTCGCTTTTTCGAACGTCTCGTTGATCCCTATGTAAGCTACGAAGAAGCGGATACGCCGCCGACAAAGTTATGGCCGTTCATGATGGCCTATTCCCAGCCGTTCAAACACGTTTTTGCGGTTACCGGCATTATGTCTGTCGTTGTTGCCGTGGTTGAGATTTGGTTAATCTCCTACATGGGGCGCGTTGTGGATATTTTGCAGGGCGAACCGTCATTGGTTTGGCAGACGCACGGCACTGAATTTATCATTGTCGCCCTTTTGATCCTGTTTGCGCGCCCGATCCTGCAAGGGATTGATGTGGCGCTTTTGAATAATACGATCTTGCCGAACTTCGGTACGCTTATTCGATGGCGTGCGCACAAACATGTACTGCGTCAGTCCGTCGGCTGGTTCGAGAACGATTTCGCAGGCCGCATCGCAAACCGCATCATGCAAACCCCGCCAGCGGCGGGCGAAGCTGTGTTTCAGGTCTTTGATGCGATCACGTTTTCGCTGGCATATGTCATCGGCTCTGCCGTTCTTTTGGCGAATGCGGATCTTCGTTTGGCTGTGCCTTTGATTATCTGGCTCGGTTTATACGGGTGCCTTGTTCACTGGACGATCAAGCGCGTTAGCCCCGCGTCCCAGGCGTCGTCAAATGCGCGCTCGATGGTGACTGGCCGCGTCGTGGATGCCTATACGAACATTCATTCGGTGAAAATGTTCAGCCACGGACCGCAAGAAATGGACTACGCCAAAAAGGCAATTGAAGAGTCGCGCGTCACTTTTCAGGCAGAGATGCGGATTTTCACGATTATGGATGTTACGCTCGTTATGTTGAATGGCGTTCTGATCCTTGGTGTTGTTGGCGGCGCGATCTGGCTTTGGACCATTGGTGAAGCCTCCGTTGGCGTCGTTGCCGCGACGACCGCGCTGGTGCTTCGGCTGAATGCGATGACGGCTTGGATCATGTGGGCGCTGACCAGTTTCTTCCGGCAGTTGGGTGTCGTCAAGGAAGGTATGGAGACAATTGCGCAGCCAATCAAACTTGTAGATGCGGTTGATGCAAAGCCGCTGGAGTTTCGCGAGGGACTAATCGAGTTTGAGGGTCTAAGTCATCACTATGGGAGACAAACAGGCGGATTAGACTCTGTTTCGTTGCGGATCGAACCTGGCCAGAAGATTGGTCTGATTGGTCGTTCCGGTGCGGGCAAGAGTACCTTGGTCAAGCTGCTTTTGCGGTTTTATGATGCGGATGGCGGGCGTATTTTGATTGACGGTCAGGATATTGCGCAAGTGACACAAGACAGTCTTCGTGCGCAGATCGGGATGGTTCAGCAGGATAGTTCGCTGTTGCATCGCTCTGTGCGGGACAACATCCGCTACGGGCGCGCTGGCGCGAGTGATGAAGACGTCATCGCGGCGGCGAAGAAAGCTGAAGCGCATGAATTTATCTTGGGGCTGGCCGACGCCGAGGGGCGTACAGGTTATGATGCCCAAGTCGGTGAGCGCGGTGTGAAATTGTCTGGTGGCCAACGCCAGCGCATCACGCTTGCGCGGGTGATCTTGAAGGATGCGCCGATCCTGTTGCTGGACGAAGCAACAAGCGCGCTGGATAGCGAGGTGGAAGCCGCTATTCAGGAAACGCTTTATGGGATGATGGCAGGCAAAAGTGTGATCGCAATTGCGCACCGCCTGTCGACGATTGCGCAGATGGATCGCATTTTGGTGCTCGATGAAGGGAGGATTGTCGAAGACGGCAGTCACGACGCGCTTTTGGCGAGTGGCGGGCTATATTCAGAATTCTGGGTGCGCCAGTCGGGCGGTTTCCTGAATGCCGAGGATGTATGAAACGAATTGAAACCTGGATTGATGCCTTTCGCCCGGCGGATGGCCCGCCGCCTAACACGCTTCGTGCTTTTGTAAACTGGTGCCTGTCTGGTGCTTGGCCTGTTTTGATTCTCGCAGCTGCGTTATCCGCAGGTGCGGGCGCGATGGAGGCGGGAACGGCGCTTATTCTTGGGTTGGTCGTGGACGCTGTCGTCGGGTCGGGGGCAGAGAATTTTTATACACCCGCCAATATAACGATGGTCCTTTTGGCGGTCGTATTTTTCGTTCTTGCACGGCCCGTGATGTTTGCACTGTCCTCTGGTGCAAACCACATCATTGTCATGCCGAACGTGTCGACCCTTGTGCAATCGCGGTTGCATCGTTGGTCGCTTGGCCAGTCGGTAAGCTTTTTCGACGACGACTTTGCGGGACGCATCGCGCAGAAACAGATGCAAACTGCGCGCGCCGTGACGGATGTTGTTTCGGAATCAATCAATGTCGTCGCGTTCGCTCTGGCGTCTTTGCTGGGCAGCTTCGCGCTGCTTGGTGCGATTGATTGGCGGATCGCTGGTCTGTTTGTGGTTTGGTTGATTTTCTATTTCGCGCTTATCGGGTGGTTTCTGCCGCGCATTCGCACCCGCGCAGCGACGCGGGCAAATGCGCGTGCTGCGGTGTCGGGGCAGTTGGTGGACACGATTACCAACATCAAAACCGTCAAACTTTTTGCCCATGATGCCCATGAGGATGAGGTCGCGCTTGACGCAATGGGTAAGTTCCGCAGGCAATCGCTTCATTACGGGTGGCTTGCAGCGACGTTCCGGTTTTTCCTGATGGTGATCGCGGGCATCCTGCCTGTTTTGCTTATGGGGGCGAGCATCTATTTCTGGCAAAAAGGGCAGGCAACGCCGGGCGATATTGTTGCTGCAGGCGCTGTTTCTATTCGCATCGCGCAGATGACAGGATGGGTGTCGTTCACTTTGATGGCGATTTACTCCAGCATCGGCGAAATTGAGGATGGGATGAAAACTCTGGCCAATCCCGTGCGCGTCGAGGACGATCAACACGCGACAGATATCAGTGTCGAACAAGGCGAAATTCGCTTTGAAACGGTGGAGTTCCAGTACGGCGGTGCATTTGGCGGTGTTCAGGATCTGGATCTGCACATCAAAGCAGGCGAAAAAATTGGTATAGTCGGGGCGTCCGGTGCGGGGAAATCAACTTTGGTGTCGCTACTTCTTAGGCTCTACGAAGCGGAATCAGGGCGTATTTTGATCGACGCGCAGCCCCTGACAAGCGTTACGCAAAATTCGCTTCGTCAATCAATTGGAATGGTCACCCAGGAAACGGCGATGTTCAACCGCTCGGCGCGCGACAACATTTTATACGGGCGACATTCTGCAAGTGAAGCGGATGTGATCGAAGCCGCGAAGCGCGCTGAGGCACATGAGTTCATTGCTGATCTGCGCGACAGCAAAGGGCGCGCAGGATATGACGCGCATCTGGGCGAGCGCGGCGTCAAGCTTTCTGGAGGGCAACGTCAAAGGATCGCCTTGGCGCGTGCAATCTTGAAAGATGCGCCAATCCTTGTGTTGGATGAGGCAACAAGTGCGCTGGATAGCGAAGTCGAGGCGGCAATCCAAAGCGCGTTGGAGCGCGCAATGGAAGGCAAGACCGTTCTGGCGATTGCACACCGCCTGTCTACGTTGGATAAAATGGATCGGATTATCGTTCTGGATGCGGGCCGCATTGTTGAGGACGGGACGCACGAAAGTCTTTTAGCGCGGGATGGGCTCTATGCGCGATACTGGAATCGACAGTCGGGTGGCTTTATCGACGTGCGTTCCGCTGCCGAGTAGGTATAGGAGCAGCCATGGATGACTATAAAATAGAGCGATTGGGACATCAGGGCGACGGGATCGCTGCGGGTCCGGTGTTTGTGCCGCGGGTTTTGCCGGGGGAGCGCGTGCAGGGCATTCGCAATGGCGATCGGCTGAGCGATGTAAAGATTATCGAGCCGTCCGATTTGCGTGTCGCGGCTGTTTGTAAGCACTACAAGAACTGCGGTGGCTGTCAGTTGCAGCACGCTGCAGAACCTTTCGTTGCGGAGTTCAAACAGCAAATCGTGCAAAGCGCGCTAGACGCGCACGGGATCGAGACAGAGTTTCTCCCGATTGTGACATCGCCCGCCAAAAGCCGACGCCGCGCGACGTTTGCGGTTCGACGGACCAAGAAAGGCGCGCTTTGGGGATTTCATGCGCGCGCCTCTGATACGGTAATCGCAGTGCCCGAGTGCCAGTTGGTCGTTCCGGAGTTGTTGCAGATTTCGCCGCTGATGGATGATCTGGCCAGTATCGGTGGATCGCGAAAGGCGGAAATGTCGGTGAATGTGACGCTGTCGGAGGTAGGGCTTGATGTGCTTGTCACGGGCGGCAAGCCGCTGGATCAAGCGCTGACGATTGGCCTTTCGGGCGTTGTTGAGAAACACAAACTGGCGCGATTGACCTGGGATGAAGAAGTCATTGGCATGCGCAACCCACCGCACCAGCAATTTGGTGCAGCCAAAGTTGCGCCGCCGCCCGGCGCGTTTTTGCAAGCGACGCGGCACGGCCAAGATGCGCTGGTTTCTGCTGTCATGAAGGCGGTTGATGGCGCGCGAGGCGTTGATCTTTTTGCGGGATGCGGAACCTTTACACTGCCTTTGGCTGCGCGTTCGGAAATGTTGGGGGTCGAGGGTGATAAAGCGATGATCGCCGCGCTTGATTCCGGATGGCGCAGGGCGGTTGGCCTAAAGAAGGTGGCTGCCGTGGCGCGAGATTTATTCCGTCGCCCGCTTATGCCTGACGAGTTCAAACACTTTGACTTTGCCGTTCTTGATCCGCCGCGCGCGGGGGCACAGGCGCAAATTGCTGAAATAGCCAAAAGCGCATTGGCACAGGTGGCTTATGTGTCATGCAATCCTGTGACGTTTGCGCGCGATGCAAAAGCGTTGATCGAGGCGGGTTTTTCGCTTGATTGGGTGCAAGTTGTAGATCAATTCCGCTGGTCGTCGCATGTAGAGCTTGTGGGCAAGTTCTCGCGTTCACATATGCAACGCTAGGACCTGAAACAAAGAGGCTTTGATGCGGAAAAGACTGAATGCGTGGCTAGAGCAGACATGGACGCAAAACTTTATTATCGGGGTTATCATTCTCAACGCGATTGTGTTGGGGCTGGAGACATCACCGCAGATCATGGCGCAGTTTGGCGTGGCCATCACAGCGATTGATACCGCGTGTCTTGCGGTTTTTGTTGCCGAGATTGCCGCGAAACTGATCGCGCGTGGCGGGCGGTTTTTCCGCGATGGGTGGAACCTTTTTGATTTTGTAATCGTGGGCATCGCGCTGGTGCCAACGGCAGGCGGATTTTCTGTCCTGCGTGCATTGCGCATTTTGAGGGTTCTTCGCGTGGTTTCGGTGGCACCGCGCTTGCGCCGCGTGGTTGAGGGTTTCATCACCGCGCTTCCCGGGATGGGCAGTGTTTTCCTGTTGATGTCGATTATTTTCTATATCGGGGCTGTCATTGCGACCAAGCTGTTCGGCAGTAGCTTCCCCGAATGGTTCGGAACGCTCGGGCAATCCGGATATACGCTGTTTCAGGTTATGACGCTTGAAAGCTGGTCCATGGGAATCGTGCGCCCAGTGATGGAGATCTATCCATATGCGTGGGCCTTCTTTGTACCCTTTATTCTGGTCACGACCTTTGCTGTGGTGAACCTTTTGGTCGGTTTGATTGTGAACTCCATGCAGGATGCGCATCAGGAGGAAGACCATCAGCGGACAGATGCCTATCGTGATGATGTTTTAGAGCGCTTAGGGGTCATTGAAGAGCTATTGCGCGAAAAAGGTGACGGGCAAGAGCGCCAAGGCTAGCGAAAAGCTTTTGAGTGCGCGATGAGATCGGCTATGCACACTACAATTATAAAGCGCAGTTTTTTGAGGCAACGAGTTTGATGAAAAGACGTATTCTTCTACTTTCTATGGCGTCGGCGTTTGTGCTGTCTGCCTGTGCGAGCAAGTTCAAGCGTTACCATGGTCCGGAAGTGACCCGTGTGATTGTCTATAAAGGGCAGCGCAAAATGCATCTGATGCACAAGGGCGAAGCATTGCGTACATATGATATCGGGTTGGGTTTCGCACCTTTCGAACACAAGCGCGAAGAGGGCGATGGCCGCACGCCGGAGGGCGAATACATCATTGATCGCCGCAACCCGAATTCAGAATTCCATCTTTCGATCGGGATAAACTATCCCAATGAACAGGACGTTGCCAAAGCAAAGGCCGCAGGCGTGAAGCCGGGCGGAGATATCTTTATCCACGGTCGCCCCAGTAAATACGCAAAAGGCGGTCGTGATTGGACTGCGGGATGTATTGCTGTGACCAATAAGGAAATGGAACGGATTTATGCCATGGTCGAAAACGGCACGCCGATCTCTATTTTTCCGTAATTAGTTGCTTGCAAGCTGGAGCGAACCGCCAGCTTGCGCGCCTGTGACCAATGTCCACCAGATTTTGCCGTTTGATTCCTGAAAATACGAAAAGCCCATTTGGGTTGCTGTTTTATCAAGAATAACGATTCGCGTGCTTGGCTCTTCCATCCATGCGGCGAGTGTTTCCAGCTCTGTCTCGTAGGTCTCGGAGATGTTTTCGCCTTTTAGCTGACCCGTATAACCGACGCGGCGCACACGTTCGATCGGAGAGGAGCCGTCAGAGCCGAAGTGCCAAGGGCGGTTTTGAACGGACATATCGCGCGAGTGTGTTGCCGCCGCCGCGTTCAGCTGGGCGTCGAGCTGCAACGGCGCAGCGCCAGAAGCCTGTCGCAGGGAGTTGACCGAATCAAGCATGCGGAACTGGATCTTCGAGGCGTCACCTGAGCCAATTCGATAGACTTTTGGTAGAGGCTTACCGTCGGGAGCGATCGTGCTTTGTTGTGATCCTGCGCAGGCAGAAAGAGCGAGTGCGGCCGAAACCAAAAGAAAACCAATGCGCATCATAGTGTCGTATCCCAACTGAAGTTGCGTAGCACTACTCCTCAATGCGTTGCGATTCAAACCCACAATCGGCCTGATCTTGCACATTCACGTCCGTTTGAATTGCGAGTGAGGCTTTCGCGCAATAATAGAGTAAGAAAAACGCGATATGTTTGAATCGGAGAACGGGATGAGTGGTAAGATGACGAAAACACTGGATCGCCGCAGCTTTATTGGCGCGGCAGGGGCTGCGATACTGGCAAGCCCGGCAATTGCGCAGGTTGCCGACGAGCCCAGCACAGGCACTGTCGAAATTGAAAAAGACATAAGCCAGGCAGTTCGCAGAAACATTTCCAGTTTCCGTTCGCTAGATTGGCGCCCTTATTTCAATAATCTGAACAACGGCGCTGTTCTTGTTGATATCTCAAGTCGCGCTTTGCATTTTTGGTCAGCAGATGGCGCTACATATAAATTGTACCCGTCTTCCGTGCCTTTGACGCCGGACCTGACGAAAAAAGGTCGCACAACAGTTGTTCGTAAAGTTGAGGGTCCAACATGGCGCCCGACACCGTCGATGAAAAAGCGCAACCCGGAATGGCCTGACTTTGTTCCTGCTGGACCAGATAATCCGCTTGGCACGCATGCATTGTATCTGAGCTGGACCTATTATCGCATTCACGGCACCCACGATACGCGGAAAATCGGCCGTAGATCATCAAATGGCTGTATTGGGTTATATAATGAACACATCGCTCAGCTGTTCAGTATGACAAAGGTTGGCACACAAGTGTTGCTAATTTGACGACATAATGGCGATCTTGAGTCCTTAAGTTAAAAGATGGGTTTGCATTCCCTGATAATAACTGGTTAGAACGGGGCACGAGGTTTAAGTCTTGGGTGCTTAATGTCCTATGAACAGGGCTTTAGGCGAATTCTAGAGGATACTACTATGAAAAAAATCGCACTTGCTGCTGCACTGTCCGTCGCTGCTTCTACAGCATTCGCCGGCAACATGTCCGCTCCTATCATGGAAGCGCCAATCATCGTTGAGGAAGCCGTTGCCGGTTCTTCTTCTTCTGGCATCCTGGTTCCACTGCTCATTCTTGCAGTTGTAGCCGCGGCCGCAGCTTCCTAAGCTCACGCTTAGAAAACTGATTTGGAAGGGCAGTGCTTCGGCGCTGCCTTTTCTTATTTCAGGATCAGGTTTTCTGATTGAGCGCGCTAACGCGCGCGCTTGTTGAGCATGACCTTGGGGTCATGCAGCTTGGGGCTTTGCCCCAAACCCCAGGATATTTTGAGAGAGAGGAAGGCAGGCTGTTTATTCGAGCCAGCCTTTTAGATTGTCCTCGATCACCGCCGAGAGCGCTGTGATATGTGCCGCATCATCATTGAGGCAAGGGATATAGGTGAAATGTTCGCCGCCACCTTCTTCAAAGCTTTCTTTGATCTCTTCGTTGATCTCTTCGAGCGTTTCGATGCAATCAGCGGAAAAGGCAGGGGCGATTACGGCGATGTTCTTTTTGCCATCTTCCTTCGCCAGTCTTGCGACTTCTTCGACGGTATAGGGCTGAAGCCATTCTTCCGGACCGAATTTGGATTGGAATGTCGTTGTGATTTCGGTGTCGGCCCAGCCAAGGCGTTCTTTTAGAAGACGCGTCGTTTTCTGGCATTGGCAGTGATACGGGTCGCCCTCCATCAAATAACGTTGCGGCACGCCGTGATAGGAACAGACCAGAATGTCAGGCTTGTTTTCTGCAGCGGCATAGGCGCGTTCGACGGATTGGGCGAGTGCGTCGATATAAAGCGGATGTTCGAAGTAGGGTTCGATCGTGCGCGCTGCGGGTTGCCATTTTTCTTCCATAAGGACGCGGAAGAACTGGTCGTTGGCCGTTGCAGAGGTGGCGCCAGCGTAGTGGGGATAAAGGGGCACAAAGAGGATCTTGGTACAGCCCGCTTTTATCATCGCCCTTACTTTGCTTTTGGTGGACGGGTTGCCGTAGCGCATGCAAAAATCAACCATGACGTTATCGCCATAACGGGTCTGCATCGCCGTGGTCATTTTTTCGGTTTGCTGTTTGGTGATGGTCATCAGGGGACTTTCGTCCGCCTCGTTGTTCCAGATGGAACGATAGGCAGCACCCGATGTGAAGGGGCGTTTGGACAGGATAATCAGTTGCAATAATGGCTGCCATTTCCACGGGGCGTAATCGATGACGCGGCGATCCGAAAGAAATTCGCTCAGATAGCGGCGCATGGACCAGTAATCTGTGTTATCGGGCGTTCCGAGATTTGACAGCAGTATGCCAACCTTGGCAGCTGGAATCTTCGGGTGATCTTTGGGTGCATGCGCTGGGCAGGTGGCGGGGACGTTGGCGTCAAACATGTCGATTCTCCGAGTGGTCGGTTCTATGGCGAGATAGGGGATTTGAGCGTTTGGTCAATCACCTAGAGGCTTTTCTGTGGTTTTGAGTGCATCGGCGAGGCGTGCTGTAGCAGAACCGGGTCGCAAGGGCTTGGGTTGATCTGCGGACGGTGCCCAGCCCGAGAGAAAGAGGAACTCAAATGTAGCGATGATCTTTCCATCCTCTGCGAAGGTTCTGGCATAAATCTCGGCGCACCGTTCGAACACCGCGCGCCGCGTGGGGCGCCGTAGGCGTGCAGCAAGTGCATTGGTTTCGCCAAATGCGCGTAGATCTCGCATCAGATGCTGCGCGCTGGCATAGCTTGTGCGCACTGTGACGCTATCGGCGACAGGTAGGGCAAGACCGGCACGTTGCAGTAGCGCGCCGAGATCGCGGACTTCACCCATTGGCGCAATGCGTGGGGACAAGCCACCTGTGACATCGCTTTCCGCCTGTGCAAGGCTTGTGCGCAGCTCATGCAGGGTCTGTCCGCCAAGGCAGACGGCCTGAAACAAGCCATCGGGCCGCAATGCGCGGGCGGATTGGATTATCTGTCCAACAGGATCATTGGCCCAATGGAGCGCCATGAAGTGCAGCGCGAGATCATAGCCGTTGCCCGGTATTTCCAGCGTGTCACTGTCTTCGATGCGATGCGCATTGGGTAGCAGATCAGGCGTAGGGCCGACGATCAAAGGTTTCGTAAACGTTCTGTTAACCAGACTCAGGCGATCAAGGCATTCATCGCGTGCGATATCGACGAGAAAGCTGTCGCTGGCGCGAAGGCGGTTTCGGATCAGCGCGTGGCGATCTGTCAGGAGGGGCGGCGTTTGCATACATCACGTCTTATTGCGAGGAGCGCTGGGTTTCAAACGCTCTTGCATGCGGTGTTTCCGCCCGAATGTCTGTCATGCCGCGCGCGGGTGGCAAATGATGATGGTTTGTGTGGTCCCTGTTGGCGCGACACGGCGTTCATTACCGGTGCCGTTTGCGATGGTTGTGGGGTTCCTATGCACGGCGATGTGCAAAGCGGTGATCGCTGCGATGATTGTTTAGAGATCGCGAGGCCGTGGTCGCAAGGGCGTGCTGCGCTGCTTTACAAAGACAGGGGCCGCGCGTTGGTCTTGGCACTCAAGCATGGTGATCGACATGATATTGTACGCCCTGCGGGGCGATGGATGGCAAATGTTGCGCGTGAAATTATGCGGGACGATGCCGTTGTTGCGCCAGTTCCGTTGCATTGGGTGCGTATGGTGCGGCGGCGCTATAATCAATCAGGCCTGATTGCGGCGTCTATGGCGCGTAGTTTGAGCGCGCCGTTTTGCGCGGACTTGTTGACCCGAACGCGCGCGACGGCTTCGCTCGACGGGAAATCGCGCGAGGCGCGGTTCAATGAACTCAAAGGCGCGATCGCCGTGAATGCCAAGCGGGCGCATCTGATCGCGGGGCGGCCTGTGGTGTTGGTTGATGATGTTATGACCTCAGGGGCGACTCTGGCGGCCTGCGCGGACGCTTGTCTTGCATCACGCGCAAGCGAGGTTTGTGTCGTTACCCTAGCGCGCGTCGCAAAGGATGACTAAGTTGCACGCAACCTGAGACAAAGGATGTTTGTGATGAAACCTGTTGAAATCTACACTTCGCCGCTTTGCGGATTCTGCCACGCTGCGAAACGTCTTTTGACGTCCAAAGGCGTCGAGTTTTCGGAAGTTGACGTTTTGATGAACCCTGAGCGCAAGGCAGAGATGATCCAGCGCGCAAATGGGGGCCGCACTGTGCCACAGATTTTCATTGGCGAAACCCATGTGGGTGGCTGCGATGAGTTGCACGCATTAGAGCGCGCAGGCAAGCTGGATACGCTGTTAGCGGCATGATGCAAGCGGCCTTGATCCAGACCACATCGAGCGATGATCCACGTGAGAACCTAGCGCGCATTTCGGCTAAAATCAGGAGCGCGGTGAATGATGGCGCAGGCTTTGTCCTGACGCCAGAGGTGAGCAATTGCGTTTCCTCAAGCCGTTCGCACCAACAGGGTGTTTTGCAGTTTGAGACGGATGATCTTTCCCTTGCAGGCTACCGCGCGCTGGCTGCGGAGTTGGGAATTTGGCTGCTCATCGGATCATTGGCGTTAAAGACAGGGGATGCTGACGGGCGTTTCGCCAACCGTTCATTTGTGATTGATCCAAGCGGCACGGTGACGTCGCGCTATGACAAAATTCATATGTTCGATGTCGATGTGACACCTGAAGAAACCTATCGGGAATCAGATGGGTATCGGCCTGGCGCGCGCGCTATTGTCAGCGAGACACCGTTCGGCAAGTTGGGCTTGAGCATTTGTTATGATGTGCGGTTTGCCTATCTGTATCGCGCTTTGGCGAAGGCAGGTGCAGAGATTTTGACAGTTCCAGCCGCGTTTTCGCCTGTTACAGGCAAGGCGCATTGGGAATCATTGCTGCGTGCACGTGCAATTGAAACGGGATGTTATGTTCTGGCCCCCGCACAAACGGGAACCCATTCGGTGAGCCGCGGCAAAGAACGGCGCACTTATGGGCATTCGCTGGCTATTTCGCCTTGGGGTGAAGTTCTGGCAGATGGCGGAACCGAGGAAGGCGTCGTTGCTGTTGAACTCGACCCGTCGAAAGTGGCAGAAGCGAGGGGCAAGATCGCGGCGCTGCGCCATGATCGTGAGTTTGAAGGTCCCTGATGGCAGATGAGGCCAATTCTTTAGCGGTGACGTTGTTTAGCGAAATTCTGACAGTCGATCAGTTGCTCAGAAACCGTCTAAGCCGGGTTTTGCCAAAGGGTATGGAGATCTCTCATTTTTCTGTCCTTAACCATTTGGCGGGCCAATCAGTTGAAAGAACTCCGGCGCAGCTTGCCAAGAATTTCCATCTCACACGCGGGGCGATGACCAATACCCTGGGCAAGCTGGAATGGGCAGGCTACGTACATATCAGGCCGGATTGGGAAGATGCGCGGCGCAAGATGGTCGCGATCAGCCCCGCAGGACGCGCGGCGCGAGATGCGGCGCTTGCGGGAATGAGCCCTGTGATTTCCGACATCGTTGAACAGATTGGCACCCAGAAAATGGGTGCCATTCTGCCAACGCTGCGTGATCTGCGGATTAGGTTGGAAGTAGATTGATCGACTAAGCGGGCTTTGTGCTGGCGGTCACATAGTTCACGCTGAGATCGCGATCTGACAGGCTCCAGCTCCATGCAATCGGATTGAAAACGAATCCCTTACGATCAACAGGCGTCAAAGCCGCTTTGGTTAGCAGGTCGAACAATTCGTCCGGGGTGATGAACTTGTTCCATTCATGGGTGCCTTTAGGAAGCCAACGCATGATGATCTCTGCGCCTACAATCGCCACGGCAAAGCTTTTCGGGTTGCGATTGATGGTTGAGCAGATGTGAAGGCCACCAGGTTTGAGTAGCTGTTGGCAGGCCGTCAAATAGGCAAGCGGATCGGCGACGTGCTCGACCACTTCCATATTGATTACCACATCGAACTGTTCACCCGCGTCGGCCAATGCTTCTGCGGTGGTGTTGCGATAATCAATGCTCAGGCCAGATTGCTCTGCATGAATCTGCGCGACAGGAATGTTGCCTGAAGCAGCATCCGCGCCAACAACAGTCGCACCAAGGCGCGCCATCGGTTCGGACAGAAGGCCACCGCCGCACCCGATATCCAGAATGCGCAAGCCCTTGAAGGGTTCGGGTGTGGTCAGATCGCGATCAAATTCGCCGGCAATCTGGCTGGTGATATAATCGAGCCTGCACGGGTTGAGCATGTGCAGAGGCTTGAACTTTCCCTTGGGATCCCACCATTCAGCGGCCATTGCTTCAAATTTAGCGACCTCCGCGGGGTCTACTGTGGTTTGGGCGGTTTGCATTCCTGTCTCCATGTGCTCATCTAGGGCCGACTATCCTCAAGGGGTATATAGGATGGATATCGATAAAATCTCAGGCCAAAAGAGCGCGGTTCAATATCTCTACCCGCCGATTGATCCATTCGATCAACAAATGATGGATATGCCGGGCGGGCATTGCATCTATTTTGAGCAATGCGGCAATCCCGAAGGCGTGCCT
The DNA here is from genome assembly GCF_049680325.1 of Planktotalea sp. Classification (GTDB taxonomy): domain Bacteria; phylum Pseudomonadota; class Alphaproteobacteria; order Rhodobacterales; family Rhodobacteraceae; genus Planktotalea. The sequence goes on from NZ_JBAUHO010000359.1 coordinate 61,134, forward strand.
GTGATCGTATTGCATGGCGGCCCCGGTGGCGGGTGTAGCCCCGCGATGCGACGTTATTTTGATCCCGACGTGTACAGAGTTGTCTTGTTTGACCAGCGTGGCTGTGGGCGATCAAAGCCGCATTCGTCCGTAAGCAACAATACGACGTGGGACTTGATCGCGGACATTGAACGCATTCGCGAAGCATTGGGAATTGAGCAGTTCATTGTATTTGGCGGCAGTTGGGGCGCAACACTCGCGCTTGCTTATGCACAGACGCACCCTGAAAGGGCGCGGCAATTGGTGTTGCGCGGCGTTTTTCTGATGATGCAGCGAGAGTTGGATTGGTTTTATGGCGGTGGCGCCGGGCAGTTCTGGCCTGAACCATGGGCAAGATTCGTCGATCTGGTGCCTGAGGATGAGCGTGATGATCTAATAGGTGCCTATCACAAGCGGCTGTTTAGCGGCGATCTTCAACTTGAGACGCGCTTTGCCAAGGCATGGTCCGGCTGGGAAAATGCGCTTGCATCTGTGTATTCAAACGGGCGCAGTGGTGATGCTCCCGGGGAATATGCACGTGCCTTCGCGCGGCTTGAGAACCACTATTTCGTCAACGGCGGCTTTTTGGATTTTGATGGCCAGCTTCTGGAAAACGTGGATCGTATTAGTCATATTCCTGCGGTCATTGTTCAGGGTCGTTACGACATGATTTGTCCGCCAAAATCGGCCTTTGATCTTGCACGGGTTTGGCCTAACGCCGATCTGCGCTTTATTCGTAACGCCGGGCATGCACTTAGCGAACCGGGAATTAGCGCCGAATTGGTGCGTGCGATGGATCAGATTGCCGAGAGTTTCACGTAAAAAGGCCGCCCGATGAGAAGGCGGCCTTAACTGAGTACTGGATACTACTTGGAAGAATACACGTTTAAAGTGCGTTCCCTAAGGTAATTTACACGCCTAACGGGGCGCGATGCAACGGTTGACAGGCGACATATGGTCAATCTTGGGCCTGTATTTAAAAGATGTGGCCTTGCGGACTCAGTTACTCTTGTCTATATCCCACTCAACAGCGGCGCGGCTGGGTCCAAACCAAACGCTCCACCGAGAACGATCAACGGGCCGCGCGCCCGTTTTTTTGTGCCTTTACCTTAGGCTGGATGAGATATGAACAACGATCTGATAGCAAAAGCAGCCATCGACCAACGCCTTGCAGCGATCATCACGCCCGTGATTGAAGATCTGGGCTATGAATTGGTGCGCGTGCGCCTGATGTCTGGCAAGTCCACGACGTTGCAGATTATGGCCGAACGTCCCGAGGGCGGTATCGAGGTCGACCAATGTGCAGAAATCAGCACGGCAATTGGCGCAACGCTGGATGTCGAAGATCCGATTGTGGATGAATATACGCTGGAAGTGTCCAGCCCCGGTATTGATCGCCCGCTGACGCGCCTGAAAGATTTCGCGACGTTTGAGGGTTATGAAGCCAAGATCGAGACGTCTGAACTGATCGACGGACGCCGCCGCTTTAAGGGCGAGCTGGCGGGCGTTGAGGGTAATGACGTGCTGATAAATGTCGAAGAAGGGACCATCGGTCTGAACTTTGATTGGCTTAGCGATGCCAAGCTTGTTCTTACGGACGAGCTGATTACAGAGATGCTACGCCAGCGCAAAGCGGCGGGTGATATTAACGAAGATGATTTTGACGAAATTGAAACGGATGACACGCCGTTGTCAGAGGAGAAGTAACCATGGCAATCACCTCAGCAAACCAGCTTGAGTTGCTACAAACCGCGGAAGCGGTAGCGCGCGAAAAGATGATCGACCCGGGCCTTGTTATCGAGGCTATGGAAGAAAGCCTCGCGCGGGCTGCGAAATCCCGCTACGGCGCTGAGATGGACATCCGTGTCGCGATTGACCGCAAGACGGGCCGCGCAACATTTACGCGCGTTCGTACAGTGGTCGAGGACGCAGAGCTTGAAAACTATCAGGCCGAGTTCACGGTCGAGCAAGCCAAGCAGTATATGGATAGCCCAGCAGTTGGTGACACCTTTGTCGAGGAAGTTCCGCCAGTAGAAATGGGCCGTATTGCTGCACAATCTGCCAAGCAGGTTATCTTGCAGAAGGTTCGCGAAGCTGAGCGTGATCGCCAGTTCGAGGAATTCAAAGACCGCGCAGGTACGATCATCAATGGTGTCGTGAAGCGCGAAGAATATGGCAACGTGATCGTTGACGTGGGTCGCGGTGAAGGCATTTTGCGCCGAAACGAAAAGATCGGCCGCGAAAGCTATCGCCCGAATGATCGTATCCGTTGTTTCATCAAGGACGTGCGCCGCGAAGCGCGTGGTCCGCAGATTTTCCTGTCCCGCACAGCGCCAGAATTCATGGCCGAACTGTTCAAGATGGAAGTGCCTGAAATCTATGATGGTATCATTGAAATCAAGGCAGTCGCCCGTGATCCCGGTTCACGCGCCAAGATTGCTGTAATTTCCTATGATGGCTCGATTGATCCAGTCGGCGCTTGCGTTGGTATGCGCGGCAGCCGTGTTCAGGCCGTTGTGAATGAACTTCAGGGCGAAAAGATCGACATCATTCCTTGGAACGAAGATCAACCAACGTTCCTTGTGAACGCGCTTCAGCCTGCTGAGGTGACAAAGGTTGTTCTGGATGAAGAAGCTGGCAAGATCGAGGTTGTTGTTCCTGATGAGCAACTTTCCCTGGCGATTGGTCGTCGCGGCCAGAACGTGCGTTTGGCGTCCCAGTTGACCAACCTCGATATCGACATCATGACCGAAGAAGAAGAAAGCAAGCGTCGTCAGGCCGAGTTTGAATTGCGCACAAAGCTGTTCATGGAAGCGCTGGACGTAGACGAGTTCTTTGCTCAGTTGCTGGTGTCCGAAGGCTTCACCAACCTCGAAGAGGTTGCTTATGTCGAGCTGGACGAACTGTTGGTTATCGACGGCGTTGATGAAGATACCGCAGGCGAGTTGCAGACGCGCGCGCGCGAAAACCTGGAAGCCATAGCCGCAGCAGCGCTAGCCAAAGCGCGTGAGCTTGGTGCAGAAGACAGCCTGATTGATTTTGATGGCATCACACCCCAAATGGCTGAAGTGCTGGCCGAAGACGGTGTTAAAACGCTTGAAGATTTCGCGACCTGTGCGGATTGGGAACTGGCTGGCGGCTGGACAACAGTCAACGGCGAGCGCGTCAAAGATGAAGGCCTGCTAGAGCAGTTCGGCATGGAGCTTGAGGAAGCCCAGAATATGATTATGACGGCCCGTGTCCTTTTGGGGTGGGTCGATCCAGCAGAGCTGGAAGCAGAGACAGACGAAGACGAGCTTGAAGAAGACAGCGTCTTTAAGGAGGCCGAAGCCTGATCTCAGGCTTCGGAGTCTTGACAGTGACGCGCGGCGGCACATCCAAGGATCGGTCCAGCGGACCAGAGCGCAAGTGCATTGCGACGCAGGAGTCACTTCCTATGTCAAAAATGGTGCGTTTTGTTGTTGGGCCGGATGCACAAATTGTACCTGATATTCTGGGTAAACTGCCCGGTCGCGGCATTTGGGTGTCTGCTGACAAGGCGGCCTTGGAAAAGGCAGTCGCGAAAAACCTGTTCGCGCGAAGTGCGAAGATGCCTGTTAAAGTGCCAGAAAATCTGGTTGCCGAGGTTGAATCGCAGATTACGCGGCGTGTTGTTGATCTTATCAGCCTTGCGCGCAAGTCGGGGCGTGCTGTAGCTGGTTATGAAAAAGTGAAAAGCTGGCTCGGTAATGAAGAGGCAGAAGTTCTTATTCAGGCCTCCGATGGATCAGAACGCGGAAAGTCGAAACTAAGCACGCCTCACTACGGCAGTTTCATCGGTTGGTTGACAGCGGATGAGCTGGGATTGGCCTTTGGGCGACAGACTGTGATACATGGCGCGCTAAGCTCTGGTGGACTCACCTCTCGTGTAGTAGAGGAAGCCCAAAGATTAAAAGCGATACGAGAAGTAGCGACGGCAGGGGCCGTCCGAAAGGAAAAGACAGCTAAATGAGCGATAACGACGGCAAAAAAACATTGGGTCTACGCGGCGCAGCTCCGCGACCAGGTAATGTAAAGCAAAGCTTCAGCCATGGTCGCACGAAAAACGTTGTGGTCGAAACCAAGCGCAAGCGCGTTGTGGTGCCCAAGCCGGGTGCGGCAAAGCCAGCTGGGGGTGGAGCCGTTGCGGGTGGCAATCCGGCCAAACGTCCCGCCGGTATTACAGATGCAGAAATGGATCGCCGTCTGAAGGCGGTTCAAGCGGCGAAAGCACGCGAAGTCGAAGATGCGGCGCGCCGCGAAGCGGAAGAAAAAGCGCGCGCGGAAGATCGTGAACGCCGCCGTGCTGAAATCGAAGCGAAAGAAGCAGAAGAGCTTGAGCGCGCAGAGCGTGCCAAAGCTAAGGTTGAAGCGGAAGAAGCTGCCAAAAAAGCAGCGGAAGAAGCCGCGCGTTTGGCTGCCGCCGAGCCTGCTGCCGAGAAACCATCCGCAGCGCCACGTGCTGCACCGAACAAGCCTGCTCCTGCAGCGGCTCCGCGTAAATCGGACCGTGAACGCGATCAACGCACACCGCGCGGCAAGGCCGGCGATAATGATGGCCGCCGTTCAGGTAAGCTGACATTGAACCAGGCTTTGACGGGTGGCGACGGACGCCACAAGTCCATGGCCGCAATGAAGCGCAAGCAAGAACGCGCACGCCAGAAGGCGATGGGCGGCACTGTTGAGCGCGAAAAGATCATTCGTGATGTTCAGCTGCCACCAGCAATCGTCGTGTCTGAACTGGCCGCGCGTATGGCTGAAAAGACAGGTGCTGTTGTTAAGGCGCTGATGAACAACGGCATGATGGTCACGCAGAACGAGACGATTGACGCGGATACAGCCGAATTGATTATCGAAGAGTTCGGCCACAAAGTTGTTCGTGTTTCCGACGCAGATGTTGAAGATGTGATTGCGGAAGTTGTCGATGATGAAAAAGATCTCGTAGGTCGTCCGCCGATCATCACGATTATGGGCCACGTCGATCACGGCAAGACGTCTTTGCTGGATGCGATCCGCAACGCGAAAGTGGTCGCTGGCGAAGCTGGCGGGATCACGCAGCACATTGGTGCGTATCAGGTCACGACGGATACAGGCGCTGTTCTCAGCTTCCTTGATACTCCGGGACACGCGGCGTTTACATCTATGCGTTCACGCGGTGCCCAGGTTACAGATATTGTTGTTCTGGTTGTTGCGGCGGATGATGCTGTAATGCCGCAAACGGTTGAAGCGATTAACCACGCGAAAGCGGCGGGCGTTCCTATGATCGTTGCGATCAACAAGATCGACAAGCCGGGCGCAAACCCTGACAAAGTTCGCACAGATCTGCTTCAGCACGAAGTGATCGTCGAAAAGATGTCTGGCGAAGTGCAGGATGTCGAAGTCTCTGCGATCACGGGCCAAGGTCTGGACCAACTGCTTGAAGCGATCGCGCTTCAGTCGGAAATTCTGGAACTTAAAGCCAATCCAAACCGCTCTGCTGTTGGTGCCGTCATTGAAGCACAGCTTGACGTGGGTCGCGGCCCTGTTGCGACGGTTCTGGTTCAAAATGGTACGCTGCGCGTTGGTGATATCTTTGTTGTCGGCGAGCAGTACGGTAAAGTTCGTGCCTTGATTAACGATCATGGCGAGCGCGTTAAAGAAGCTGGTCCTTCGGTTCCTGTTGAGGTTCTTGGCCTTAACGGTACACCAGAGGCGGGCGACGTTTTGAACGTGGTGGAAACCGATGCACAGGCGCGTGAAATCGCCGAGTATCGTGAGAAAGCCGCGAAAGACAAACGCGCTGCTGCGGGTGCTGCGACAACGCTTGAGCAGTTGATGGCGAATGCGAAAGCGGATGAAAGCGTCTCCGAGATGCCGATCCTCGTGAAAGCGGACGTTCAGGGCTCTGCCGAAGCAATTGTTCAAGCGATGGCGAAAATCGGTAACGATGAAGTTCGCGTTCGTGTTCTGCACTCTGGTGTCGGCGCGATTACGGAAAGCGACATTGGTCTGGCGGAAGCTTCCGGCGCGCCGATCATGGGCTTTAACGTGCGTGCGAACGCATCAGCGCGGAATACAGCCAATCAGAAGGGTGTGGAAATTCGTTACTATTCGATCATCTACGACCTTGTGGATGATGTGAAAGCGGCGGCCTCTGGCCTGCTGAGTGCGGAAATTCGCGAGAACTTCATCGGCTATGCGAACATCAAGGAAGTGTTCAAAGTTACAGGTATCGGCAAAGTTGCTGGCTGTCTTGTCACTGAAGGTGTCGCACGTCGTTCGGCTGGTGTGCGCTTGCTACGTGACAACGTGGTTATTCACGAAGGCACGCTCAAGACGCTCAAGCGTTTCAAGGACGAAGTTGCAGAAGTGCAGTCTGGTCAGGAATGCGGCATGGCATTCGAGAACTACGATGATGTTCGCGCAGGTGATGTTATCGAGATCTTCGAGCGTGAAGAGGTTGAACGTAACCTCGACTGATCGAGCACTGGAAATCGAAAATAAGGGCTCGAACGAAAGTTCGGGCCCTTTTTTTCGAGAGCGTCAGTTTTAAGCAGCTGCGCTTACAGGCCTACCCGCAAAGTTCCGCTCGCCGATTGAAACGATGATACGTCCATCGGCCAGTGCGCGAACGAATGTACCCTGAACTTGAACACAAGTACCCATGATGATGGTGCGAAGCATAGTTTTCTCCCCAAAGAAATCGGCGTGGCGACCGATACATGCTTATTATTTAATCAAGTTGTCACAAAATTATTAACTTGCCTAACAAAATCATAACCCTTGGCCAATTTTGTCGCAGCGCTCTTGCATGCCGTCACAACCAGTCGCGCAGAATTGGCACCAAAGGCACATCCGCAGCAGGCATTGGGTAGTTCTTTAGCTCATTCGCATGGACCCATTTGAGCGCCTGATTTTCGCGAGATTGCGGAATGCCGTTCCACTTGCGGCAAGCAAACAGCGGCATGAGAAGGTGAAAATCATCATAGCTGTGGCTCGCAAAGGTTAGTGGGGCCAAGCAGCTGGCCCATGTGTCGATGCCCAGCTCTTCTTGCAACTCGCGGATAAGCGCGGCTTCTGGCGTTTCGCCAGTTTCGACTTTACCGCCGGGAAATTCCCAAAGGCCCGCCATAGACTTGCCTTCGGGACGCTGGGCCAAAAGTACGCGCCCATCTACGTCAATGAGCGCGACAGCACTAACAAGCAGGGTTTTCACGAACGATAGTCTGCGTTGATCGTGATATAGCCATGGGTCAAATCGCAGGTCCAGACAGTGGCGCTGCCCTTGCCGATGCCTAAATTAACAACGATCGCCAATTCTGCGTTCTTCATGTAAGCCGCGCCCGCGTCTTCGCGGTAATCGGGGCTAACCCAACCTTTATCGGCCACCAGAATATCGCCAAAGCTGATCGAGATAAGATCGCGGTCAGCTGCGGCGCCAGATTTGCCGATGGCCATGACAACGCGGCCCCAGTTTGGATCTTCGCCAGCGATGGCAGTTTTCACCAGCGGCGAGTTTGCGATTGAAAGCGCATGGGTACGCGCATCTTCATCTGAAAGCGCGCCGGTCACCTGTATTTCGACAAGCTTTGTCGCGCCTTCACCGTCGCGCACGACCTGCAATGCGAGGTCTTTCATAAGGCCATGCAGCGCATCGCGGAAGGCAGCGTTTCCAGCAACGTCGACGCCGCTAGCGCCAGTTGCTGCCATCAGGAGTGAATCAGATGTGGACGTGTCGCTGTCTACGGTGATCGAGTTGAAGGTGAGCACATTCAATTCGCTTACCATTGCTTGCAGGTCTGCACGCGCAATCTTGGCATCGGTAAAGATATAGACCAGCATCGTCGCCATATCGGGGGCAATCATGCCCGAGCCTTTGGCGATACCTGCTAGTGAAACGGTCTTTCCATCCACTTCAACCTGAGCGCCTGCGCCTTTGGCGAATGTGTCTGTGGTTCGGATCGCTTCGGCAGCGTTCTGGATCGCGTCCTCACTAAGAGCATCGCGCAGCTCTTCCACTTTGGCCGTGATTTTCGCAAAAGGCAGAGGTTCACCAATAACCCCAGTCGATGAGGAATAAACGCGGCTTTCTGGCAGGTCCAATGCAGCAGCTACGGTGCTGGTCACGGCACGCGTTGCGTCGACCCCGTTCTTGCCAGTGAATGCATTAGAGTTCCCTGAATTGACGATGATCGCTGCGCCTGCGTCGTTGTCCAAACCAATCTTGGCTTGGCAATCCAGAACTGGTGCCGAACGCGTTGCAGATTTGGTGAAGACGCCCGCGATTGTGCTTCCCGGCGCGAGCCGGGCAAGCATTACATCCGTTCGACCAGCATATTTAACCCCTGCACTGACAGCGGCGAAAGACGCGCCGCTGATGTGTGGAAGGTCTGGGAACCGCGCTGGTGCTAGCGGGGAGCGGGGCGGTGTGCCTGCCATGTTTTACTTCTCCAAAAGCGAGAGATCTTTGATCTGCGAGGCATCTACCTCTGCATCTGTTTTTCTGGTGATAGTCGCACTGTCTGTCAACTTGCCAATATAGCTTTCGACGGTTTCCATGCGGACCTGCTGTTCGATTTCTTCGCGAACGTCTTCCAGCTTTGGGGCGTCTTTCGAGCGCGTTTCGTTCAGCTTAATCACATGCCAGCCGAATTGGGTTTTGATCGGTGCAGAAATTGCACCAACTTCCATCTCAACGACGGCCGTTTCAAATTCGGGAACCATCATGCCTTTCCCGAACCAACCCAGTGCGCCGCCGCGTGGGCCAGACGGGCCAGTAGACTTTTCTTTGGCAAGCTCTGCAAAGTCGGCACCGCCTTCAAGGGCAGTAACCAGTTCTTTGGCTTCTTCTTCGCTTTCGACTAGGATGTGGGACGCGTCGAATTCCATTTCTGGCGCAGCACCCGCGTAAGCCGCGTCATAAGCGGCCTGTACAGCATCCTCGGTAACCGCGCTTTCAAGTACGCCGTCCATATGTTCAGCGGCCATGAGCGAACGGCGCTCGTTCTCAAGTGCGAGACGCACGCGCAAAGGCGTGTCATCGCCAGCTGCCTGCGCCAAAACGGCCTGTTGGATCAGTTGATCCAGAATGCCTGTAAAGAGCACCTCATCAGGCAAATCACGATACTGATCGGGCAAGCCAGAGCGCACCACGATCATGTGACCCATCGTGATATCAACGCCATTTACGGTTGCGATGACCGCATCTGCGCCGTTTTCAGCGTATGCCGGGACTGTAAGTGCGAACATTACTGCGGCAGAGGCCATCAATTGGGTGCGTTTTAACATCGTTTAATCCTTGTTTTTCGCGCTTATCTAGCGCGCCGTTGACACTGGCATACCCGACCCTTACATCGCCTTAAGGCCATGGTTCGGGCCGTCTTTCACTCTCGTATCTATGGGTTGCGTGCGGGGCGAGCAAGCGGAGCCTGAGCACAAAGACGTCAAGAATGGATGAGCGCAGATGCTAGGACTTGGAAAAATCGCCAAAAAGGTGTTCGGAACGCCGAATGACCGCAAAGTAAAAGCCACGCGCCCGATCGTTGATGCGATCAATGCGCTGGAGCCCGAGTTCGAAAAACTCACCGATGAAGGTCTAAAGCAAAAAACCGAAGAACTCGCCAAGCGCGCGATGAACGGTGAAAGTCTTGATGATCTTTTGCCAGAAGCCTTTGCCAACTGCCGCGAAGGTGCGCGTCGGGCGCTTGGTCTTCGGGCCTTTGACACGCAGCTTATGGGCGGCATCTTTCTGCATCAGGGTAACATCTCTGAAATGAAAACAGGCGAGGGCAAAACCCTTGTGGCAACTTTGCCTGCCTATCTGAACGCGTTGACGGGTAAGGGTGTTCACGTTGTGACTGTGAACGACTACCTCGCAAAGCGTGACGCGGAATGGATGAGCAAAGTCTTCGGCATGCTTGGCCTGACGACGGGTGTGGTCTATCCCCAGCAGCCTGATGACGAGAAGAAAGCGGCTTATGCCTGTGACGTGACTTACGCCACAAACAACGAACTTGGATTTGACTATCTGCGCGACAACATGAAGGGCGAGCTATCCCAGATGTTCCAGCGCGACCACAATTTCGCGATTGTCGACGAAGTGGATTCGATCCTGATCGACGAGGCGCGCACACCGCTTATCATTTCTGGTCCTGCGGCCGATCGCTCAGAGCTATATCTTGCCATCGACATGGTAATCCCGTCGCTTTTGCCAGAGCACTACGAGCTGGATGAAAAGACCCGCAACGTGTCCTACACCGAAGAGGGCAACGAGTTTCTGGAGCAATTGTTGCTTCAGCAAGGACTGCTACCTGAAGGGTCAACGCTGTATGATCCTGAAAGCACGACAATTGTGCACCACGTGAACCAGGGTTTGCGCGCGCATAAGTTGTTTGAGAAGGACAAGGAATACATCGTGCGCGATGGTGAAGTTGTTCTGATTGACGAATTTACTGGCCGTATGATGTCTGGTCGTCGTTTGTCTGACGGTCTTCATCAGGCGATTGAGGCGAAAGAAAACTGCCCGATCCAGCCCGAGAACGTTACGTTGGCTTCGGTCACGTTCCAGAACTACTTCCGTCTGTATAACAAGTTGTCTGGCATGACCGGTACAGCGATGACCGAAGCGGAAGAATTCGCTGAGATTTACGGTCTGGGCGTTGTCGAAGTTCCAACGAACCGCCCGATCGCACGTGTTGACGAACATGACCAAGTGTTCCGCACCGCCAAAGAAAAGTATGACGAGATTGTTAATGTCGTCAAAGAGGCCCACGAGAAGGGTCAGCCGTGCCTTGTGGGTACGACCTCGATCGAGAAATCTGAATTCCTATCGAAAATGCTGACCGAAGCGGGCCTGCCGCATAACGTCTTGAACGCGCGTCAGCACGAGCAAGAAGCACAGATTGTTGGCGATGCTGGCAAGTTGGGCGCGATCACGATCGCGACGAACATGGCTGGCCGCGGTACCGATATTCAACTTGGCGGTAACGTCGAGCTGAAGGTTCTGGAAGCACTGGCTGCCGAGCCGGAAGGTGATCCAGAGGCAATTCGTGCGCGCATTGAAGAAGAGCATCAGGTTTGGCGCCAGAAAGTTCTGGACGCAGGTGGTCTTTATATCATCGCGACCGAACGCCATGAAAGCCGCCGCATCGACAACCAGCTTCGCGGTCGTTCTGGCCGTCAGGGTGATCCGGGTCGTTCTGCGTTCTTCCTTTCTCTGGATGATGATCTTATGCGCATCTTCGGCTCCGAGCGTCTGGACAAGGTTCTGTCTTCGCTTGGGATGAAAGAGGGCGAAGCGATTGTGCACCCTTGGGTGAACAAGTCGCTTGAGCGCGCGCAGGCGAAGGTTGAAGGGCGTAACTTTGACATTCGTAAGCAGCTTTTGAAGTTCGACGACGTGATGAACGATCAGCGTAAGGTGATTTTTGGTCAACGCCGTGAAATCATGGAAGCCGCCGACCTGTCCGAGATCGCGCAGGATATGCGGTATCAGGTGATCGAAGATCTGATCGACCAGTATATGCCACCCAAAACCTATGCCGATCAGTGGGACATGCAGGGCCTGCATGACGCTGTGGCAGAGGCGATCAACATTGATGTGCCTGTGCAGGATTGGGGACAAGAGGAAGGCGCGGACGACGACGTGATCCGTGAACGCCTTGAGAAGGCAGCAGATGAATCAATGGCGCAAAAGGCGGCTGCTTTTGGCCCAGAAAACATGCGCCAGATCGAAAAGCAGATTTTGTTGCAGACCATTGACGGCAAGTGGCGCGAGCATCTTGTAACGCTTGAGCATCTTCGTTCGGTTGTTGGTTTCCGTGGTTATGCGCAACGTGACCCGCTGAACGAGTATAAGAACGAAAGCTTCCAGCTGTTCGAAACGATGCTTGATAGCCTGCGCACTGAAGTGACGCAGAAGCTGGGGCAGGTGCGCCCTATGACCGAAGAAGAGCAAGCGCAGATGCTTGCCGAGGTTCAGGCGCAACAGGCGATGATGCAGGACGCTGCGCGCGAAGCGTCGGCAGAGGCGTCGCAATCGCCCGAGCCCGAAGTCGCAGGCTTTGACGAAACGGACAGTTCTACATGGGGCAATCCGGGCCGGAATGACCCTTGCCCCTGTGGTTCCGGAAAGAAATTCAAGCATTGCCACGGCTCATTGGCATAGTCCGAAACAAGGCAGGATTGCGGTAAAGCGTCTGAAAGAGTCCTTACCGCAGTCCTATTCTCGCCCTCTTTGAGAGCGAAAAACCCTCCGAACATATATCCTTTCGGAGGGCAAACTCGTGGATATCAAACGGATCGTAATGGCTGGCGGCGTTTTGGCGACAGCAGGCGCAATTGGCTTTGTCATGCAAAATGGCGAGTCGGCGAAAGCGCGTTATACGAACGCAACGGTACCAGATATTTCTGGAACAGCGAGCGAGCCTCTTGAGGTTACCGACATCACGTTGACCTCTGCTGTTGCCGAGACCAAGCCTGCGGCCGAAATTTCGGAAAGCAGGAGTTTGGGTGAAACAACGGCTGCAATGATTGAACCAGATGCAAAGCCGGTCGAGGCTGAGCCGCAAATCAGAACCGCGGCGCTTGGTGAGGTCCTTGTTCCCGACGCTAAGGAAGATACTCTTGCTGCACCCGCATCGCTTTGTTCAATCGACATGACTGCGCAGGCTTCAGCGGCGGCAATGGTCGATGTAAGCTTGAGCGCCAGCTGCTATCCTAACGAGCGAGTTACATTTCACCACAATGGTATGATGTTCACAGATGCGACAGACAATGACGGTAATCTTAATCTGAGTATTCCAGCACTGTCGGAAAACGCTGTGATAATCGTTGCATTCTCGAATGGCGAAGGCGCGCTTGCCGATACCAAAGTGCCAACCCTTGAATACTATGATCGACTGGTTGTGCAGTCCAAGGCAAGCAGTTCACTGCATATCAATGCTTTTGAATTTGGCGCTGACTATCGTGACGCGGGGCATGTTACGTTGGATGCCAAGCGTTCCATTGAGGATGCGACCCAAGGGGTTGGCGGCTTTATCACTTCGCTAGGTGATAAAGATCAGGGTGAAGCGCTGGTAGCGGAAATTTACACATTCCCGACTGCGACGGCGAAACAAACTGGGGACGTGCATGTTTCGGTAGATGCCGAAGTGACCGTCTCAAACTGCGGCTTGCGCGTAGAGGCGCAAACACTTGAGGTGCTTCGTGCGGGTTCGATGAAGGTTCAAGACTTGTCGTTGCCAATTCCAGCATGTGACGCGGTTGGTGACTTTCTCGTATTGCAAAACCTGCTACAAGACCTGAAAGTCGCGCGTAACTGATCGCGCGACATTCGGGGCTAAAGGCCAATGATGCTACACCGTGCGGCGAGCTTCGCCGCATTTTTCATTTTGTTGTTCTCGGCTCCTTTGGCGGCTCAGGATGTGACGTTGACGTCGCCCGACGGGTCGGTGGAAATCAATGGCACACTACTGGGCTTTGATGGGGAGTTTTACCGTCTTGAAACGGTCTATGGCGAATTGACAGTGGATGGTACCGGTGTGAATTGCGCTGGCCCTGCTTGCCCCGATCTTCAGAACTATGTTGCGGAACTATCAGTATCTGGATCGGCAACGATTGGTGAGGTCTTGATGCCAGCGTTGATCGAGGGATTTGCTCTCCAACGCGGTTACGACGCCATCCGCGAACGTACAGATCAGACGCATTTCATTTACAAGCTTCGCAACAAAGCCGACGGCGCTTTGCTAGGGCACTTTGATTTCAGGGTGACCAATACGGACGAAGGCTTTGCCGATTTGCTGGCTGATGAAGCCGACATCGTCATGTCGTTGCGAGAGATCCGCCTGACTGAAAATCGCCGCGCCCAAGAATCGGGGCTTGGTGATCTGACCGCCGCGAACCGTAGCCGCGTTTTGGCGCTTGATGCCATGGTTGCAATTACCGCGCCGGGTAACCCCGTCGATATGATATCACCTGCAATGCTTGCTCGGGTTTTTGCGGGGCGGGTGACCAACTGGAATCAATTGGGCGGGCCAGATGCGCCAATATCCATGCACCTTAGAGACGCGAAGTCTGGCGTCTCGCAAGCGCTTCAAGATAGGTTAATGACGCCTGCGGGCCTTGTTCTGGACAGTGGAATCTTGCGTCACGCGTCCAACAAGGCACTCACCCAAGCCGTCACGGATGATCCGTTCGCAATTGGCATTTCGAGCTACTCGGAAACGGGGAATGCCGATGTGTTGGTTTTGACGGGCACCTGTGGTTTTTCGCTACGCGCGGGGCGAGTAACGATCAAGACAGAAGACTATCCGCTCACAGCGCCGATGTTTTTGTATATGCCAGCCCGTCGTTTGCCCAAGCTTGCGCGGGAGTTTTTGACCTATACGCGCTCACCCTCTGCCCAAATCGTAATCCGCCGCGCGGGGTTTGTGGATCAGGCACCTGAAGAGCTTTCGATCAATCAACAAGGTGATCGATTTGCCAATGCGATTTCGCTGATTGGCTCAGAGATTGAGCTGGATGAGGTGCAACGGATGGTGAAGGTTCTGTCGCCTATGAAGCGGCTCAGCACGTCATTCCGGTTCCGCGCGGGATCCAGTACGCTTGATGCGCAATCGTTGTCCAACGTGCAACAGTTGGCACGCGCTATCGAAACGGGCGAGTATGACGAACGCGCGCTCAAGTTTGTCGGGTTCAGCGATGGTCAAGGTCCCGCAACCAGCAATCGGCGCATTGCCCAACAACGCGCGCGCGCTGTTTTGGCGGCGGTGAAGAAAGCGGCAGAAACCGTTGATCTAGATGATCTCAACATCAGTGTTGATGCCTTTGGCGAAGCCTTGCCAATGGCCTGCGATGACAGCGCATGGGGCCGCCAGGTGAACCGCCGCGTCGAAGTTTGGGTGCACTAAAGCAACCCGCTACTCACAAAGCTGGTTTCGCCGGATGCCCCGATAATCAAATGATCGTGTAGCGTAATGGAAAGGCTGTCCGCGGCCTGTTTAATAAGTTTGGTCATTTCTATGTCGCTTTGCGATGGCGTCGGATCACCGGAAGGATGGTTGTGCACCAGGATTATTGCACAGGAATTCAACTCTAACGCGCGCTTTAAAACCTCGCGCGGGTAGACAGGGACGTGATCGACAGTGCCAACGCCCAGCACTTCATCCGCGATCAACATATTGCGGCGATCAAGAAACAGAACGCGGAACTCTTCGGTTTCTTTATGGGCAAGGGCGGTGCGGCAATACGTGAGGACTGCATCCCAGCTAGAGATTAGCGGGCGATGTGCAATGCGCGCCTTAGCGAGCCGTTTGGAGGCGGCGTGGACGAGTTTCAGGTCTTGCGCTGCAACGGCACCAACGAGGGCCTCGAGCCTTGCGTTTTCGACCGTGAGTGCGCTGGCGATATCCCCAAACTCTGACAGAAGTTTGTTTGCCAGCGGCCGCGTGTCTTTGCGCGGCATGGATTGTAGTAGAATAAGCTCCAGCATTTCTGCATCGCTTAGGTCTTCGCCGCCGCGATCACGAAATCTTTCGCGCAGTTTAATGTGCCGCTCGCGCAGCGATTTATCGAGAAGTCCAAGACGTCGCCGCGCAGTTTTATCCGCTCCGCGTGGATCAAAGACAGGGGCCGAAACATCGGTGAAATGGGTGTGTTGAATGCTCATACCCACCTTGATCCGCCGATTCGATAAATTTTGAGTTAACATGAAAAAGCCCGGCGCAGAGATCTGGCCGGGCTTCTCATTTAGCGTTGCTTGGCGCTAGCTTTTCATGCTGTCCCAGAATGACTTTACCGAGGAAAAGAAGCTTTTGCTCTCGGGGTTGTTGTCTTCCGATAGCTCTTCAAATTCCTTCAGCAGCTCTTTCTGACGGTTAGTCAGGTTCACTGGCGTTTCGACTGCAAGTTCGATGAACATGTCGCCAGAACCGCCACCACGCAGCGCTGGCATACCCTTACCGCGCAGACGCATCTGGCGGCCAGACTGGCTACCTGCAGGGATCTTGACGCGTGAACGGCCACCGTCAATTGTCGGCACTTCGATGTCACCGCCCAGCGCAGCTGAGGACATGGATACAGGCACGTTGCAGAACAGGTTGCTGCCTTCACGTTCGAACAGTTTGTGCTTGGACACCTCGATAAAGATATAGAGATCGCCCGCCGGACCGCCGCGCAGGCCTGCCTCACCTTCACCGCCAAGGCGGATTCGGGTGCCTGTCTCAACACCAGCAGGAATGTTCACGCTGAGTGCTCGTTCCTTTTCAACACGCCCTTGGCCGCCACAAGAACTACAAGGGTTCTTGATGATCTGACCCATGCCTGAACAGGTCGGGCAGGTGCGCTCAACCGTGAAAAAGCCTTGCTGCGCGCGTACCTTACCCATGCCAGAGCAGGTTGGGCAGTTCGTCGGTTCAGCCCCGCCGTCAGCACCTGTGCCTTCGCAGCTTGTACAGTTTACGGCCGTAGGAACGTTGATGGTCTTCTGAAGCCCGGAAAAAGCATCCTCAAGCGAAACGCGAAGGTTGAAACGCAGATCAGAGCCACGCGCAGCGCGATTACGACCGCCGCCACCGCCACGTTGGCCACCCATGAAATCGCCGAACAGATCATCAAAGACGTCAGAGAAGGCAGATGAAAAATCACCGTGCCCGCCGCCGCCTGGTCGACCGCCGCCGCCGCCCATGCCACCTTCGAACGCGGCATGACCATAACGGTCATAGGCAGCTTTCTTTTCGGCATCTTTCAACACTTCATGGGCTTCATTTGCCTCTTTGAACTGCTCTTCAGCCTTTGGGTTGTCAGAGTTGCGATCGGGATGAAGTTCTTTGGCTTTCTTGCGATAGCCTTTCTTGATCTCATCGGCGGTCGCGTTTTTTGGAACGCCTAGAACGTCGTAATAGTCTCGTTTTGACATATTAGATCCTCCTTTGAGGAAACGCATTGGGCCGACCCGGTTAAACAGGCCGGCCCTTTAGGGTGTTTTCACGCTGTGCGCAATTTACCCGCGTTTTTTGTCGTCGTTCAGATCTTCGAAGTCGGCATCAACGATGTCGTCATCCTCTGGACCAGCATCAGCTGCCATTGGCTCGTCGTCACCATCTTCCTGGCTCGCTTTGTAGATCGCTTCGCCAAGACGCATCGCAACTTCAGTCACGTTCTGGATGCCGGATTTGATCTTGTCCGCGTTCTCTGTTTCCAGCTCGTCCTTGAGCGCGGCAATTGCCAGCTCAATCGCTTCGATGGTCGAAGGATCGACTTTCTCGCCATGCTCTTCCACGGATTTCTCTGTGGAGTGGATGAGGCTTTCGGCCTGGTTCTTCGCTTCGATCAGCTCGCGGCGCTCTTTATCCGCATCCGCGTTTTCTTCGGCGTCTTTGACCATCTTTTCGATGTCGTCATCGGACAGACCGCCAGAGGCCTGGATCGTGATCTTCTGCTCTTTACCAGTGCCTTTATCCATCGCGCCAACAGCAACAATACCGTTTGCGTCAATGTCGAAGGTGACTTCGATCTGTGGCAGGCCGCGTGGCGCGGGCGGGATGTTTTCAAGATTGAACTGACCGAGCATTTTGTTGTCGGCGGCCATTTCACGTTCACCTTGGAAAACACGGATTGTCACCGCGCTTTGGCTGTCCTCGGCTGTAGAGAAGATCTGCGACTTCTTCGTCGGGATTGTTGTGTTGCGGTCGATAAGACGCGTGAACACGCCGCCCAAGGTTTCGATACCAAGGGACAATGGTGTGACGTCCAGAAGAACAACGTCTTTGACGTCGCCCTGAAGAACACCGGCCTGAATTGCCGCACCCATCGCAACAACCTCGTCAGGGTTCACACCCTTGTGCGGCTCTTTTCCGAAGAACTTGGTCACTTCCTCAACAACGCGCGGCATGCGTGTCATACCACCGACAAGAACGATTTCGTCGATGTCGGTTGTTTTCAGGCCCGCATCTTTCAGCGCAGCTTGGAAAGGCTTGATAGACGCTTTGATCAGATCGCTAACAAGGCTTTCCAGCTTCGCACGTGTCAGCTTCATCACCATGTGTAGCGGCTGGCCACCCTTAGGATCCATAGAGATGAACGGCTGGTTGATCTCGGTCTGGTTGGCAGAAGACAATTCGATCTTCGCCTTTTCGGCCGCTTCCTTCAAACGCTGAAGCGCCATTTTGTCTTTGGTCAGGTCAACGCCGTTCTCTTTTTTGAATTCATCCGCGAGGTAGTTGACGATGCGCATGTCA
>NZ_JBAUHO010000360.1:0-1861 GCF_049680325.1 Planktotalea sp.
ATCGTGGCGCGCGTGAAAGCATAAAATATCTTGCGGTGAGCGAAAAAACTTGATCAAATTAAGTGAATGCCGGGAGCAACCTGGAAAAATTTAGGGGAGTAAGACATGAAATACCATATTCTGAGTGGCGCTGCTGTTGCCGGATTGATGGCCAGCACCGCAGTTGCCGAAGAGGTTCGCGTTTACAACTGGTCCGATTATATCGACGAGAGCCTGCTTGAGAAGTTTGAGACCGAGACCGGGATCGAACTGATCTATGACGTCTTTGACAGCAACGAAGTGCTTGAGACGAAATTGCTTGCTGGCGGTTCTGGCTATGACGTGGTGGTGCCTTCGGGAACCTTCTTGCAACGCCAGATCACTGCGGGTGCATTCCAAAAGCTCGACGCATCCAAACTGCCAAACGCGGAGAACATGTGGAGCGTGATCAGCGACAGGGTCAGCAAATATGACCCCGGCAATCAATATGCGATCAACTACATGTGGGGCACCACCGGCATCGGCGTGAACATCGGCAAGGTCAAAGAAGCACTGGGTGAAGACGCACCCGTTGATTCGCTTGAGCTTGTTTTCAACCCGGCCAATATGGAAAAACTGGCAGGATGCGGTGTGCATTTCCTTGACTCGCCCGTAGAAATCATCCCGGCGGCGCTGGCCTTTATGGGTGAAGACCCGGACAGCCAGGACCCTGACGTTATTCGCAAGACTGAACCGATGCTGTCTGCAATCGCCCCACACGTTCAGAAGTTCCACAGTTCAGAATACATCAACGCGCTGGCCAATGGTGATATCTGTGTCGCGATCGGCTGGTCCGGCGACATTTTGCAGGCGCGTGACCGTGCTGCCGAAGCAGAGAATGGTGTCGAGATCGAATATTACGCGCCCAAAGAGGGCGCGCTGATGTGGTTCGACAACATGGCAATCCCTGTGGATGCCCCTAACCCGGAAGCGGCGCATAAGTTCCTGAACTTCATCATGGATGCGCAGAACATGGCGGCGGCATCAAACTATGTCTATTACGCCAACGGCAACAAAGCTTCGCAAGAATTCCTGGAAGAAGATGTGATCGGGGATACAGCGATTTATCCTGATGAGGCGACGCTGGAAAAACTCTATACCACTTCGCCGTATGATCCAAAGGTACAGCGTGTGGTGACGCGCATGTGGACCAAGATCAAGTCCGGCACCTAAGATTAATAGCGGCGCAGTCCAACGGGGATGCGCCGTTTTTATTTCTCCAGTCAATCAAAGGGATGCCCTACACGTGAGCCAGACTGCCTTTGCCCCCTGGGAGGATCCCAACGAGAAACCGCTTATCCGGTTTGTGAATGTCTCAAAGAGATTTGGTGAGTTTGTCGCGATTGATGACCTGACTTTGGATATCTATCAAAGTGAGTTCTTTGCGCTGCTCGGCCCGTCGGGATGCGGCAAAACCACGATGATGCGGATGCTGGCCGGGTTTGAAACTGTGACAGAAGGCCGGATCGAATTGGCCGGTCAGGACATTGGCCATGTGCCTCCTAATGAACGGGCTGTGAACATGATGTTCCAGTCCTATGCCCTGTTCCCGCATCTGAGCGTCTGGGAAAACATCGCCTTTGGTCTCAAACGCGCCCGTAAAAGCAAGGCCGAGATTGATGCGCGTGTTGATGAAATGCTCAAACTTACCCGGCTTGAAAAATTCGCTCGTCGAAAGCCGCACCAGATATCAGGGGGACAGCGGCAGCGTGTGGCATTGGCGCGGTCGCTGGCCAAGGCTCCCAAACTGCTGCTTTTGGATGAACCTCTGGGGGCGCTTGACAAAAAGCTGCGTCAGGAAACCCAGTTTGAGTTGATGGATATTCAAGAGACAACCGGGTTG
>NZ_JBAUHO010000361.1:0-3075 GCF_049680325.1 Planktotalea sp.
GGGCTACACAGTGCATTCTGCTAAGGTCGGAGGTACCGACGTCGGCCTTGATATCGAGCGGATTGATATGATTTCTGCAAGTTTGCCAAAAGGGCACAAAGTCACGTTTGACGTGAACCGGGCATGGCAGCCCGCTGTGGCGATCGAGGTTCTGAATTCGGTAAAAGCACGTGATTGGGTCGAACAACCCTGTCAGACGTTGGACCAATGCGCGCATGTGGCGGCCCGTGTGTCCAACCCGATCATGCTTGATGAATGTATGCTAGATTTCAATGACCATCTGGAGGCCTGGAAGCGCTCGGCTTGCGAAGGTGTGAAAGTAAAACCAAACCGATTGGGTGGACTGACCAAGGCACGGCAAGTGCGCGATTTTGGCGTCGCGGTTGGATGGCAGATGCATATCGAAGACGTGGGTGGATCTGCTTTGGCCGATACGGCTGCGTTACATCTGGCTGCCTCAACGCCCGAACCAAACCGGCTCGCCAGCTGGCTTTCGCAGGACCACCTCAGCGTTGATCCTGTATCGGGGCAAGGCGTTCGGAACCTGGGTGGTTACGTTGTTCCACCATCACTGCCGGGGCTGGGGGTGACACCCGATCTGGACATGCTTGGTGATCCAGTGGCAGTTTACCCATGAAGGTTACGGGCATCTCCCTTTGGTCCGTCGATCTGACCAGCCATAAGACCTACTACATGGCTGAAGGCAAAACCTGCGACACGGTCAAAACTCACGTCTTATGTCTGGAAACGGATTCAGGTCTGAAAGGCTGGGGAGAGGTTTGCCCGATCCCACATTACCTGCCAGCTTTTGCCGATGGAGTGCCAAGCGCGGTCACCGAAATGGCACCGGAAATCCTTGGGATATCCCCGTTTGGTGTCGATGCTCCGATGCGCAAGTTAGATGGGTTCCTGCAAGGCCACCTGCACGCAAAATCTATCGTCGATATGGCGCTTTGGGATCTGTTCGGCAAAGCAACGGGGCAACCACTTTATACCCTGCTTGGCGGGCGAACCCGCGCCGAC
This sequence comes from Planktotalea sp., assembly GCF_049680325.1. Classification (GTDB taxonomy): domain Bacteria; phylum Pseudomonadota; class Alphaproteobacteria; order Rhodobacterales; family Rhodobacteraceae; genus Planktotalea. The sequence continues at coordinate 1,024 of NZ_JBAUHO010000361.1, forward strand.
ATGCCACTTTACCATTCGATCACCTGCATCGCACCGGACGAGATGGCGCGGATCGCCCGTGACGCCTACGACACAGGCATCCGTCAATTTCAGGTGAAACTCGGCGCGGATGCGGATTGGCAGGTAGATGCGGAACGATTGGCTAAAGTACGCGAGGCAGTGGGCGAAGGGCCATTGGTTTATGGCGACTGGAATTGCGGCGCGACGAAATTGCAGGCCACGCGCACGGGCCGCGCGGTTGCGCATCTTGATGTCATGTTAGAGCAGCCATGCAAAACTCTCGAAGACTGCGCCGCCGTTCGGCAGGCAACTGGTTTGCCGATGAAGATTGATGAGGGTGCGCATGATCTGGCATCCTTGATGCGTGCGTATAAGCTTGGCGTGCTCGACGCGGTCGCTCTGAAGTTGTCGAAGTTTGGTGGGCTTTCTGCAATGCGCCGCGCCCGTGACCTCACGGTTCACCTCGGGGCAGAAATTTGCGCCGAATGCACGTGGGGGTCTGACATCGTCACCGCCGCGTCGCTACACTTCGCGGCTTCGACCCCGCAAGGTGCATTACTGAACACCTGTGATCTGTCGTCCTACGTCAGCCCGCGCATCGCGCCCGATTGCCCGACCCGCAAAGACGGCCGCATTGCGCCGCCGACCGGTCCGGGGCTTGGGGTCACTCCCGATCTGGACCTACTTGGAAATCCCATACTTGAACTGGCCTGAAACATGCAAAAACTGACATCTCAATCTGAATGGATCACCCGCGCCGAGGCCGTTCTGCCCGCTGGCGGCTTTGGCAATTTCGACCCCGGCATTGTGATTGCACGCGGAAGCGGAAGCCACGTTTGGGACGAAGACGGCACCGAATACATCGACTACCTGATCGGGTCCGGCCCGATGCTGCTGGGTCATGGCCACCCGGAGGTGATGGAAGCCGTATTGGAACAACTTCCCAAAGGTATGACCTTCTTTGCCAACAACGCCAAAGGGATCGAACTGGCGGAGGCGATTGTCGATGCGGTTCCCTGTTGTGAACAGGTCCGTTTTGTCGCGTCAGGCGGGGAGGCGGACATGTACGCCATCCGACTTGCGCGCGCCTATACTGGCAAAGATAAAATCCTGAAGTTCGAAGGCGGCTATCACGGCATGAGCGCCGAGGCCCAGATGAGCCTTGCACCCGCAGCCCGCGTGAACTTCCCCCAAGCGGTGCCTGACAGCGCGGGTATCCCGCAGGGCGTGGCCGATCAGATGTTGATCGCGCCCTATAACGATCTGGCAGCTGTGGAGGCTTTGCTGAGCGAACACGACGACGTCGCAGCCATTATTGCGGAACCGTTGCAACGGATCATTCCTGCCGCCCCCGGTTATCTTCAAGGCCTGCGCGATCTGTGTGACAAATACAGCGTTTTACTGATCTTTGATGAAATCGTCACTGGGTTTCGGCTGGCGTATGGCGGCGCGCAGGAACGTTACGGTGTGACGCCCGATATCTGCACACTTGGCAAGATTATTGGCGGCGGGTTCCCGCTAGCCGCCCTCGGAGCGAGCGCCGAGATCATGCAGCACTTCGACAAATCCATCGTGGGCGGTGACAAATGGCTCATGCAGCTTGGCACGCTTTCGGGCAATCCAATTGCGGCCGCAGCAGGCCTCAAGACGATGGAAGTCCTCAGACGCGAAGGCAGTTACGATCGCCTGCGCGAAATCGGTCGCACATTGCAAGACATGCAAAGCAGCGCACTCGATGCCGCAGGTATTCCCCACCAGATCTGCGGGGATGAGACCTTGTTCGATATCTTCTTCACGACCAGCCAGTGTCGCGACTACCGCACCGCCAAGCATGATGATGCCGCACGGAATGCGACCTATAACGCGACATTGCGCCAGCACGGGATATTCAAATCGCCGGGTAAGCTTTATCCGTCCCTTGCGATCACGGCGGACGACCTTGAGCAGACGAAAGCCGCGGTCGAACATGCTGTGCGATCCATTTCCTTGTAGTCGGGACGTTAATTCTACAGCTTTTTATAGGTCTAGCGTATGCGCAAAGAGGTGCCGCGT
>NZ_JBAUHO010000362.1:0-10382 GCF_049680325.1 Planktotalea sp.
CGTTCGAAGTGTTTCGGGCTGGCTGACACCTTTGGCATTTGCTGCCTATGTGGGTTTGTTGTCGCTTCTGGATCTTCCACCTCTTGCATTCGCAGCCGCAGTCGCAGTCGCAGCCGCAGTCGCAGCCGCAGTCGCATTCGCAGTCGCATTCGCAGCCGCAGTCGCATTCGCAGCCGCAGTCGCAGGCGCAGGCGCATTCGCAGTCGTAGTCGCAGCCGCAGTCGCAGGCGCATTCGCTGTCGAATATCTGGTCCAAAAAAATCGCCTTAGGCAAGCCGCGTTGCTTGCAATCGCATGGCCAGCCATTGCCATCGCTGCTGCGCTCCACTTTCTGCCATGGGCCGACATCGCACAGGACGTGCTGCCCCGCGCCACCGCCATCTTTTTGTTTCTGGGTGTCGCGCCGCTGATCAATGCGCTTTTCGACACGATCAGCTACGGCGCGACCCTGTCGCTGGCGCAGCGCGGACGGGCCTCAAACCCCGTTTACCGGGGTATATGCGACGCGGTGATTGCGCTTGTTCTGTTCCTCGGCCTTGGCGCGACATTCGTTGCGGTGATCGTCGCGATGCAGGCACTGGCGGGCGTGCCTTTTGCCGATCTTGGGGGCCTTCTGACCCATAAGGTGGATTTCGGCACCTATTGGTGGCTTTATGCGATGCTGTTTTCCACCGCGATCCCGACGCTTTTGCATCTGATGATCGTGGGGCTAAGCTGGCAATCCTTTGCGCCCCTTGCTGCGCGCAGCTGGCTTGCGGATCGCATCACAGCCGCCCATTCCGGCACGGCGCTTGATGGGTTCATCGCGGTTGGCCTGCTGTCCACATTTTGGCTGATTGGCGCTTTTCTTCCGCTGTTCTTTCTGGGTTTGCTTGGCTGGCTCTTCTGGTCCTCCGTGATCGGGCCGTTACTTTTTGGCTATCAGGATTTGCTCGTCTCGCTCTACATCTGGCTCAGCCCATAAGCGCATCCCACTGGCAAAGCTTCGCCGATCCTGGCTTGGAATTGAAACTTTGTTGTTTTTAGTCTATAATTAAGGGGAGAGTAGCCAACATGTGAGACGATGGGCAGTAAGATCCACGCCTGTGTTGGAGAGAGGCAGAGACAATGAAACACATCATTTTGACCGCTGTTTTGGCAGCAACACTAGCGCCTGTGGTTCCAACTACGGCAGAGGCAGGTACTTTGCAGCGCGCTTGCATGAAATCCGAGCGCAAAGCAGCGAATCGTTCGCTTTGCAGCTGCATCCAGAAAGCCGCAAAAGGCACATTAAGTTCCTCGGATCAGCGTTTGGCAGCGACCTTCTTCAGGGACCCGCACAAGTCACAAGAGATTCGCCAATCGGACCGCACAAGCCACGAAGTGTTCTGGAAGCGCTACAAAGAGTTTGGCGCGCGTGCGCAGCAGATGTGCTCTTAAGTTTTTAGCGCGCTAGGATCGCAACGCGGCTATCCGATGAAGAAAATTGTCATTCTGACGGGCGCTGGCATTTCCGCTGAAAGCGGTCTTGGTACGTTTCGCGACGAAGGCGGGCTTTGGGCGCAGCATCGTATCGAAGACGTGGCAACGCTTGAGGGTTTCGCGCGCAATCCGGGCCTGGTGCACCGCTTTTATAACGCCCGTCGCGCACAAGCGCGCAATGCAGCGCCGAACGCAGCCCATCTTGCGCTGGCGAGACTGGAAAAAGAATTTCAGGGCGATGTTATTCTCATTACGCAAAACGTCGATGCCTTGCATGAGGCCGCGGGCGCGCGCGCCGTGCTGCATATGCATGGTGTGCTGGACGGTGCACTTTGTGCATCTTGTGATGCGCGTTGGCCTGCGCCATTGGCAATGGATGTCACCTTGCCCTGCCCGCAATGCAAAAAACGCACGGTGCGCCCGGACATCGTTTGGTTCGGCGAAATGCCCTACCTCATGGATGAAATCTATCAACACCTAAGCGAGGCAGACCTGTTCGCAGCGATCGGCACATCGGGTAACGTTTACCCTGCCGCTGGCTTTGTGCAGGAGGCAAACGCCTTTGGCGCGCAGAGTGTCGAGATTAACCTGCAAGCCAGCGTCACCGCCACCCAGTTCACCCGAACCATTCTGGGCTTGGCCACGGAAACTGTCCCCGCTTGGGTCGATAGCCTGCTTTAGAAAACGCCCCCCGCTTCTTTGGTCGAAAAATACCTCGGGGGAGTCCGGCCTGGCGGACGGGGGCAGCGCCCCCATCCAAACCCTTCAACTAGCTACCTGACCCGGTATTGGAGTGATCCATTTTCTTGTGCTGCATGGCACCGTGGTCCTGACGCTCCAGATCAACAGGGATTTGCACGACAATGTCCCCCGCCTTTTCAAAGGTCAGTGTTACCTCGACGGTTTCGCCTTGGATCATGTCCTGGGTCAGCCCCATGAACATCACGTGATCGCCGCCACGGGCCAACGCATGCATGCCGCCCGCCGGGATCGCAAAGCCCTCTTCAACGTGCACCATTTTCATTACGCCTTCGCCCATGTCCTTATGGGTATGAAGTTCGACTTTTTTGGCAATGTCTGACGCCGCACCGATTAGCCGGTCGTCGGTGTCAGTGTGGTTCATGATTTGCATGAAAGCTGCGCCAGACTTGCCGCCTTTCATTGCCGTACGCGCATAGGCGTCATTAATCATCATGCCATCTGCAAATGCAGGTAGCGCCATAGCAACGGCAACAGCAGTCGCCAAGAATTTGGAAGTAAAAGACATCTCGTGTCCCCTTGTTTGTTTGAAATCAAGAATCGGTTGGTCTTAAATCCAAACGGGAGGACCGCGTGCCTTTGGTGTGCCAAAATGCAGGATCGGGCCGACAACCGTTGCCAGTTCATGGCGCTGACTGAGCCAAGCGCCAGATGCCGCTATGAGCAGTTCAGCATTTTCCAAAGAGATGATGAGCGACAAAGCGCAATCAGGGCACAGGTGGGGCGGCGCTGTCGGTTCGCCATTCTCGTCGAAGTAAACCATCATCGGGCCAGTGCCCGTACAAAGCACCATTTGCCCTGCCGCATCGGGCATTGTGCGGGCAACAGCAGCGCTTTGCGCCGTAAGCGCAATGACAAGCGCCATACAGGCACCCAGAATATGCGAAGTCCACTTCATACAAGTCACTTAAGCCGACTTGTTGTGTTGTTCAACGCGCAAAAAGAAGCACCCCGCAGCGATAGCCACGGGGTGCAAAATTCGTAACGATGCAAAGTGCTTAGGCTGTTGCCGTTTGCGCTTTCGCGATCTCTTTTTTGACTTTCAAAGCGCCATCAGACAGCTCTGTGTCTTTCGCTTTTGCAAGGAACTGGTCCAGACCACCGCGGTGATCGACAGAACGCAGCGCAGAGGCACTGATCTTCAGCTTAACGCCGCGACCAAGTGTTTCGGACTGAAGCGTAACATCGTTCAGGTTTGGCAAAAACCGACGACGTGTACGGTTTTTAGCGTGGCTTACGTTGTTGCCCGTCATCGGGCCTTTTCCGGTCAATTCGCAGCGGCGCGACATGGGCATTTCCTCGTGTTGCTTGTTGCAAAGCGAACCTTTGCAAACAAAAAATGGGCGCGGCTTTCGCCAGCGCGATAAATCTGTTCGGTTCTCCTAGGACTTTCACACATAGGCGTCAAGCGATTCACAGCCTTTGCCGTTGTCTTTTAGGTGACAGTTTCAGCTCTTTTCGCCGCTTTGCGTCAACTGCTCGGCCATTACCAGTGCATTATGCGCCAAGTCACGCCGCCCAGCCGTTTGCGCGGCCTGTGCCAAATGGGTCCAATAAAGTGGTGAATTGCGTCTGCACTCACGATGAAGCGCTCGTAAAGCCGCAGAATTCACCGTTCCTGACACCAGCTGTTGCTGGACCCGGGGGAATCGTTTCATCGATCCAATGACCCCCGTCGCGGGATGTCCCCCGCCCCACACCGGAACCAGCTCCATATTGGGGCACAAAAGCTTCAATTCTTGCGCGTGCAACTTGTCCAGCGCGTGCGCAGGATCGAAAAGAAGGGCGCCTTTCAGCGCGCGGTTCTCGTCAATGCGGCCAAGAACGGGGTCAAAACCTGCCGCGTGCCGGCGATACCGTCTGTCTTGCGGAACAAGGGCGGGATCGATGGTAAACTGCGCTAACACTGCAATCAGATGTTGAAGGCGCAGGACTGGCGCAAAGCGCATTGCAGCATAGCCGCCCATCGAAAACCCGATACCAACGCGCCGCCCGTATGATTTCAACTCTGACAGTCTGGTTTCAAGGGCTTCGGTTTCCCGGTTGATATACCAATCATTGAAACGCGATTGCAGATGCAGATGCGCGTAACCTTCTTTGATAAATTTCATGCTTGGCTTTGGATCATCAAAGGCACCGTCCTGGCCAAGGCGCTGGCGAAAACTAACGAACAGCTTTTCAGAGCCGCCCCGAAAAAGCGTTGCGCGCAAGAACGCGCCATCGAAAATCCGTCGCTCGTGCACTGCTTTATGTCCTTTGTAGCAAGCCCTGCATCTTTTGAGCGGCAAGCGCAGGCGTCAGTTCACCCCGTGCGACTGCACCACCAAGATCCGTCATGGCATCACGCAGCGGCCCATGCGTTGTCAGCTGCGCCAGCAACGCCTGACGCACATCTTCCTCGAACCAGAACCGCGCCTGTTCTGCGCGCGTGCTATCATAAAAGCCGTTCTCACGCCGCCAATCAATGAGCGTCGTCATTTCGTCCCATGCTGTTTGAAGTCCGTTTTCTTCCAGTGCCGACACGGCCATTGCCTTGGGGAAGTCTTGCGGGTCCTGCGCGCGTTTGCGCAACAGGCGCAATGCGCCCGCATAATCAGCCATCGTGCGGGTTGCGGCGCTTTTGAGATCGCCGTCGGCTTTGTTCACCAGAATAAGGTCCGCCATTTCCATGATGCCGCGTTTGACCCCTTGCAGTTCATCCCCGCCAGCCGGGGCCAGCAGCAGCACAAAGAGATCGGCCATTTGCGCGACGACGGTTTCAGACTGGCCGACACCAACCGTTTCAATCAGCACCACGTCAAAACCGGCAGCTTCGCAAACTGCCACGGCTTCGCGGGAACGGCGCGCGACGCCGCCCAGATGGGTTTGCGATGGCGATGGGCGAATGAAGGCGGCTTTTTCACGCGACAGACGATCCATGCGGGTTTTGTCCCCCAAGATCGAGCCACCAGAGCGCGTAGAGCTTGGATCGACGGCCAGAACAGCAACCCGCAGGCCCTGCCCGATCAACATCATGCCGAAGCTTTCGATGAAGGTCGATTTCCCGACCCCTGGCGTTCCCGAAAGACCAATACGCAGCGCTTGCCTGCCGCTAGATGCCAAGGCCTCCAACAACTCTGCGGCCTGCGCGCGGTGATCGGCGCGCGCGCTTTCAACCAAAGTGATCGCACGGGCCAAGGCGCGGCGTTCGCCGTTCTTGACCGCATCAGCAAGCGTTTGAATATCCATGGTGCAGCCCTTCGCGAAATTCTTTTGGTTTTCCCTGAGCACGCAAGCGTTGTCTAGCCCTGCGCTTTGGACGATATGTAGCGGATGCAAGATAAGTTGCCCATCGACGCGGTTCTGCCAGAGCTTCTGGAAGCGCTAAAGACGCATGGCCGCGCTGTGCTTCAGGCACCGCCGGGTGCGGGCAAGACCAGCCGCGTGCCCCTTGCCTTGCTGCGTTCGGGGCAGATCAGCGGAAAGATTGTCATGCTTGAGCCGCGCCGCCTTGCCACGCGCGCCGCCGCTGAACGGCTTGCCGCACAGATGGGCGAAACCGTAGGCGAAACGGTGGGCTATGCAATGCGCGGCGCGCGCAAGATAGGAGCGAACACGCGTATCGAGGTGGTCACGGAAGGGATTTTGACGCGAATGATTCAATCCGATCCCGAACTTTCGGGCGTCGGCGCTGTGATTTTCGATGAGTTCCACGAACGCTCGCTCAACGCCGATCTTGGCCTTGCGCTGTGCATCGAGTGCCGCGCCGCGCTGCGCGATGATCTTGCGCTGATCGTGATGTCGGCAACGCTTGATGCGGCCCCTGTTGCAGCCCTGCTTGGTGATGCGCCTGTTGTGACGTCGCAAGGGCGCAGCTTTCCGGTTGAGGATATCTATCTACCAAGGCCCTTTGGTAAAGATCGTCGGTTGGAAGCTGGTATCGCGGAACTTATCGACACCGCGCTTGCAGGCGGATCTGGCGGCGTTCTGGCCTTTCTGCCCGGTGAAGGTGAAATCCGTCGCACCCAAGCCTTGCTGGAAAAACGGCTGCCTGCGAATGTCGCGGTGCGAGCGCTGTTTGGCGCAATGAGGTTTCAGGATCAACGCGCTGCAATCCAGCCGGAAACAGACGGGCGGCGCAAAGTTGTGCTTGCCACCTCGATCGCAGAAACCTCGCTGACGATCGAAGATATTCGCATTGTTGTCGATAGTGGTTTGGCACGGCGCGCGCGATTTGATCCGGGGACGGGCATGGCGCGCCTTGTGACGGAACGGGCCTCGCGCGCGGAAGTCACCCAGCGCGCGGGGCGTGCTGGGCGCGTCGCCGCAGGGCAGGCCTATAAGCTATGGGCAAAGGCCGAGAACGGAACGCTACCGGCTTTCGCGCCCGCAGAAATTGAAACCGCCGATCTGACGGGACTTGCGCTAGAGCTCGCGCTGTGGGGTGCGCCGCCTGAAGACCTGCCATTCCTGACCGCGCCGCCAGCCGCAGCACTTGGCGAAGCCCAGCTGCTTTTGCAGCAACTGGGCGCGCTCACACTTGATGGCCGCCTGACGGGGCATGGCAAAGCGCTTGCGCGTTTTCCCGTTCATCCGCGCCTTGCGCATATGTTGATGCATGCAGGGCCACAAAGCGCTGCTGTTGCCGCGCTTTTGAGCGAGCGTGACCCGCTTGGGCGGGGCGCTGGCTGTGATCTGTCCCTGCGCATCAGGGCGCTAAACGACGGGCGTTTGCCCAAAGAGGTTTCTGCCCGTCTTCGACAGGAAACCACGCGCTTGAAAAAGCTGGTCCCGGAGCAAAGCGCCCCGGCATATAGCCTTGGCGCGATGGTGGCGCTTGCCTATCCGGATCGCATTGGACAACGGCGCAAGGGCGATGCGCCGCGTTATGTTCTTTCCGGCGGAAAGGGTGCGGTGATGGCCGATGGCGATAGTCTAAGCGCTGCGCCGTTTGTTGTTGTCAGCGATACCGATGGCAATCCACGAGAGGCACAGATCCGCCAAGCTGTGCAAATCAGCCCGAGCGAAATTCGCGAGCTTTTTAGCGATCAGATTGCGTGGGAAAACGCCTGTGCCTGGTCCAAACGCGAGCGCCGTGTGATTGCCCAATCACGCGAAACGCTTGGCGCTTTGGTACTTGGCGAGCGGCTTTGGAAAGATGCGCCCCAAGATATGATTGCCGAAGCGATGCTTGATGGCGTGCGCATGTTGGGTTTGACGTTTTCTGCCCCCGCCGAGCGTTTTCGAACCCGTGTCGAGCTGTTGCGCGCTGCCGGTGAGGACATGCCCGATATGTGTGACGCAGCCTTGATTGAGCGGATCGAGGACTGGTTGCTTCCTTATCTGGGCACCACCAGAAATGCCGAAGCTTTCAAGGCGCTTAATCTATCTGAGGCGCTGCAATCAAACCTTACGTGGGAGCAGACGCAACGTTTGGAAAAAGCTGCTCCGTCTCACGTTACAACACCGCTTGGGCGACGCATCCCTGTGGATTACACCCACGGTCAACCGCAGATCGAACTGCGCCTGCAAGAGATGTTCGGCACAACGGTGCACCCTATTGTTGCGGGCCAAGCCCTGCGTGTGACGCTTCTTTCGCCCGCTGGGCGACCCGTTCAAACCACCACAGACATCCCTGCTTTTTGGGATACGTCCTATGGGGATGTGCGCAAGGATATGCGCGGGCGTTACCCGCGACACCCCTGGCCGGAGAACCCGCGCGAAGCTGACCCAACTTTACGCGCAAAACGAAAAGGGCAGTAAAATTTGTGTTTTCCGAACAATCTGTTAAGGTATCAGTGCTAAAAACAAAAAACGACATGGCAGGTGATTATGGTAAACATTCTGAAAACAGCGTGGAAAGAAGTTGTGCAACCGATGGTTCAGCGACCGGACCGGGTTCAGGTCGCTGCGATTTGCTATCAAGGAAACGGCGCTGAGCGCAAAGTTCTGATGATTACGTCGCGAGAAACCAAGCGGTGGATTTTGCCCAAAGGTTGGCCCATCGACGGGTTAGAGGCAAATGCAGCCGCCGCGCAAGAAGCGTGGGAGGAAGCAGGCGTCAGGGCTGCGAATATTACGCCTGAACCGCTGGGGACCTATCAGTACGAAAAGCGCCTTGATAGCGGAGCGACAGTGAATTGCGCAACTCAGGTCTACGCAATCGAGGTCGATCATCTTGAAGACCAGTTTCCCGAAGCGTTAGAACGCACGCGCAAATGGGTAAATCCCGCACAAGCCGCTGAAATGGTTGATGAACCTGGCTTGCAGGACATTTTGCTCCGCTTCTAGCGCGCTTGCAGCGTCGCACCAATACCGGGTTCAAGGCCAGCTAACCCTTGTCTTGAATCACTTTCCTCTCTACCCGCGTTGCAACAAGAATGCATGCGAAAGAGATCGAAATGGCCGAAGACCCGCTCGGTAGCCCGTGGAAAACCCTTGATCGAGATCTGAACAGGATCAGCCAGCTTGAAATGGCGACAGCCTATGTGTCGCGCCCGATGGTCGGCCTTGGTATTTCCTTCGCATTCATTTTGCTTGCTGGCTTGGCTGCTATTATCTGGTTTGGCGGCGATGAAGGCACGATGATCGTTGCCGCGGCCGCGGCGTTTGGCGCCTATATGGCAATCAATATCGGCGCGAATGATGTTGCCAACAATATGGGCCCTGCGGTCGGCGCAAACGCTTTGACGATGGGCGGCGCAATCGCGATTGCCGCTGTGTGTGAAAGCGCGGGCGCGCTTTTGGCGGGCGGCGACGTGGTTTCGACCATCTCCAAAGGGATTATCGACACGAAAGCCGTAGAAGACGGGCAAGTCTTTATGTGGGCGATGATGGCTGCGCTTATCAGTTCGGCGATGTGGGTGAATCTGGCGACATATGTTGGCGCGCCTGTTTCGACGACCCATTCTGTCGTTGGCGGCGTTATGGGCGCGGGCATTGCGGCCGCAGGTCTTGCTGCTGTTAACTGGCCAACAATGGGCACCATTGCTGCGAGCTGGGTTATTTCCCCTGTTTTGGGCGGCTTGGTCGCGGCGCTTTTCCTTGCATTTATCAAGCACAACATCATCTATCGCGAAGACAAGATCGCAGCCGCGCGCGTTTGGGTGCCTGTCCTTATCGCCATTATGGCAGGCGTTTTTGCGACGTATCTTTCGATGAAAGGTCTGAAGCGGATCGTTAAAATCGACCTTCAGACCGCTCTTCTGATCGGGGTGGCGTTTGGAATTATCACCTATTTCGTCACGCGCCCGCTGATTATTCGCCAGTCCCAAGGGCTGGAGAACCGGAACAAATCACTGAAAGTGCTCTTTGGTATTCCGCTGGTTTTTTCTGCCGCGCTGCTAAGCTTTGCCCATGGCGCAAACGATGTCGCCAATGCCGTCGGCCCATTGGCTGCAATCGTTCATGCCAGCGAGTTTGGCGATTTTTCATCCAAGGTCGCGATCCCGATGTGGGTTATGGTTATTGGGGCCTTTGGTATTTCCTTCGGTCTGTTTCTGTTCGGTCCCAAGCTGATCCGGATGGTGGGTAGCCAGATCACCAAGCTGAACCCGATGCGTGCATATTGCGTTGCCTTATCTGCCGCGATTACCGTGATTATCGCAAGCTGGCTGGGCCTTCCTGTCAGCTCGACCCACATTGCCGTGGGCGGCATCTTTGGCGTCGGGTTTTACCGCGAATGGCATATGGAGCGCCGATTGAAACGTGCGTCAGGCCCGCTTCCCGAAGCTAGAACAATCGCCCCTATCGAGCGTCGTCGTCGCAAGCTGGTGCGCCGCTCTCACTTTATGACGATTGTTGCGGCTTGGATTATTACGGTTCCCGCAGCCGCGCTTATGTCCGGAATTATTTTCAGCATACTCTATGCGATTGCCAGCTAGGCTTTTTATCGCCCAAACGCTGAAATCCCTTCTGCTTTTGGTATCAACTCTGGCCCATCGCCCCTAAAGTGGGTCGGAGTTGTTGTCCGTTTTGGAGCGTACCCATGGCTATTCCAGCATTGAAAGTCGGTGTCTTTTGCGCCGCATGCCTCGCGCTGGCGGGGTGTAACACGACAACTACGAGCAGCTCGACAAGCAGCGTTGCCAGTACCGCGACGGACTATGAAACGCTTGCGAGCGATGCCGAAGTGACCAGCACACTTGGCGGCGTTGCTTTGAAGTTTAGCGAAAACCCAGATC
>NZ_JBAUHO010000363.1:0-3000 GCF_049680325.1 Planktotalea sp.
GGATAAGGTTGTCAGCCCTACCAAGAACCGCGCTGTTGCCGAGGAATGGGGCGGCCCATCCGAGCTGTTGGTTCTGGAGTTGGCCGATGGCGATGATCCCTACAATCATGTCATTGCAGGGGATATCCTTTCGCCAAATCAAACAGAAGTTGCGGCGAATGCCATGATCGCATGGGCAAAAAACACCCTTGGGCAGTAACCGGCAATATTTTTTCGGAGAAAGTTAGCATCATGGAACAACGGGTAAGCCTTATCACTTTGGGCACTTTGGATATGGAGCGATCTTCGGCATTTTATGATGCTTTGGGTTGGAACCGCGTCGACACGCAAGATGGCGTGATCGCCTATGATTTGCTTGGGCAGACGCTTGGGCTTTACCCACTTGAAAAACTGGCCGAAGATATCGGGCTGGACGTGGCCGAACTTGGCGCGGGACGATCAACGCTTGGATATAATTGCCGCGAAAAATCCCAAGTGGATGAGGTGATGAATGCGGCCAAACGGGCAGGGGCGAAGGTTTTGCGCCCCGCCTCCGCGGTGTTTTGGGGTGGTTACAATGGCTATTTCGCCGATCCTGACGGACATATCTGGGAAGTTGCGCACAACCCGTTTTCGCCCCTTCGCGAGGATGGAGCATTCCGCTGGAACGGGCATAGCTGATGCGGCGCCCCGCTTCGATGTGGTCGCTCGAAACCTTGGGGCGGGTGCGCTTATCGAAGTATTTCTACATGCGCGAATTTCTTTATTCAGAGATCGGCAACATTCATTCCATCCCGAACATCCCTGCGGTTCCAGATTTGGCAGTGGCGCGCGGGCAGGCGTTCTGCACAACGCTTCTTGATCCGCTAGAGGAAACCTTCGGGCGGGTTGCGGTGCGTTCAGGCTATCGCTCGCCTGAGTTGAACCGGTTTGGCAATGAGAACCGGCTCAACTGCGCGCGCAATGATTACCCGCTTGAGTGCCATATCTGGGACTTGCCCGACGTAGAGGTGGCAGGGGCGTCAATCGTGATTCCATGGTTTGCCGATCAGTATGAAACAGGGCGTGATTGGCGTGACTTGGCCTATTGGCTTTACGATCATCTCCCCTTTGGCGAGGCATGGTTTTTCCCCAAGCTTTGTGCGTTCAATCTGTCCTGGCGCGCTGAACCTGCACGCCGCATTGATAGTTATATCGCGCCGAAAGGGACGTTGCTGAAGGCCCATTCAACCCCGAGGGAAACTTTGGCGCAACGCCAAGCGCGTTATAGTGACTTTCCCAAGTTTCGCGGCCTAAAGTCGCCCTAGACACCGCAAAACCGCAGGCGTAGCTTGGCAAAAATCCCAACCAAGGCAGCTGCGATGACACTCCCAAAAACTCCCTCATTTCGATTGGATGGCAAACGCGCGCTGGTGACGGGGGCATCGCGAGGGATCGGCATGGCCTGCGCTGTTGCATATGCTGAAGCGGGCGCGCATGTCACCTTTGCTGCGCGCAGTGCTGACACATTAAGCGGTGTCGTCAACGAGGTGCGCAGCGCTGGTTATCAGGCAGATGCCTATGCGCTTGATGTCACCGACACTCAGGCCGTGCGCGATCTGTTTAAGGGGCAACATTTTGATATCGTTTTGAATTCAGCCGGACTTGCACGTCACAGCGCGGCAATCGACACGGCGGAAGATGATTTTGACGCGGTGATGAACATCAATGTGCGCGCCGCATATTTCATCGCGCAGCAAGCGGCGAAGGCGATGATTGCCCAAGGGACTGGTGGCTCGATCATTCAGATTTCCAGCCAAATGGCCCATGTTGGGGGCATTGATCGCGCGGTGTATTGCAGCTCTAAACATGCGGTTGAGGGGATGAACAAAGCCATGGCGATTGAATTCGGGCCTGCGGGTATCCGGATCAATTCGATTTGCCCGACATTCATTCTGACCGAGCTGACAAAGCCGACCTTCGAAGATCCTGAAAAGCGTGCCTGGATTGATCGCAACATCAAATTGCCCCGCGTTGGCGTTGTCGAAGACATCATGGGCGCTGCGGTCTTTTTGGCCTCCGATGCTGCGGGAATGGTCACTGGTACCTCTTTGCTGGTGGATGGTGGTTGGACCGCTGAATAGGAAAGGCGCTGGCGCTGGATTCAATGGCGATTGGGTTACAGATAACTGCCCAAATGGGTGTCGGGCGATCCAATCTGCTTGCACGTCGCTTGTTCAAGGATCACTCTGTGAATGAGTCAGTTAGGAATGCAAAATTGAGTGAGTTCACAAAAAATGACACGTTTCGCGTAGTTCATGCGCCAGTAATCTGGCACGCGTGATCTGATGAAGGAACCCGTCGTTTTTCTACCCGGGATGATGTGCGATGCGCGCCTTTTCGGACCGCAAATCGCAGAGCTTTCGGCAGATCGCGCTGTGATGTGCGCCCCGATTTCGCAAGGCGAGCGGATTGAGGAAATTGCGTCCGAATTGCTTGCTGTTCTACCCGCAAAATTTGCGCTGGCGGGACTATCCATGGGCGGTATCGTTGCAATGGAAATTCTGCGACGCGCGCCCGAACGGGTTATGCGCATTGCGTTGATGGATACGAACCCGTTGCCAGAAACGCCGCAAGTCGCAGCCGCACGGGAGCCACAAATCATTGGCGCACGTTCTGGGCGACTTCATGAGGTGATGCGCGACGAAATGAAGCCGAACTACCTTGCGCCCGGTCCACAACGGGTTGATGTGCTCAATCTCGTGATGGATATGGCCGCTACGATGGGGCCAGAGGTTTTCGTGCGCCAGTCGCGCGCGCTTCAACGGCGACGCGATCAGCAATCGACCCTGCGCAAATGCAGGGTGCCCGCATTGGTTCTATGCGGCGAACATGATGCGCTTTGCCCTGTGAAGCGTCATGTTTTTATGGCCGAACTCATTCCCTATGCCGAGCTCAAGGTTATTTCCAATGCAGGCCATTTGCCAACGTTGGAAAATCCCGGTGCCACCACCGAGGCCATTCTGGAATGGCTCGCACAGC
>NZ_JBAUHO010000364.1:0-4883 GCF_049680325.1 Planktotalea sp.
GAGGATCATCAGGCCGCTTTGGATGCAAATTTGTAACTCAGCTTGTAGTAGCGGTCGCAATTAATGCGATCGGAACGCGATGCTGCACATGCAAATTTATCAAAGATGTAAATGGGTTGAGGGTTTATGCGCGTTTCGGGCGCAGCAAAATAGATGGACGGGCAGCAGCTGTTTGACGGTATTAACATTTATCGACGTCAACATCATTGCAAGCACCCAGGAATTTTATAGAAGTGGATCATTGCAAAATGGGGTAGTGTGTTCACGCGCAATGTAAATTCGGAGTCCGTTTCGAATTTTCAAGCAGAACGGTTGGGCTTGGTAAGATGTCGGTTAACTTTGTTTTCGGGGAAAATCTGCGGCTGCTTTGTCAGCAAAAACCGTCGATTTCGTCTGTTGCACGGGACCTTGGTATCGGGAAAGTTCAGTTTCATCGCTACTTGAGTAGCCAGTCCTTTCCGAAGCCAAATGTGCTAGCGAAGATTTGTGACTATTTCGATGTAAATGCGAACATTATGCTAGAGTCCCTGATTGGCGAGAGCGCGCAGATCGGTTTGGAACGCAGTTTTTCGCCAAACGCAAACGGCCTTGTCGACGCTTTTTCCTATGTTTCAGAGGGGCACGACCTTAACCAAAGTAACGAACAGTTTCCCAACGGCCTCTATGCAAACTGGCGAAAGTCGCTTGCACATCCCGGAAAATTCACTGTTTCGCTTTTGAATGTTAAGCAAGTCGGTAGTGGACAGGTTATGCGCGGGTTCGACGCTGTTGAACTCTATATGCCGTGCAAAAATCTAACGCGTCGATCTCGCGAATATCGCGGTATAATACTTAAGCAGGGAGATTGCTTTACGGCGGTCTTTATCCACGCACCACCCATAGCTATCGTAAGTACAATCTATTTGAAGCCTGAGCCGCGCTTGGAGCCAGCCACATGTTTCCAGGGCTCGGTGACCCTTGCAGTTGATGATGCGAATGCAGAAAAAAGGCTGTCTCGCTCATTTTTGGTGAAGCTGGAGCAACCTTTGAAAGAGGCGCGGGAATTGCGCAATCACGCGACCTTTTTTGATAAAGAGCATTTGCCTAAATACGTCACGAGGTTCCTGTGTCCGGACGACTAGCTTTTTGTCTCGTCAGGCCCGAACGTCGCCTCAAAGCTTCGCTTTAGTGCAACATCCAGATCACCCATGCTGACAGGTAGGCCCAGATCAACGAGGCTGGTTACACCATATTGGGTGATTCCGCATGGAACGATGCCGGCAAAATGTTCGAGGTCGGGTTCTACGTTTATCGAAATGCCATGAAAGCTGACCCATTTGCGCAGGCGGATGCCGATCGCGGCGATCTTGTCTTCCGCCAAAGCGCCGTTCGCCAGCAAGGGTTTGTCAGGGCGCGTCACCCAGACGCCAACGCGCCCGTCGCGAATTTCGCCTGTGATGTTGAATTCTGCAAGCGTTGCGATCACCCATTCTTCAAGGCTTTGCACAAAGGCGCGCACATCGCGTCCCCGCTTGGCGACATCAAGCATGACATAGGCCACGCGTTGGCCGGGGCCGTGATAGGTATATTGCCCGCCGCGTTTGGATGTATGGACGGGAAAACGATCAGGGTCTTTCAGATCGGCGACATTGGCAGAGGTCCCGGCGGTATAAAGCGGGGGGTGTTCCAGCAGCCAGACCATTTCATCGGCGCTGCCTGCGGCAATGGCCTCGGCGCGGGCTTCCATGAAAGCGACGGCAGCGTCATAGGCGACCAGCTCGTTTGATATTTTCCATTCAACCATAGTTGCGGGGTACTATGGCAGGGCTTTGCACGCAATTCCTACTTGTTGCGCGCCGCACTATCGCGGCAAGATACCATGCTCTTTGAGGGTTTTGATGTTGCTACGGCTTGCTGGTAGGTCGCGCCCGTCAGACAGTGTCAGGATCGCCCTGTCCCCGTCGCGCCGTGCAGCGGTGATGTGAGAAAGGGCGACCCAGTGCGAGCGGTGGATTTGCACGCCCTGAACAGAGCCGGTTTCGCGCATCGCATCGCTCAGGCGGATAAGCACCAATGCCGTCCCTTTCGTGGTCGTAACCTCGACATAGTGGTCCTGAACACTGAGCGAGATAAGTGCGCCGCGTTTATCGAAGTCGAGGCGGTCCAGTAGTGGCGGCGGTTGTTTCTGGGTCTGGGCAGGTTTGATCCTGCCATCCGAAAGAGATTTAAACACGAAGGCAATCACGGCGGCTGTGGCCATAATCGAAAATATGGGCGTTCCGAAATGCGCTGTATCCAGAGGCGAGCGCGCAAAGGCGAGCCCGTTCAGCAAGGTGACAGTAATGCCAATCGTGACCGCGGTTGAGAGCGAAACAAGCACCGGAGAGAGCCATGGCTGTTTGCTGCGCCGCGTGGTTTCGGCGACAAAGGCAGAGGTGAAAACGCCAAGCGCAAAGGTCAAAGGCACAGTTACCAGCCAATAGGCAAGGCGGGGGCCGAAGTTCATGGCTTCCAATGTGCCAAAGGGACCTGAGATGCCTAGCAAAAGCGCAACGGCCAGAAGGATCATTTGTGCAAGCCGCGTTGAATAAATGCGCCGCACTTCACGAAGCGCGTGTTGCGTGGGGCTGTTTGTCACGTATTTTCTCCGCCGTTCGCCGCATTGCTTGCTGACGCCGCGCAGCGCCGCATCCAAGAGGGTCTTAACCTAACTCACCCGACTTGGAAAAGGAACAATATCATGGATTTCACGCCGCTCTTAAGCGCACCAATGTCCATCCAAATTCACGCCCTTGCGGCGTTTAGTGCATTGGCGTTAACGCCGGTCATGCTGATGCGGCGCAAAGGGGATCGCCTGCACAAGTCGCTGGGACGTGTTTGGGTCGCGGCGATGGCATTTACCGCGCTGAGCTCGTTTGCGATTCATGAAATAAGGTTGGTCGGCCCTTTCAGTCCCATCCACATTCTATCAGTTTTCACGCTTTATACCTTGATCGCAGCGATCACGTCGGCACGAGCAGGACGCATCAAAGCGCACAAACAAAACATGCTGGGCGCGATGGCAGGTTTGATCGGGGCGGGGCTGTTCACGCTGCTACCTGGCCGCGTGATGTCGCAAGTGGTTTTCAAGGGCTTTGAAGTGCCGGGTTTTGCTGGCGCAATGCTATTGGGCGGCGCAGCGTTGATTATGTGGCGTAGGACCCTTTCGCGCGAAAAGGCCTAGCGGGTTGACGGTGTCAAATTCGCTTTCGTGACAGTTTTGCGATGGCGTATGCGAATTGCCCTTGGCATCACAAATTGCCTCGTCTATATGCAGCCCACTTGTTGGTTTCGCGGTCGTGGCGGAATTGGTAGACGCGCAGCGTTGAGGTCGCTGTGAGGTAACACTCGTGGGGGTTCGAGTCCCCCCGACCGCACCAACAAGATTTCCCGTTAAAGTGAGAGCTGCCCGCACAGTCGGTTAGCGTATTCCATTGCCGGTCATATTTTTGCCCAAGTGGTTTGGCTGTACTGTCCCACGCGATAAGTGGAGCAGAAAAATGGATGTCCTTGGGCCTGACAACGCTTTTTGGATCGATGGGGAATGGATCGGCTGGGACAGCATTATCGATCCTGATGAAATTCGCTCTAGCCGCTTGGCTGAACTGGAGCGACAGGCCGACTTGCGTCTGAGATATCCGAATGCCGATATCACGCTCGTGCCCTACTTTCTGGATCTGCTAACGCTCGCGAAAAGCTATTTTCTTAAAACCGGTCAGCATTTGAATGCCTATGGAGATATCGGAGAGCTATTTGGCGCGATCATCTACGGTATCAAGTTACATAGGACCCATGCGCAGGGTTCTGACGGGCGCGTAGGAAACGATTTTGTCGAGATCAAAACGATTTCACCGCTTTGCAAGAGTCAGCAGACAAGGGTGCGTCTGGATCGACATTTTAACAAATTGCTTTTTGTAAAAATAGATGACGATTTTGAAGTCCACGGTAAATTGATTGATCGCAAAGCCCTGCCTAAGCGGCAGAGCAGAGTACTTAATTTGTCCTGGGAAAGGGCTGTCGCTTTATAGTGCCTTAGCGTGCGGTCATGCGGATTGCGCCGTCCAGACGGATGACCTCGCCGTTCAGCATCGGATTGTCGACGATGCTGCACACCAGTTTTCCAAATTCAGACGGTTGTCCAAGACGCGAGGGGAAGGGAACCTGTTGGCCGAGCGAGTGCTGCACGTCCTCGGGAAGGCTTTCCAGCAGCGGTGTCAGGAACAGGCCCGGAGCAATCGAGCAAACGCGGATGCCTTTATCCGCGAGATCACGTGCCATGGGCAGGGTCATGCCAACGATACCACCCTTGGAGGCGGAATAGGCGATCTGGCCGATTTGTCCTTCATAGGCGGCAACGGAGGCCGTATTGATAATGACGCCGCGCGCGCCGTCCGGTGCCATCGGTTCGCTCGCGGCCATTAGCGCCGCGGCCTGACTGGCGCAGTTGAAAGAGCCAATGAGATTGACGCGAATGGTTTTGTCGAAAAGGGCGAAATCATGTGGCTCGCCGCGGCTGACGGTTTTTCCTGCAAGCGCAATCCCTGCGCAATTTACCATAACGCGCGGCGCGCCGAGGCTGGCGACAACCTTATCGAGGCCGGCTTTGACGCTGGCGGGGTCGGACACATCTACATTGCAGAACATTCCGCCGATTGTAGCTGCGTGCGCTTCGCCTTTTTCGTTGTTCATATCAAAAAGCGCAACTTTTAGCCCAGCATCTGCCAATGCGCTGGCTGTTGCTGCACCCAGGCCAGATGCACCGCCTGTGACAACGGCTGCTTGGCCGTTCCAATCTTGAATACTCATGTTCGATCCCCCTGTTTGACATTGTTCTAGCGCGTCATATGTCGCGCTGCCAGAGATCA
>NZ_JBAUHO010000365.1:0-7658 GCF_049680325.1 Planktotalea sp.
GTAGTTAATAGTTACTGCTTCACGGCCGTTGCCGCCAGAAGTGTAGCCGTCAAAGCCCCAGTAGCCGTTTACAGAGGAGTTAGCTACAACGTTGTGGTAGCCAAGACCTGTGAGGCCCAAAGACTGGTTGTATGCGTTTGCTTGTGCATCGATAACGCCAGATGTGTTACCTACTGCAACTTTCAGGCCGCCAGTTTTCACGTAGAAGTTAGCGCCGTTAAGAGCACCAGCTGCTGTTGCGCTGTCCTGGATGCGGATACGTGCGCCAAAAGTCAGACCGTTGTCTGCTTCTGTTGAACCGTCGATGTTCAGACGGAAGCGGCTTGTAGCTGCAACCTGAGTTGCTGCTGCGGAGTTATATGTCGCACCAAAGCGGCCGTAGCCACCAAAAGATACGTCAGCTGCTGCAACGCCTGCTGTGGCGATCAGTGCTGTTGTAGCGAAAAGAACTTTTTTCATCGTTTTTCCCTCGGGGTTTCTATTCTGGTGCCTAGCCCGGGGAATCCGTACTAGGTCTGAAGGGTGTTTCGCTCTTTTAGGGGTCAGTTTGCAAGGCTCCCAAAACATGGCGCGTTAAAGGCTGTGAAAATGGTGCAGCTTTGCCACAGTCTTGCCACAAGGCGGCATACGCAAACTCACGCCTATATATATAGCAAAAACTCTTGCCCCCAAAGGGCCGCTTGGGTAGGACAAAGAAAACAAGGGGCTGGGCGGATTACCATGGGCAAACTGATCTCAACTAAACCAATTGTCGGAATCATTGCGGCGCTTTCGCTCGCAGCTTGTGGCGGCGGCATCGGCGGCGGCAGTTCCAGCAGTGCTGGCGATCTGCCGGCAAGCCATCCCGAATCAATTACACAAAAGGGTTCATCCATCTGGGATATCTTCAAACCTTCTGACGTTGGCACCAACGTTAAGGTGAACAAGTATATCTGGAATGCCTCGCTTGATGTTCTTAACTTCCTGCCTGTGGAATCGGTTGATCCCTTCTCTGGGGTAATCACAACAGGCTACGGACGCCCACCTGGTGGCGGTCGTGCATATCGCGCAACAATCCTTGTAAGTGATCCTGCGCTAGAAGCGCGTTCGCTGAACGTCGCCCTTCACACGCGTAACGGCCCTGTCAGCGTAGCAACCTCGCGCGCTGTTGAAGATGCTATCCTTGCACGCGCGCGCCAGCTTCGTGCGGTCGACAGTCGTCTTTAAGAAGACCTGTCAGCAAGCGATTTGACCCAATCCAACTGTTTCGGCAGGCATTGGGTCTTTAGATCATAAGTCTTCAATACAAATTCGCGTGCCGCTTTACCCAAGCGAGCGCGCGTTTCTTTGTCATCAAGCAGCGCATCGGCTTTTTCAACAAGTGCATCGGCATCAAAGAAATCGGTCAACCATCCCGTTTCATCGTGACGGATCGCTTCCAGCACAGGGGCGGTGTCAGAAGCCAGAATCGCCGCTTCCGTGCTCATCGCTTCCAGCAGTGACCAGCTAAGCACAAATGGATAGGTCAGATAGATATGCAGTCGGCTCACCTGCATCATCGCAAGGAACACGTCATAAGGGACGCGCCCCATGAAATGCACGCGTTTCCAATCTTCGTCTGAAATCTGATCGCGCACTTCGTCGATGTAAATCTGTTTCCATGTTTTCCCAGCTGGTGGCCGCGAGCCATAACTGACCTCATCCCCTCCCAATAGAACGACTTGGGCATTCGGCCGGGTTTTCAGCAGCTTGGGCAACGCACGCATAAACACATGATATCCGCGATACGGCTCAAGGTTGCGGTTGATAAAGGTAACCACCTCGTCATCACGCGTAAGGCTAAGGGTATCAGTCACCTTAAGAACCGCATCTTTGTTGGGCCGGACCAAATCAGTATCAATCCCGTCATGAATCACACTGATCTTTTCGCGAAACGGTTGGGGGAACGTGCCGGCCTGAAATTCCGTTGGGCTGATTCCCGCGTCACCGGCTTCAAAATGCAATGCATTGTTGAGATTGCGTAAACGTAAGCGCAATGCGTTGCTAAGCAGGTCTTTTGTCGAAAACTCGGGATCAAAGTTAACCGTTTCACCCTCATCCAGATGATATAGCTCGCAATACAAGCCCATTTTGGCATTCGGCCAAACATCTTTGAGGAACATCGGCTCGCCCCAACCGTGATGAGCAAGGATCACATCAGGCTCTAGACCTTTTTCCTTTAGCGCAAGGGCGTGACGATAACAGGCCTCTGCACGTATGACTTTGGTTTCCAGATCGGACAGCCATGGGTGGATATCTTTCGAACTTGAACGTTTGATACCATAGGGCAACAACGTCACGCCCTTCCAATTCGTCACCTTCTCTACTTTGGGTGTCAGCGAAAAAACCTGATGGCCTTGCTCGACAAGAGCGGGGGCCAAATGCTTGTACTGTCCCGGGAAGTTTTGGTGAATAATAAGAATACGCATATGAACTAGCCCGTTTAACTGTTTCCGCGACTATAGAAACACCAATGTGGCAGGCCAATGGCGAATTCAGGGGAGTGTTGGCTCTGGACCCCGAAAGGGCCATCGCATATCACCCCTGCAACAGTATTTAAGGCGCGAAACTGCGCAAAAGGACATGCCCATGCAACGCTATGACGCCACCACCATCGAAGCGAAATGGCAAGAAGCCTGGAACAAGGCCAATACATTCAAAGCCGAGCGCGATCCATCCAAGCCGAAATACTACGTTTTGGAGATGTTCCCCTACCCTTCCGGGCGCATTCACATGGGCCATGTTCGCAACTACACCATGGGCGACGTGATCGCGCGCTATAAGATGAGCACAGGCCACAACGTTTTGCATCCGATGGGTTGGGACGCATTCGGCATGCCAGCGGAAAACGCAGCTATGGCGATTGGCGGGCATCCAAAGGATTGGACCTACAACAACATCGCTGACATGCGTGAGCAGATGAAGCCGCTCGGCCTGTCTATTGACTGGTCCCGCGAATTCGCAACGTGCGATGTAGAATACTACGGCAAGCAACAGGCGCTTTTCCTCGACTTTCTCGACGAAGGCCTCGTCTATCGCAAGAATGCAGTCGTAAACTGGGATCCTGTGGACATGACCGTTCTCGCGAACGAGCAAGTCGAAGCAGGCCGCGGTTGGCGTTCAGGTGCATTGGTCGAACGCCGTGAACTCACCCAATGGTTCTTCAAGATTTCGGATCACTCCGAGGAGTTGCTTTCCGCCTTGGACGGCCTGGACAACTGGCCCGCCAAGGTGAAGCTGATGCAGGAGAACTGGATCGGCAAATCCCGCGGTCTTCAATTTGCCTTTTCAACGATTGATGCCCCTGACGGTCATGACCGAATTGAGGTCTATACAACCCGTCCTGATACATTGAACGGCGCGTCCTTTGTAGGCATCTCACCGGATCATCCGCTCGCTAAACTTCTTGAAAAAGACAACGATGAACTGCGTGCTTTCAACGAGGATTGCCGCAAAGGTGGCACCACAGCAGAAGAAATCGAAACCGCCGAGAAAAAGGGTTTCGACACTGGTCTGCGCGTGCGTCATCCGTTTGACACCGCTTGGGAGCTGCCCGTTTACATCGCCAACTTCATCATGATGGACTACGGCACAGGCGCGATTTTTGGTTGTCCTGCTCACGACGAACGTGATTTTGAGTTTGCAACGAAATATGCCCTGCCGATCATTTCGACTTACCTGCCCTCTGAGGATGCGTCACCCAAACTGGAAGAGGCCTATGTGCCTGCCAAGACCGAAAAAGTTTTCTACAACGGCGGCTTTGCAGGCGAGCAATGGCAGACAGGGTTTGAGGCTATTGATAGCGCGATTGCGTTCTGTGAAGAAAACGGCATCGGTCAGGGCGTCACCAAGTATCGCCTCCGTGATTGGGGCCTAAGCCGTCAGCGCTATTGGGGTTGCCCGATTCCCGTGGTGCACTGCTCTGACTGCGGCGTCGTTCCCGAGAAGAAAGAAAACCTGCCGATCGAGCTGCCATATGATGTGACCTTCGACACGCCAGGCAACCCGCTTGATCGTCATCCGACGTGGCGCAACTGTTCCTGCCCGAATTGCGGTAGCCCTGCGCAGCGCGAAACCGATACGATGGATACGTTCGTCGACAGCTCTTGGTATTTCGCGCGCTTCACGTCGCCGAATGCCGACACGCCCGTCAACATGGACGACGCCGAGTATTGGATGAATGTCGATCAATATATCGGCGGGATCGAGCACGCGATCTTGCACCTGCTCTATTCCCGCTTCTTCGCACGCGCGATGCAAATCACAGGCAACTTGCCTGCCAAAGCTATTGAACCTTTTGATGCCCTCTTTACCCAAGGCATGGTGACCCACGCGATTTACAAGAGTAACGGCGACAATGGGCGGCCTGTTTATCACTACCCCGAGCAGGTTGAATTGAAGGAGGGCAAAGCCTTTCTGAAAGACGGCGGCGCAGAGGTGGACGTTATCCCGTCCGCGAAGATGTCCAAGTCCAAGAACAACGTCGTCGATCCGCTGAACATCATTTCCGCCTTTGGTGCAGATACGGCCCGCTGGTTCGTGCTCTCCGATTCCCCCCCCGAGCGCGATGTCGAATGGACGGCATCGGGTGCGGAAGCTTCCTTTAAGCACCTGGGCCGTGTTTGGTCGATCTGCGACCGCATCGGGCAGATGGATAAAGACGCTCAAGGCGAGGGCGACGAAGATCTGCTGCGCGAAATGCACAAAGCCATTCGCGACGTGACCAGTGGGGTGGAAAGTTTCGGCTTTAATGCGGCTATCGCCAAGCTTTACGGCTTTACAAGCACGCTCGCCAAATCCAAGGCCGGCTACGCAGCACAACGCGAAGCGGTCATGACCCTTGCACAACTAATGGCACCAATGACACCGCATCTTGCAGAAGATATCTGGGCCCATCAGGGCGGGGTAGGCCTCATTATCAATGCACCTTGGCCCGTTGCGGATGAGGCGATGTTGGTTGAAAACAATGTCACCTTGCCCATCCAGATCAACGGCAAACGCCGCGGCGAAATCACTGTTCCCAAGGATATGTCCAAGGAAGAGGTTGAAAAGGTCGCTCTAAACGATGAGGCTGTGCAAAGATCACTGGACGGCGCGACGCCAAAGAAGGTGATTGTTGTGCCAGGGCGGATTGTGAATGTCGTTGTCTGATAGAAGAAACGTCCTGTTTGCTGGCGCTGCTTTTCTCATGGCTAGCGCCTGCAACTTTTCGCCTGTCTACGGGCCGAATGCAGCTGGCTCCAAGCTCGAAGGGCGTATTTACATCGCCGAGCCAAATACGAAAAACGAATACTTCGTTGTGCGCCAGTTAGAGACGCGCCTCGGTCGCGCCGATCCTGCGCCAATGACGCTTAAGTTTACGGTAACTGAAAGCGCCGCAAGTCTTGGGACAACGTCAACAGGCTCAACCACGCGTGTGCAATGGCGCGGTGTCCTTATATATCAGTTAAATAACTCTGAGACAGGCACGAGCATTGCAAATGGCTCAATCACAAACTTCACTGGCTATTCCGCGACCAGCAACACCGCCGCAACCCTTGCTTCTGAACGCGCAGCACGCGAGCGATTGATGATTATTCTGGCAGATCAACTCATTGATCGCCTTCATGTCATTGATCCCAAATTGCTACCATGAAACTATCGGCGCGTGAGGCATCTGGCTATTTTGCCAAACCTGACGCCGGCAAAACGGGCTTGCTAATTTTTGGCCCCGACGCGATGCGTATTGCGCTGAAACGTCAGCAAGTCATCGCCGCCCTCATTGGCCCTAACGGCGAAGAGGAAATGCGTCTCACGCGGTTACCCGCTGCCGATTTACGCAAAGATCCCGCCGCCCTCATCGATGCCATGACGGCGCAAAGCTTTTTTCCCGGGCCGCGCGTTGCATTTGTCGAGGATGCAACGGACACAATCGCCAAAACGATTGCGCCCGCGCTTGAGGAGTGGCGCAAGGGCGATGCCCAGATTATCGTGACGGCAGGCCAACTCAATGCGCGTTCTGGCCTGCGAAAAATGTTTGAGAGCCATTCGAACGCGTTCGCGGTGGGTATCTACGATGATCCACCCTCTCGTCAGGAAATCGAGGCCGAATTGACGCGCGCAGGCATTACCGCCCCGGATCGGGACGTTATGGATGACCTTACCGTCCTGTCACGCGCCCTTGATCCAGGTGATTTTCGTCAAACACTTGAAAAGCTCGCCCTTTACAAGCTGAACGACGCCGCACCGCTGAGCAGTGAGGACATAGCCAATTGCGCGCCAACCTCAACTGAGGCGGGCCTTGATGATGTTATCAATATTGTCGCCGAGGCCCGCTCTGGCGAAATTGGGCCAGTCATGCGCAAGTTGCAGGCCCAAGGCGTGCAACCCGTCGCCCTGTGCATCGCGACGCTCCGGCATTTCAAAACGCTTTATGCTGCTGCTAGTGATCCGGGCGGCGCGGCGCAGGGCATCGGCAAATTGCGGCCCCCCGTCTTTGGCCCACGCCGTGATCGGATGCTACGACAAGCGCAGGGTTGGGGCATCTACAATCTTGAAGCCGCGCTAAGTTTGATCGTCGATACAGATCTGAAACTGCGCAGCGCCAGTCAGAACGCCCCTTCAATGGCCTTGGTCGAGCGGTGTTTGATCCGCCTCGCAATGATGGCAAAACGATAAATGTCTTTGGGAGAAGCAAGCAATGTATGAAGTTTTTGGTTCGGTCGCGAGCCGCGCATTTCGGGTACTTTGGACACTCGAAGAGCTGGGTGAGGACTACACGTTAACGGTCGCCAAGCCGCGCGATCCTGTCATCACCGCCGTTTATCCTGCTGGCAAGGTTCCCGCAATGCGCGTTGGAACAGACATCCTCACAGATTCCGCTGCTATAATGACCTTCCTTGCGGACAAGCATAACGCTCTGACCGCCCCTGCTGGCACCCTTGCCCGTGCGCATCAGGATGCCATCATGCATGCAATTCTTGACGAATTGGATGCGGTTCTCTGGACTGCCGCGCGCCATACGTTTGTCCTGCCAGAAGAGCAGCGCGTGCCAGCGGTCAAGCCATCCTTGATGTGGGAATTCAATCGCAACGTTGATCGTTTGGCCAAGCGTATCACGACCCCATTCGCAGCAGGCGACACATTTACGATCGCCGATATTTTGCTGACCCATTGCCTGAACTGGGCGGTTGGTGCAAAATTTGAGCACGAGAACGCACAGATTGATGAATACGCAAACCGAATGCGCGCGCGCGATGCCTTCAAACGGGTTAGGGCATTGGCCTAAGTCCTAAGTAACGCGCCGCGCCGCGTCCCGCGACGCGGCCGGTGGCGAAACATGCCGTGAGGAGATAGCCCCCTGTGGGCGCCTCCCAATCCAGCATTTCGCCTGCGCAAAACGTGCCGGGTTTTGCATGCAGCATCAGATCACCGGTCAGCGCGCTTTGCATGACGCCACCGCTGGTGGAAATCGCCTCGTCCAAAGGACGCAAACCACTGTGTTTAATTTCCAAGTGCTTGATCCGCTGTGCTAACCCCTTCGCTGTGTCGGGGAGTGGTCGCACCCATTCGTTCAGCAAAGCTAGCTCATGCTTTTTCAGCTTTAGAACGCGGCGCATGTGATTTGACAAAGATGCCTTTCCGCGCGGACGCTCCAGCGC
>NZ_JBAUHO010000366.1:0-2300 GCF_049680325.1 Planktotalea sp.
GGGTCAATCTCCATCGCAGTGAACGATGAACGCCACGCGGAGCTGAAGCGCAAAGCCGACTTTGCCTCATTGTTCGGGATTGAAGCCCATGCGATCAGCACCGCTGAGATCAAGGAACGCTGGCCCCTGATGAACCCCGAAGGGGTGCTTGGCGGCATCTATATGCCCAGTGATGGTTCTGCCAACCCGATTGATCTGACCACTGCTCTCGCCAAAGGCGCAAAACTACATGGCGCAAAAGTCTTTGAGCATATCAAAGTCGAACAGGTTTTGACCCATGAGGGCAAAGCCAGCGGTGTGCGCACGGATCAGGGAACCATATCAGCTGATTTCGTGGTCAATTGCGCCGGGATGTGGGCGCGCGAATTGGGCCAACAGAACGGAGTTGGCGTACCGCTGCATGCCTGTGAGCATTACTATCTGGTGACCGAGGCCATCGACAATCTGCCCAATGATCTGCCGGTTCTGCGATCCTATTGTGACGGCACATATTTCAAAGAAGATGCCGGAAAACTGTTGTTCGGGTTTGCCCATAATCACGCCAAACCCTGGGGCATGCAGGGGATTTCCGAAGATTTCTGTTTTGATTCACTTCCCTTCGTCGAGGACGACGTGATGGACGTGCTGGAAATGGCCATGAACCGGGTGCCTTTGCTGATGGAAACCGGCATTCGCACATTCTTCAACGGTCCTGAAAGCTATTCCTATGACGGGCGGTTCATTCTGGGAGAAGCCCCCGACATCAAAGGGTATTTCGTTTTGGGCGGGGTGAATTCGACCGGTATTCAGTCCGGCTCTGGTGCGGGGCGGGCGCTGGCGCAATGGATCATCGACGGGCATCCTCCGATTGACCTCAGCGAAATGGATCCGAAACGCTGTGAAGAATTTCGGGCGCGGGATCTCTACCTCCGTGAACGCTGCCCCGAAACATTGGTGCAGACCTATGCGATGCACTGGCCGAATTATCAGCGCACGACAGCGCGCAATCTGCGCAAAACGCCGTTTTACCATGCGCTAAAAGCCAATGGTGCCTGCTTTGCCGAGGTTCAGGGCTGGGAACGTCCTGCCTGGTTTGCGCCAAAAGGGGTTGAGCCGAAAACCGAATACAGCTTTGGCCGCCAAAACTGGTTTGACTATGTGCAGGAAGAACAAAAGGCCGCCCGCGAGGACGTGGCGATGATCGACTATACGATGCTGGGTAAGCTGATGGTCGAAGGAGCGGGTGCCGAAACCTTCTTGCAGCGTATCTGCACCAACGACATGGCGATGGCGGACGGGCGTGTGGCCTATACGTTGATGCTCAATGAACGCGGCGGGATCGAAAGCGATGTAACGGTCGCGCGTTACGGCGATGACTCGTTTATGATGATGAGCTCGATCTCGCACACGCGGCGCGACTATTTGCATCTGCGCGACCATATCGAGCCGGGTGAAGATGTTCGCCTGCGCGATGTCACCGCCGCATATGGGGTTCTGGCCATCATGGGTCCCAAGAGCCGTGCGTTGTTGGCCGCCGTCAGTGATGCCGACCTGTCGAAAGGGGCGTTTCCCTTTAACAGCCATCGCACGTTCCATATTGGCCATGCGCGTGTCACCGCGCAGCGCTTGTCCTATTCCGGCGAACTGGGGTGGGAGATTTTCGTCACTCCTGATTTTGCCGAATACGTCTTTGACGTGCTCATGGAAGCGGGCAAGGCATTCGGCCTGCGCCTTATCGGCGGCGAAGCGTTGAATGCCCTCCGGCTTGAAAAGGGTTTCCTTCACTGGGGCCATGACATGGCCTATACCGAAGCCGCCCATCAACTTGGGCTGGAATTTGTCTGCAAAACCAAAAAGCCGATCCCCTTCATCGGACGGGATGCCTATATGGCGCGAAAGGCTGCCAACAAAGGTCCGTTCCTGTGTTCGATTAAGCTGAACGACCCAGAGCCCCTTTTGCACCATAACGAGCCCGTCCTGCGGGACGGCAAAGTCGTAGGCTACGTCACTGCCGGGGCCTTTGGCAGGAGCGTAGGCGTTTCGGTAGGGCTTTGCTTCGTGGACCTGCCAAAAGGGGAAACCGACAAGCAATCTTTGGATGCAGGCTCCTACACCGTGATGGTCGAAGGCGTGGCCATCAGCGCAGAGATCAGCGTGACCCCGTTTTATGACCCCAAGAGCCAGCGCATGTTGGCGGATGTGACAGCGCCATGACCCCGCAAGGTCTGCGGACACCGACAAACGTTCACCCTCGTCAGGCGGTTCGTCGCGACGAGCCCTAAGCTCCAAACCGGGGCACAGCCAAATGGATCGTGTTGATC
>NZ_JBAUHO010000367.1:0-3734 GCF_049680325.1 Planktotalea sp.
GGTTGGGTGCACCGAGCTACTTCGGAAAAGGTGGAATAACTAATGGTCGCCCCTCAAACCTTCGAAGTGTTCATCGACGAAATGCGCGCTGAGGCTCCCACTCTCGAAACCGCACAGATGTTCGGCAAACCCTGCGCTCGGCTTGCGGGGCAAAAGCCTGTCTTGTCATTTTATCAAGACTCCATGGTTTTCAAACTCGGCGCGACGCGCGTTGAGGAAATATTCGTCTCCCATCCAGAGGCGGTGCCGTTTGACCCATCGGGCAAAGGCAGACCGTTCAAGGATTGGGTACAGGTGCCCGAAGGCATCGACACAGATTGGCATGCGCTCGCCCGCGAAGCGCTTGGCCTTAGTTAAACAGGAAAAATAGCGATGAAATTCACACTGTCCTGGCTGAAAAAGCACATTGAGACTGAGGCATCTTTGGATGATATTCTCTACGCCTTGACCGATCTTGGTCTTGAAGTGGAAGAGGTGAGCAATCCTGCGGATGCGCTGAAATCTTTCACTTTGGCAAAGGTGAAGTCAGCCGAGCAGCATCCTGACGCGGATCGCTTGCGGGTGTGCCAAGTGGAAACCAACGCGGGTTTGCAACAGATCGTTTGCGGTGCACCGAATGCCCGCGAAGGGATCACGGTGGTGCTGTGCAAGCCGGGCGAGTATGTGCCGGGCATTGATGTGACGCTCTCCGTTGGCAACATTCGCGGCGTTGAGAGCCATGGCATGATGGCGTCGGAGCGCGAGTTGGAACTGTCCGAAGAGCATGACGGCATTATCGAATTGCCCTCTGGCGAAGTCGGTGAATTGTTCGTCGATTGGCTGGCTGCGAACGATCCATCCAAGGTCGATCCTGTGATCGAGATCGCGATTACGCCGAACCGTCCTGATGCGCTTGGTGTGCGCGGTATCGCGCGCGATTTGGCGGCGCGTGGGCTTGGCACATTGAAAGCTTGCGAGGTTGAACCTGTCGCGGCGAGCTTTAAGGCCGATGTTGAAGTTACGATTGACGCCGACACGCTGGATGGTTGCCCCGTCTTTTGTGGCCGTGTCATCAAGGGTGTGAAGAACGGTCCGTCCCCCGCATGGATGCAGGACGCACTGCGCGCCATTGGTCTGCGCCCGATCAATTTCCTCGTCGATGTGACGAATTTCTTCACCTACGATCAGAACCGTCCCTTGCATGTGTTTGACCTTGATAAGGTCAAAGGCAACCTGCGCGTTCATCGCGCGGCGGGCGGCGAGACACTCGTGGCGCTGGATGACAAAGAATACACGTTGCAAGCGGGTCAGATGGTCATCTCCGACGATCAAGGCCCTGAAAGCATCGCGGGTGTGATGGGCGGTGTGCATTCGGGTTGCTCCGAGGAGACGGTGAATGTCTTCGTCGAGAGCGCTTATTGGGACCCGATCCAGATCGCCTATACGGGCCGCGCATTGAAGATCAATTCTGATGCGCGGTATCGTTTCGAGCGCGGCGTTGATCCTGCGTTCACCCCTGTTGGTCTTGAACATGCCGTGCGCATGATCGTGGACATCGCGGGCGGTGAGGCCTCGGAAGTTATCCACCTTGGTGCCGTGCCAGATGTAAGCCGCGCTTACAAACTTGATACGGATCGTTGCTCTTCCCTTGTTGGCATGGACATTCCAGCCGAGACACAGCGCGCAACATTAAGTGCGCTTGGGTTCGTCATGGACGGCGATATGGCGCAGGTGCCAAGCTGGCGTCCTGATGTGCAAGGCGAGGCCGACCTCGTTGAGGAAGTCGCGCGCATTGAATCGCTGACGGGCCTCAAAGGAAAGCCGTTGGCACGCCTTGATGCGGGCATCACCGAAGCAATCCTGTCACCTATGCAGGTCCGCGAACGCGCGGCGCGGCGCACGGCAGCGGCGCTTGGCTATAATGAATGTGTGACCTACAGCTTCATCGACAAAGCCTCAGCGACGCTTTTCGGCGGCGGCGGTGATGCGACGATGCTTGCAAATCCGATCAGCTCGGAAATGAGCCACATGCGTCCCGCGTTGTTGCCGGGCTTGCTGCAAGCCGCAGCGCGCAATCAGGCGCGCGGGTTCATGGAACAAGCGCTCTTTGAAGTTGGTACGGCCTTTCACGGCGGTGAACCGGGTGAACAGCATGTGCAAATCTCTGGCCTGATTACAGGTCGCACAGGTCCGAAGGATGTGCATGGCGAGGCGCGTCAAGTGGATGTGTTCGATGTCAAGGCCGATGCAGAGGCAATTCTGACAGCGATTGGTGCACCTGCGAAGGTGCAAATTCTGCGAACAGGCGATGCATGGTGGCATCCTGGCCGCCACGGCGTGATTTGCTTGGGCCCAAAGAAAGTGCTGGGCGTATTCGGTGAGATTCATCCCAAAGTCCTAGCGGCGATGGGTGTCAAAGCTCCTGCCATGGGCTTTACCATTTGGCCTGCGGAAGTGCCGCTGCCGAAGAAGAAAACATCGACGCGACCCGCGCTTGTCTTGCGCGATTTGCAAGCGGTAGAGCGTGATTTCGCCTTTGTCGTGGATGCGGATGTCGAGGCTTTGACGCTTGTCAACGCCGCTGCGGGCGCGGACAAAGCGTTGATCGAAGACGTGCGCGTTTTTGATGAATTCATCGGTGGATCACTTGGCGAAGGCAAAAAATCCATCGCCGTAACCGTTCGCCTGCAACCGGCAGAAAAAACGCTTAAAGAAGCAGAGATCGAAGCAGTTAGCGCAAAGATTGTTGAGAAAGTCGGCAAAGCAACAGGCGGTGCCCTGCGCGGCTAGAGGTTTTTCAGGAAAAGGATGCATCATGCTCAAGGTATATTTGTCTGGCGAAATTCACACGGATTGGCGCGAACAGATTATCGCGGCTTGCGACGGGCTTGATGTGTCGTTCTCTGCGCCTGTCACGGATCATGGTGCCAGCGACGATTGCGGCGTCGCTATTCTGGGCGAAGAGCCGAACAAATATTGGCACGATCACAAGGGCGCGATGGTGAATGCGATCCGCACGCGCAAAGGCATCACCGATGCGGACGTTGTCGTTGTCCGCTTCGGTGAAAAGTACAAACAGTGGAATGCGGCATTCGATGCGGGCTTTGCTGCGGCGCTTGGCAAGTCACTGATCGTATTGCATCAGGACGAACATCAGCACGCTCTGAAGGAAGTAGATGCTGCTGCCCTTGCCGTTTGCAAAGAGCCGCAGCAAGTTGCAGAAATTCTGCGCTATGTCCTGACGGGCAAGCTTCCTGCTTAGGCAGGGCGCGCCGGGGTCGCGAGGCCTTTTTGAACTGCCGGGCGCTCTAAGAAACGATCAAGGTAGGCAACTGCGTTCTTGTGATTGTCCCAACCCGTCACCTCACGTGCCCCATAAAAATCAAGGGCACGTAGCCAAGGGGCAATCGCAATGTCGGCGATAGAGTAATCACCGGCAATCCAGTCCTTACCTTCGAGCTGCTTGTCGACGACAGCCAAAAGGCGCTTCGCTTCATTGATGTAACGCTCTTTTGGACGCGTATCTTCAATCTCAGCCCCTGCAAACTTGTAAAAGAACCCAAGCTGCCCGAACATCGGACCCAAGCCGCCCATTTGAAACATAAGCCATTGGGTTATCTGCGCTTTGTCCGCATTGTTTGAGCCAATTAATTTCCCTGTCTTTTCCGCAAGATACAAAAGGATTGCGCCGCTTTCGAACAAGCCGATCGGCGCGCCGTCCGGGCCGTTGGGGTCAATGATGGCCGGAATTTTGT
>NZ_JBAUHO010000368.1:0-9000 GCF_049680325.1 Planktotalea sp.
TTCGAGAACGCAGCGCGCGTGGTGGCGTGTACAGGTGGCTCGACCAATGCTGGTCTGCACCTGCCTGCGATGGCACATGAAGCAGGCATTGATTTCTATCTTGAAGATGTCTGTGATATTTTCCGCGACACCCCTTACTTCGTCGATCTCAAGCCGGGCGGCCAGTATGTTGCCAAAGACCTTTACGAAGCTGGCGGCGTACCTGTCGTTCTGAACGAGTTGCGCCGCGCTGGCCTGCTGCATGAGGACTGCATGACCGCAACAGGTTACTCCATTGGCGAAGAGCTCGACAAACTTGACCTCAAAGCAGATGGTCGTGTGGTTTACCCGGTAGAAACACCGCTGACCAAAACGGGCGGCGTTGTCGGCCTCAAAGGCAACCTCGCCCCTGAAGGCGCGATTGTGAAAGTGGCTGGCATGGCCGCGCAGCATCAGCGTTTCGTTGGCCCTGCGCGCATCTTTGAATGCGAACAGGACGCGTTCGAAGCGGTGCAGAACCGTACTTACAACGAAGGTGACGTGTTTGTTATCCGCAACGAAGGTCCTGCTGGCGGCCCCGGCATGCGTGAAATGTTGGCAACGACTGCCGCGCTTTCGGGTCAAGGTATGGGGCTCAAGGTTGCGCTTATCACTGATGGTCGTTTCTCTGGCGCGACTCGCGGTTTCTGCGTGGGTCACGTTGGCCCAGAGGCGGCACATGGTGGTCCGATTGCCTTGCTCAAAGAAGGCGACATTATCACGCTGGATGCAATTGAAGGCGAACTGAGCGTTGATGTCTCTGATGAAGAAATGGCCGAGCGTCGCGCCGCATGGACAGGTCCACGCGAGACAATCTATGCCTCTGGCGCGCTGTGGAAATATGCGCAGCAAGTCGGTGAAATCTACAAGGGTGCGGTTACGCATCCAGGCGGCAAGGCAGAAAAGCATGAGTATTGGGATCTGTGATCTCAACAAAAGCAAAGCCCGTGTGTTGGGCTTTGCTTTGTTGTGTAGCGCATCGTTAAGCGCTTGCTCGAATAGCAACGGTGCCGGATTCTCCTTTGCGCCAAAAAGCGAGCAAGAAAGCAGGGCCGAGGTAACTGGCCCTGTTGTTCCCAGCACTACCCACACGACGCTTGCGCGCGGCAGTATCAGGCTCAAGGCACCCAAGGGCTATTGCATCGACGAGACGTCAATCAGCAACGGGCTGCAAGGCAGCTCCGCAATGTTGGCACGATGCTCGTCCTTGAATGGCAAGGGCGCGGATGCTGGCGTTGCGGTCATGGCTGTAAGCGTTTCGCCGCGCCGTGGCGCAGATGCCAGCGCACCAACGATCCAAGACCTAACCAGCGCAGCGGCACCGAATAAAGTGCTACAACATGTACAAAAAGGTAATCTGGCCCTTGTCCAGCTCGCAAGCGGTGGAAATGAAGTGTTGGTTCCAGCCTCCCCCGTTCATTGGCGCGGTGCGACGACGCTTGATACCCGTCTAATTCTGCTAAGTCTTTTCGCTCCAGAGGGCTCAGCCTTGACTGGTAACGATGGCGCGACGCTATTGGCATCGCTCGCAAAGGGCATTTCGGCCAAGCGTGGTAGCTTTCTTGGCTCAGCGGGCGAACAATCGAGCGCCAATCAACCCAAAAGTGTGTCGGAAAATTTCACGCCCGACACGGTTGATCCAGCAAAAAAAGGTGCCAAAGGGCTAATTGCCCGTTTGTTAAACCGCTCTTAATTTGATTAAAGTACCGAAAAGAGCAGTCACAAAATAGGTAGCTGAATACCATGGCAGCGGAACAGCCCTCATTGTTGAACAGAATTCTGTTCAAGCGAACTTTGCGTCGTTGGGCGAAGATTGCGGACGGGGCAGCAAAAACCCCCATTTCAACCCTACGCAAACAACGCAGCAATGCGCTCCGTATGCTCGTGCACCTCAATCGCTTTGTGCACATTGCGGATAATCGCCTTGCCTTGCCACTTATCGGTTCGCAGGCAATTCAGAAATCCCACGATTCAGATTGGGCATGGCGACCCGAAGCATGGACCGGCCCGCTACCCGTTCAGGGCATGGCGTCGGTCCCGACCAAATCCATGCTCGGCAGTGAAATTTCTTTGCATCATGATTGCGAGCTTTCAGAATTGTCCCTGCGCCAGCTGCGCAACACGCGTGAGGCCGATCTGGCCCCATATGGGCTGCGCATGGATGTTTTCAAATTTGATGGCTCGTTCCTGTCCTTGGTCATTGATTTTCCCGAGGCCAGCGTCGTCGGGCTGCGCCGCAAACACTTGATCCGCCTTGAACCGATCATCGAAATGGAAAAGCCGCTCGAAATTTTCGCGCGCCTCAATATCAAACACGGGCCCAATACCGAACAAGTCGTGCGCGAATTGCCCTTGCATGACTCTGTGCCGCTGGTCGAATTCGATCTGGCTTACACCAAGTTGAATGAAAAGCGGGTGGATAGCATGTGGCTGGATTTGATCTTTGAAGGTCCGCAGATGAACCAAGTCACATTGCGTGATCTCACCCTAAGCCGCCGTCCGCGCGCAGATGTTTGACGCAGCGCTTGGCGAAATTGACGCAAGAAAAGAAAGAGCCCCAGAATGAGTGCATTTGAGCTGAGCAAGACCCGCCTGTTCGAAGGCGTTTGGGAAGGCCTACTGACGACTGTCGGCGATAAAGACGCGCAGCCTAACTTGGGCGTCACGCATCTGGAAAAGCCTTTGGGCGACCTTCAGATTCAAGAAACGGGCGAACCAAACCAATGGGCGCTGCGTGTGCCGATCCCTGTTGAGCTGATTGGGGATGGTGCCCAGACCTTTCTGATCTTTGATAAGGATACGGGCGAAACGCTCGATAGCTTTACGATTATCGCAGGCGATGCCGTTACCGACGACATCCGCGCCGAAGTCGCGCTGCTGCGCGCCGAACTTGATCTGCTCAAGCGTGCCTTTCGACGCCACTGCGTTGAGACATCAGAAACCTGACGTCAAACTGACGTTCTGTTAGATTGCGTAAGCAAAGGTGACGTTGCGTTTAGGGTGACATGACCCTGCCGCTTGCGCACTCTGCACTCAAATCTGGGAGGTTCCGATGACTGATTATCCAAACATGCTCGCCCCGCTCGACCTTGGCTTTACGACGCTGAAAAACCGCGTTTTGATGGGTTCGATGCACACTGGCCTTGAAGAGAGCAAGGATTGGAACCGCGTTGCAGAATTCTACGCCGATCGCGCCCGCGGTCAGGCCGCGTTGATCGTTACAGGGGGCATGTCCCCAAGCAAAGAAGGCGGCGTATTTCCCGGCGCTGCAGGCCTGTTCAACGATCAGGACATCGCCAACCATAAGATCGTGACGGATCGCGTTCACGCCGCCGACGGCAAGATTGCTATGCAGATCTTGCACGCAGGGCGTTATGCTTATGGTCCAGAATGTGTTTCCGCGAGCCCGATCAAATCGCCGATTTCCCCTTTCCCGCCAAAAGAGCTGGACGAAGACGGGATCGAGAAACAGATCAACGATTTCGTCATTGCCGCCACCCGAGCCCAACAAGCAGGATACGACGGCGTCGAGATTATGGGATCCGAAGGCTACTTCATCAACCAGTTCCTGGTGACCCATACCAACAAACGCACAGACCGCTGGGGCGGCTCGTACGAGAACCGCATGCGCCTCCCTGTGGAAATCGTGAAGCGTGTGCGCGAAGCTGTCGGAACAGATTTCATCATCATCTACCGCCTGTCGATGATCGATCTCGTGCCAAATGGATCAACGTTTGAAGAGGTTGTGCAGCTTGCAAAGGCGGTTGAGGCCGCTGGGGCGACAATTATCAACACTGGCATTGGCTGGCACGAAGCACGCATTCCAACGATTGCCACTTCTGTACCGCGCGCAGCGTTTGCTTGGGTGACGAAAAAACTGATGGGTCAGGTCAGCATTCCGATCATCACGTCAAACCGCATCAACACACCCGAAGTTGCGGAAGACGTTATTGCTGGCGGCTCTGCCGACATGGTCTCGATGGCGCGCCCGTTTCTTGCAGATGCGGATTTTGTTCAGAAGGCTATGTCGGGCAAAGCGGATCACATCGCGCCTTGCATTGCGTGCAATCAAGCCTGCCTTGACCACACATTCGGCGGCAAGATGACCACCTGCCTGGTCAACCCGCGCGCTTGCCACGAAACCGAACTTGTTATCGCGCCAACAAGCGCTGCTAAAAAGATCGCTGTTGTCGGGGCCGGTCCTGCGGGTCTGAGCGCCGCGATCACAGCGGCCGAGCGCGGGCATCACGTCACTTTGTTTGATCGCGCCAATGAAATTGGCGGTCAGCTTAACATGGCCAAGCAAGTTCCGGGCAAAGAGGAGTTCTGGGGGCTGGTCGATTGGTATCGTGTCATGCTCCGCGAAAGCGGCGTTGATGTGAGGCTGAACACTGAGGTTGGCTCTGACGATCTGGCAGGCTTTGACGAGGTCATAATCGCCACGGGCGTTGTGCCACGTGATCCAGCCATACCCGGTCAGGATGCGCCAAACGTGCTGTCTTATATAGATGTGCTGCGCGGCAAGGCCGAAGTCGGTAAACGCGTTGCGATCATTGGCGCAGGCGGTATCGGTTTTGATGTGGCCGAAGCACTTGTGCATGAGGGCGTGAGCCCGACAGAAGACCTTGAGGCCTGGAAAGAAGAATGGGGCGTTGGCGATCCTTCCGAAACGCGCGGCGGCCTTGCCCCCGCTGGCCCGCAACCACACGCAGCTGCGCGGCACGTCACGCTTTTGCAGCGCAAGGCCACGAAGCACGGCAAAGGCTTGGGCAAGACCACTGGCTGGATTCATCGCGCTGCGCTTAAAATGAAGAACGTAGAGATGATCGGCGGCGTTAACTACGAGCGTGTTGAGAAAGACGGGCTTTACGTTTCGTTTGGAGAAGCACGCGAGAACCCGAAATTGATCGAAGCTGACACCATTGTATTGTGTGCAGGGCAGTTGCCCGAACGCTCGCTTGCAGATGCGCTTGAGGCCAAAGGCGTCGCCTGCCACATTATTGGCGGCGCGGATGTGGCGGCAGAGCTGGATGCAAAGCGCGCGATCAATCAAGGGACACGGCTGGCGGCGTCACTATAGTCTATCACTTGTGAATGATTTGGCCCGTTTGGAATGGGGGCGCTGCCCCCAAACCCCCGAGGTATTTTCGGAGCAAAGAAGCGACCAGCCTGTTTCCATGCCGCAAACGATCCGCGACAAAACCCTGCTATTGTCTAGCGAGCGCCCCATTCGCGCCCCGATTGAGGGTGATACCTGATCCTCGAACTGGAACGCAAAGGTAGACGATATGGATCGCCTAACAGAAATGGAAGCCTTCGCAATGGTCGTTGACCAAGGCGGATTTACAGACGCAGCAAAGAAGATGGGGATTTCAAAATCCGCAGTTTCCAAACATGTCTCATCACTTGAAGCACGCCTTGGCGCGCGGCTCTTGAACCGCACAACGCGGCGGGTTAGCCCGACAGAAATTGGCCTTGCCTATTATGATCGGGCACGCCGTGTTCTAAACGATGCTGGTGAGGCCGATGCCTTGGTCACGTCAATGCAATCCGCACCTTCTGGATTGCTCCGGATTTCTGTTGCGACCGACTTCGGTGTCAACCACCTAAGCCCGGTCCTTGGTGACTTCCTGTCGGAATTCCCTGACATCACGGTCAATATGGTCCTTAACAACCGTTACGTTGAGCTGATTTCAGAAGGTTTCGATATGGCCGTGCGCATTGGCGAGCTGGAAGACAGCACGCTGCGGGCCCGTAAACTGACAGACACAACCAAACGCATGATCGCGTCCCCTGCCTATTTCGAGAAATATGGCCGCCCCGAAAAGATCGACGATCTGAACGAACACAAGCTGTTGCATTACTCGAACCAATCCAGCGGTAACGTCTGGAAAGTCACTGCACCTTCAGGTGAAAAGCGGCAAATCCGAACGGCTGGCTGGCTGAGTGTAAATGACGGACAAAGCTTGCTGAACGCCGCAATTGCAGGTCTTGGCATCGCCTATCTTCCTAGCTTCCTTTATTCCGAAGCAATGGCGCAGGGCCTTGTCGTTGATGC
Organism: Planktotalea sp.; assembly: GCF_049680325.1. Lineage (GTDB taxonomy): Bacteria > Pseudomonadota > Alphaproteobacteria > Rhodobacterales > Rhodobacteraceae > Planktotalea. The sequence continues at coordinate 6,077 of NZ_JBAUHO010000368.1, forward strand.
AATTCCCGAATTGCCAACTGAAACACAAGGCATCTACGCCGTTTACCCGCCGGGCCGTTTCACCCAGCCCAAGGTACGCGCGTTCATTGATTTCCTGGTTCAATCCTTCGCGGCCAAAGGCCCTACCGAGTGGTAAAACCACTCCTCTAGTTTACCTCCCCGACCAAACTGGCCCCCTGCAAAACTGCAGTGGGGCCATTTTTTGTTTAGCGTGACGTTATCGAAGCAATCTTGGCAGCGTCTTGCGCGAGATGGTCTTTGATATGCGCGCGATCATCTCCGCTAAGCGGCGTGCCCGTTGCGAGCTTGGCCAGAATATCCTGCTGGTAGAACCTCAAGGCGGCGGTCAGACAGTAAACTTCGCTCATCAAATCCAGCGTGCTGGAGGGCGAGAGCATATCGCAAACATTGTCAGAGCCCAGGCGCACAGGCACCCCCGCAGCCGCCAGATCAAGCACGCGCGCAATCGAGTTGTGGGTCGGGGCCTTGAGACTGCGCAGTTGACGCATTCCCAGCGCAGCAGAGGGCGCGACGATGACGCCGACATTGTTTGCCAACAGCCGCTCTAACAATCGCTCCCAGCGCGGCTCGTCGTAGGCAGAGGGCGAAATCATGTGCACCGCCCAAATCATCGGGCCGCCCAGATCATCGCCAGCAACGCCGCCTTCGCGCTCGATCACGTCGAGCAGCCGTTCTGTTGCATCTTCGCGTGGATCATTGCGTTGGTCGGTGTGAACCTGCACCATTTTACCCAAGCGCCGGGCCAGATCGAGAACCCGCGCGCAGCTTTCTTCATAACCGATGTGATCTGGATAGTCCGCATGGTCATCTTTTTCCGGCAGCGCCCCGATGAAGTCGCTTTTCTTGGCACCTTCTTCAAACAGGTTCCAACGCGCCGGATCCGCATCGGTAAAGCCCGTCGGATTGTAGGAAGCGGCGCGCAGGATCAACTTGTCCTTGATGCTTTCTGCATGCTCCATCATCCAGGTCAGAGCGCTTAACTGAACGCGATCATTGGTGACGTCAACGACTGTATCTGCGCGCTTGGTTCCGCAACCGATCATGACATCTGTGCCTTCAGAAATCCGGCGGTTGTAGTCATCCGCGTCATAGGCGCGAGAGGCGTGAAGCTTGGAAATCAGCGCATGCTTTTCCTGCAGCGAGATGTGACTGGATTGGGACAGCTGTAGATTGCTGGCCTGCAAATAGCTGTCATCAAAGGTGTTCACACGGCCAAGATGCAGGTGGCCATTATGATACCCGCCAAAAGCATCAACCTTTAATTTGAGCTGATCGAAATAAGGTGAATTAAACATGTTTTCCAAATATATGTTGGAGTATCCTTAAGACACTAGAGCAATTTGGGTGCTTTCCAAGTTAGAAAACTGATGTTCGTTCCGCCAAAGCTACGTGTTTCTAGCAAAGTGCAGCCTTGAGGCGCGGAAATGGTGGCGCTCTCCTCCCAAAGCAACAATGCGTCTTGCGCGATCCACCCTGTTGCGAGCGCACTGGCAAGCGCTGCTTCACCCATGGATTTTCCATAAGGTGGGTCCAGAAAGACAAGGTTAAACGGTTCGCCCGTGTTTTGCGGTAAACGCGTTGCATCGCGACCGAGCAGCTTTGTATGCGGCTCTGCCCTGCACAACGCGATATTCTCGCGGATCAGGCTTTGGCCCTTGCGCCCGTTTTCGACAAACGTGACATGCCCCGCGCCGCGCGACAGGGCTTCCAATCCCAGAGCGCCAGTGCCTGCAAATAGATCAAGCACCTTCGCGTCGCTGATAGGATCATCGTAGCGGCCGCCCATCAGCACATTGAACAGGCTTTCGCGCACGCGGTCTGTCGTTGGGCGAAGGTGCGCCCCGGCGTCCCCTTTGCCAACAGAGGCGAGCGCGCGCCCGCGAAATTCGCCGCCAATAATCCTCACGCTTTCAGGAGAGCCTTCATGTCAGTTGCAGGGTCAGCAATGACGTCCGCTGCGGGTGATTTACCTGCTTCGATCAAGCGTTTACCGATCATGTAGTTGCGGGGATCGTTCATCGCGTCGACAGCCAAAAGCGTTTCTCCCGCATAGTACCAGAATGACACCGCGTCAGAGCTCGGATCGCGCCGTTCTACAATATTGTCATAGCCGATGTTGAGGCCCGCGATCTGAAGTTTGACGTCATACTGATCGGACCAGAACCAAGGCTTGGGCGTATATGTCTTGCCCGCGCCCATCATGTTTTCTGCGACGGCTTCGGCCTGATCTATTGCGTTCTGAACGCTTTCCAAGCGACGGCGCGCGCCGCGTAGCTCAAACGATGCACAATCGCCCGCGGACCAGATATTCGGATCAGATGTGCGTCCTTGCTCGTTCACGGCGATACCGTTGTCGATGTTCAAACCAGCCGCTTCAGCAAGGGCGGTTCCGGGCGCTATGCCGACACCCACAATAACGAAATCTATGTCGAGTTCAGAGCCATCTGACAGCTTCGCGCCGTTGACACGCGTCTCGCCGCTCAGATAGTCCAGCCCGACACCTTCGATGATGCGCACACCGTGGCTTTGGTGCAGGGCGCGGAAATAATCGGATGTCTGAGGGGCTGCGACACGTTGCAAGATACGTTCGGCCATTTCGACCAATGTCACATCAACGCCCAACTTGCGCGCAACGGCGGCAGCCTCCAGACCGATATAGCCGCCACCAACGATCAGAGCGCGTTTGCCCTTAGCAAACTCACCCGCCATAGCATCCACATCAGCCAAGGTGCGCACGGTATAAACACCGCCCAAACCCCCACCGATCGCGGTCGGGAGCGTGCGTGCGAAAGAGCCAGTGGTCAAGGCGAGTTGGTCATACCGGACCACTTCGCCGTTCACATGCACCTCGCGCTTTTCTGCATCAATTGCTGAGACGCGCGCACCCATTTTCAGGGTAATGT
>NZ_JBAUHO010000369.1:0-1737 GCF_049680325.1 Planktotalea sp.
CTCCTGCGGGCTCTCGTGTCTTCGCGCCTTGTGCAGTGGGCGACACTCTCTGGCGGTGGTCCCATCGGCGGGCGCATCTACTGCGCCGCCGCCAACAGCGTCGGGTATCGCCTCATCAAACCGTCACCCGAGGTAAAGGCAGACTATCTTGCCGGGTCCACGCGCTTTGCCAAGCTGCGCGGGCAAGTCGGCTTTCTGGGCAGCTATCCAACCGAAACACCGGCGCTTGAGCGTGATGTAACGCGGATCGAAGCCCCGGTGCAGGTCCTTCATGGTGAGTTCGATACATTCGTGTCCGTATCCAATTCGCGGCGGCTGGCGGACCTTCTGCCAAACAGCAGGTTCGCGGTCATTCCTGGTGCGGCGCATTATGCGTGGGAGGATAACCCGTCAGACTACCTCGAAAGGGTCTTGGGCTTCATCAAGGAGGTGGAAGCCACCACCTAACCAAACCCGTATTCTTAAACACTCGACCCAGTAATCCTTGAAGGAAATAAAATGAGTCGGTTATCCCGCATTTTCTATTTGATCGCTGCAACACTTTCTATGCTGGGCGTTGTCGCACACGAATGGCTCGGGGGCCCACAGATGTTGGGGCCGCTTGAAGCATCCGGCCTGCCTCCTGATGTCGTCTGGATGCACCATTTCTCTTGGCACGTCGATACAGTCGCGGTCTTGGCGATGGTCGTCATGTTTACCCTGGCGGCGCGCCACCGGGAGCATGTCGCGCTCGCGATCATCGCATCGGCCATGAGCGCATCATTCGCAGTCATCGGCATCGGTTTGGCCACCTTCGCAAATGCCGCGCTTTGGACCACGCCAGCGCCTTACGCCTGGGGGCCAGTCGCTATTATTGGAGCGTTGGGTGTGCTCCTGCGTGGGACACCTTATCTGCCAACAAACAATCGCTAAGCGGCCAAGACAAGGTTCACCGTTCATCAATTCCGATAGCGGCTGTAACATGTAGCCGCAGCATCATTTGAATGTCAGCTACTACCTTCTTGCCATGTCTGGCATGCACATGCAGCAAACGTCCGGAGTCCGCCAATTTTGTTGAAAAACTCTCTCTTGATCGCGGCACGATCTGCTGATTCAATTCTCTTATTAAACGGGAGGATTGGCGATGATGGGACCGAAGCAGGAAGCGCAGGCGGCGCTGTTTTACGAGTTCTCGCTGGAAGACCACGTGCCACGAGATCACTTGTTGCGGTCGATAGATCGGTTTGTCGATCTGAGCAGCATCCGATCTCATCTGGCCAATTTCTATAGCCATACTGGCCGTCCCTCGATCGATCCAGAGCTGCTGATCCGGATGCTTTTGGTGGGATATTGCTTCGGCATTCGATCTGAACGTCGCCTTTGCGAAGAGGTCCATTTGAACCTAGCGTATCGGTGGTTCTGCCGTCTCGATCTGACTGACCGTATTCCGGATCATTCTACTTTCTCGAAGAACCGGCACGGCCGGTTCCGCGAGAGCGGTCTTTTGCGCCAGGTGTTCGAGATGACCGTTGCGCGCTGCATGGAAGAGGGACTGGTCGGCGGTCAGGGTTTTGCAGTGGATGCTAGCTTGATCAGCGCTGACGTTCAGAAGCAGAATTCCAGCAACCCCGAAGACTGGGCGGCCCGCGAGGTTGCTCCCGATGACGCGCCACGCGCGGTGAGAGAATATCTCGACGTTCCGGACGACGAGGCCTTCGGCGCAGCCAGCGAAGTCACACCCAAATTTACTGCGCACGC
>NZ_JBAUHO010000370.1:0-3622 GCF_049680325.1 Planktotalea sp.
CCGCTGAAGACTACCATGTCCTCTATGCCCGCCGTTTGTAGTTGGGCCGCGATACTTGCAGGCGTTGTTTGCGCATCTGCAGCCGACCAGAACGACGACACATTTACGATCATCATCAACATCCGTAGCATTTTTCAGTTCCATTTATTTGTTTCGATGCACAACACATGCATCCCCGGAACTGACCTGGATATTGGCCGTTGGATTAGGCCCCGACACTTGGGACCGAGGTTTAGAAATCTATACTTGGGGTTTATGCCCGAAACAAAAAAGGCGCCCCGATCGGGACGCCCTTCATAAGTCATAATGCGACAGCTTATCGCCCGTCTTGGCCACTCATATCAAAGCCCAGATGGCGCGCGACAGAGAAGATGTCTTTGTCACCGCGTCCGCACATGTTCATCACCAGCAGGTGATCCTTTGGCAGATCGCCCGCGATTTTCATGACATGCGCAAGTGCGTGCGATGGCTCAAGCGCGGGAATGATCCCTTCCAAAGCGCAGGAAAGCTGGAACGCTTCAAGCGCTTCCTTATCGGTGATCGACACATACTTCGCCCGGCCGATCTCGTGTAGCCAAGCATGCTCTGGGCCAATGCCCGGATAATCAAGACCCGCAGAAATCGAATAGCCTTCCAATATCTGCCCGTCGTCATCTTGCAGCAAATAAGTGCGGTTGCCGTGCAGCACCCCGGGGCGACCGCCCGTCAAGGATGCGCAATGCTCCATCTTCATGTTCACGCCTTTACCGCCGGCCTCGACGCCGATGATGTTCACCGACTTGTCGTCAAGGAAGGGAAAGAACAACCCCATCGCGTTAGAGCCGCCGCCGATAGCTGCGATCAACGTGTCGGGTAAACGGCCTTCGGCCTCGTGCATTTGCTCGCGCACTTCCTTGCCGATGATGCTTTGGAAATCGCGCACCATCGCGGGATACGGGTGCGGCCCAGCCACGGTGCCGATGCAATAGAACGTATCGCGCACGTTCGTCACCCAATCGCGCAGCGCGTCGTTCATCGCGTCCTTCAACGTGCCACGTCCAGAAGTCACAGGGATCACTTCCGCGCCCAGCAGCTTCATGCGGAACACGTTCGGAGCCTGACGCTCGACGTCATGCGCGCCCATATACACGATGCACTTCAGACCGAACTTGGCGCAAACTGTCGCCGTCGCGACGCCGTGCTGGCCCGCGCCGGTTTCTGCGATGATCCGCGTTTTACCCATGCGCCGCGCCAGAATGATCTGCCCCAGCACATTGTTGATCTTATGCGCGCCCGTGTGGTTCAGCTCGTCGCGCTTGAGATAGATCTTCGCGCCGCCCAAATGCTGCGTCAAACGCTCGGCATAATACAGGGGTGACGGACGGCCCACGTAATGTGTCCACAGATCGTGCATTTCAGCCCAGAACGCTTCGTCCGTCTTGGCTTTTTCATACTCTTCCTCAAGCGAGAGGATCAGCGGCATCAATGTCTCGGACACAAAGCGCCCGCCAAAGTCACCGAAACGGCCATTCTCGTCAGGGCCGTTCATGAAAGAATTGAAAAGATCGTCTGCCATTTACCCGTCTCCCTGAGCTTGCTCGCTAAGTAGCGCGCGCACTGGCTGGCGGCAAGCGTTGTTAGGCTTTTGCGGCCTCAATGAATGCACGCATCAGCGTCGCATCCTTCACCCCGGGCGCGCTTTCTACGCCAGAGCTGACATCAAGCTGGCGCGCGCCCGTCATACGTGCAGCCTCAGCCGCATTCGCGGGCGTCAGACCACCCGCCAACATCCACGGCACGCCCCAGTTTTTGCCCGCGATCAAACGCCAGTCAAAGGCTAGTCCGTTCCCACCGGGAAGCACCGCGCCCTTTGGCGCTTTGGCATCGATCAAAAGCTGATCGGCAACAGCGCTATAGGCTTCAATGGCTGGCAAATCATCTGCGTCGGCAACACCGAGTGCCTTCATCACAGGCAGCCCATAGCGCGCCTTGATCTCGGCCACGCGCTCTGGCGTTTCGCGGCCATGCAGTTGAAGCATATCCAAAGGAACCGCGTCGGTGATCGCATCCAGCTCTGCATCGCTGGCATTCACCACCAAGGCCACCTTGGCGACGCCCAAGGGAACATCAATGGCAAGCGCGCGTGCCTGTTCCACCGTTACAGAGCGCGGGGATTTTTCGAAAAAGACAAAGCCGACATAGCTCGCGCCCGCCTCAGCAGCTGCGGCGACATCCGCCTGTGTCCTTAGTCCGCAAATTTTCACCGATATTGCTGATGGCTGGGCCATACCAGCGCCCGCGCCAACCAAAACAGGCATCTGCCCTAGCTCGCCTCGTCGAGCAGCGCGAGCACGTCATCCTTGCCCTCGTGCTTTTCGGCCTTCAGGCGCTTCAATTCGCGGCGCATGCGATCCATCTCGCGCTTTTGCGCGGCGGCTTCTGCACGCTGCTTGTACTCGCGAATCCACTCCCAGAGGAAGCCGATCAAAAGGCCCGCAGCCACCCCGCCGAAGATCACAACAAACAAAGGCAAGTCGATGGACTGGTTCAGCCCGACCAGATTTGCCAGATCAACTGGCAAAAGTTTCAAAGTGACGATACCGCGATTGGCCAGTGCCACAGCGATAAGGACCACCGCAATAGCGGCGAGCATAGCATACTTAATATAACGCATTACTTAATTTACTTTCCGTTCAGCCGGTCACGCAGCAGTTTTCCCGTCTTGAAGAAAGGCACATGCTTTTCTTCCACTGGCACAGATTCACCAGTACGCGGGTTGCGTCCAATTCTAGCATCTCGTTTTTTGACAGAAAACGCGCCAAAGCCACGCAGTTCAACCCGATCGCCGCGCGACATGGCATCTGTGATCTCTTCAAAGACCGTATTCACGATGCGCTCAACGTCACGTTGATAAAGATGCGGATTTTCGTCTGCTAGTTTTTGGATCAATTCAGATCGTATCATCGTTCGGCCCCCCGATAGTCCTGTTCGCTTTGCAGCGGTTCGCTCAACTATACGTCCTTTGGCCGCGCGGGGAAGCCTGAACGCGAAAAATACCGCCAAACGGGGCAATCTTGCGCATAAATAGCGGCCCAGACGTCGCCTATTGATACGAAAACAACCTAATTCGCCCTAATCGCGCGGGACCGTCACATGAACTTTGATTCGCGCACCGCGTACAAAGCCGCTCTCAAACTCTTGTTTCCACCAGTTTTTTCGTCGGCGTACCCCATATGGGGTATGACCGAAATGACGACAGGCAATAGCGTTAACGCTGATAGGCTCGGCTGCCTGCATGGGTCTTACTTATCAAATTTCTATTTCAAGCGCGCACAGGCCGATGGCCTGATCGCATTTTTCAAAAGGAACTAACACCATGGTACTTATAGTAGACACAGGCACCACTGGCACCGTAACGCTAGGCGCAACCGACGATTATCTTTTGACCACAGGTTCAACCACGACTTCGACAGGCACAGCTCTTGACGCATCCGCAGCAACCGACGCGAACCTGACCGTTCTCGGAACCCTCTACGGCAGTTCACTTGGCGCGAGTATCGGAGCGGATTCTGAATTGTTGATCGGCGTTAACGGCAACGTCATCAGCAGTGGAAACCACGCCCTTCAGATCATCGGCAATGGA
>NZ_JBAUHO010000371.1:0-6130 GCF_049680325.1 Planktotalea sp.
GTACTGGCCCTTTCAGATTGCCTGCCTTAGATACGAGCCAAGCCTTGAGGAAAAGAGATGAAACGACTGTTATTTGTAATTGTTGCCGCCGCTGCGCTTTACGCCGGCTATTGGTTTGTTGGCTCAAATGGCGCGCGCGCCGGCTTTGTTCAATGGTTTGAAGATCGCCGCAGCGAAGGTTGGGTTGCTGATTACGAAAGCATCACGACGCGCGGCTTCCCAAGCCGTTTTGATACAACAATAAGTGACATCGCGCTGGCCGATCCTGACACAGGCGTCGCCTACTCCGCCCCATTTCTTCAAATTTTCGCGCTAAGCTATAAGCCCGAACACCTGATTGCAGTTTGGCCAAATTCGCAAACTCTAAGCAGCCCTTATGGCAAAGCCGCAATCACAAGCGCTGACATGCGTGCCTCCTTGATCGTCAAGAAGAACACCTCGCTCGCACTTGAAAAGGCCAATTTCACAACCGACGATCTGTCGTTGAAGATGAACACCGGCGAAGTTTACGGCGCAAGCAAAGCGCTGGTGGCGGTAGAACGGACGCCTACGGCGAACAATAGCTATCATTTCGGTGTTGAGCTGAAGGAAGTCGCCCTGCCCCAACCCAAGGGGCTACGACTAGAGGCCGGGATTCTGCCCGACAAGCTGACCTATGCACGGGGCGATGTCACAGCAAAGTTCGATGCGCCGTGGGATTTGAACGCGTTGCAATCCGCACGTCCGCAGCCAAGCAATATTTCCATCAAGCTTATCGAAGCAAAATGGGGCCAGCTTGAATTGCGCCTCGCTGGCGCTTTTGATGTGGACGAGCAAGGCCGTGCAAGCGGAAAGATCACAATCAAAGCCCAGAACTGGCGCGATATTCTGGCCGTTAGCGCGGCAACGGGCGCGATCCCGTCGCAGCTGGTTCGCCCGATCGAGCAGGGTCTATCGCTGCTTTCTAGCCTTTCCGGCAATCGAAACACGCTCGATTTGCCACTCGATCTGAACAATGGCCAAATGAAACTGGGGCCGATCCCGCTTGGACCAGCCCCGCTGTTTCGATTACGTTAGGCGTAGTGCGCTAGCGTCGCGCGCACCGCCTGCGCCGCCTCTGCGCCTTTCTTGACGAAGTGATCGGTAAAGAACCCGATATGCTCTGGCGTGTGTTGAAAATGATGCGGGGTCAGCGAGACAGAGAAGGTCGGCACACCCGTGCTCATCTGCGCATCCATCAACCCATTCACCACCGCGGCGGCAACGAAATCATGGCGGTAGATCCCGCCATCCACGACCAGCGCGGCGCAAACGATTGCATCATATTCACCAGATGTGCCCAGCTTCTTCGCCAAAAGCGGCATCTCGAATGCACCAGGCACATCAAAGGCCGCGATTTGAACGGTGGCATCGACACCATCCATATCCGCCTCGAAACCAACAAGCGCTTGATCCACAATATCGGAATGCCAGCGCGCTTTGATAAACGCTATTTTCAGTTGTTTCGTCATTTTGGAACCTTTGTTTTAGACGTTACAAAAGCCCCAGAGCATCGCATTGGCCCGCCTACCCAAAAGGGCAAACGTACCGCTCTCTTTCATCCGGACTTTCACCGTCGGCCCTGGAATTCCACCAAAGTCTGCTGACCCCTCACGTTTTCGCAAAGGCGCTCGCGGGCTATCACCGCCGGTAGGGACTTTCACCCTGCCCTGAGAACACTGCATTGGTGGCACGCAGCGTCTACTCTTGCAAGAGATGCGCCGCCGCGTCACTCTGAATTCAATCGGCTGAATGGAGAATTTCAATGAGTGACTTGCAAGCCCGTTTGGCGGCGCGCATCGAATCCAAGCGCGAAGACCTGATCGAACTGACACAAGAGCTGATCCGCATTCCGACCCTCAACCCACCGGGCGAAAACTATCGTGAGATTTGTACGTTTCTGGGCGAGCGTATGGCACGCAGCGGATTTGCCATGGAAATGGTGCGTGCAGAAGGCGCGCCGGGGGATTGCACCAAATACCCCCGTTGGAACGTGGTCTGTCGACGTGAAGGGGCGGGCTTGGGCGAATGCGTCCACTTCAATTCGCACATAGATGTCGTCGAAGTCGGTGCAGGCTGGACGACTGATCCGTTTGGCGGCGAACTCAAAGACGGCAAGATCTACGGTCGCGGGGCCTGCGACATGAAAGGTGGCTTGGCGGCTTCGATCATAGCTGCGGAAGCCTTCGTCGAAGAATGCCCCGATTATGCAGGCGCGATTGAAATCAGCGGAACGGCCGACGAGGAAAGCGGTGGCTATGGCGGTGTGGCGTATCTGGCCGAAAAAGGCTTCTTTGCCCCGACACGCGTTCAGCATGTGATTATTCCCGAACCACTTGGCGTGGATCAGATTTGCCTCGGACATCGCGGCGGCTGGTGGGCCGAAATAGAAACCTTCGGAGAAATCGCCCACGGCTGTATGCCCTTCCTCGGCGATTGTGCAGTTCGGCATATGGGCGCAGTGCTCGATAAATTCGAAGACACGCTTTATCCTGCTATGGCCGCACGGCACACGGAAATGCCCGTCATTCCCGAAGGTGCGCGCCAATCAACAATGAACATAAACTCGATCCACGGCGGACAAAACGAGCAGCCCGAGGACAGTACGGCCCTGCCCTCGCATTGCGTTCCCGACAGTTGTCGGATCGTTATCGACCGCCGGTATCTCGCTGAAGAAAACCACGCGGGCGTCAGCGGCGAAGTCAAAGACCTGCTTGAAGAGCTCCGCGTGACCCGTCCAAATTTCGAATACGCCATGCGCGAATTGAACCATGTCGCCCCCTCGATGACCGATAAAGAAGCACCCGTTGTGCAAACTGTTGCCAGATCAATCGAGGCGGTGATGGGCAAAAAAGTGCGCTACGTCGCCTCCCCCGGAACCTACGATCAGAAGCACATCGACCGTATCGGCAAGCTGAAAAACTGCATCGCTTATGGGCCCGGAATTCTGGAACTGGCGCACAAACCTGACGAATACGTCGGCGTTGAAGACATGATGGATAGCGCCAAGGTCATGGCACATTCTTTAGCCCAACTTCTGATGGGCGTGCAGGATTAATAATCGCCGCTCGCCAACGCAAGACCCTGGATAATGCCCGTCAGGGCCGCGCCGTGATGGGTCTGTGCCTTTGGAAAGGCCCCTGTCACCGCGTTTTGGACAACGTCCATCAAACTGGAACCGCCAACAAAAACCAGATGGGTGACTTGCTCGGGTGCCAAGCCGGCGTTTTGCACACAGTGCAGCGCCATCTGCGCGATCTGCTCAGCGGAGGGTTGCAAAGTATGCGCCAAAGCCAACGCATAGAGCGGCGCTTCGAACCTTTGCTCCAACGCATCTAATCGCATATCGACGCTTGCAAGCGGCTTGGTGTTCAGCTCGATCTTGGCGGCTTCAACCGCAAAGGCAAGATCATGACCCCGCTCGTCATCAAGGACACGGTTAAGACGTGCCAACTTGTCCGGCTCCACCGCATATTGCAGCAAATCTTTGGCCGCGCGGCGGGTATCGGGGGCATAAAGAAACGGGATTTTCTGCCATGTCGCGAGATCCGCAAATATCGCATTCGGCGCGATATGGGTTTTATCGCCAAAAGCATGGCGGATTTGCGTGCCCCGTCCCATCATCGGCATCACATGTTCGAAACTTAGCAAGCGGTCAAAATCGGTTCCCCCAAGGCGCAGGCCATCACTTTGAATGATCTCGATCGCGCTGCTATCCGTGCTTTTGAAAAGCGTGAAGTCAGACGTACCGCCTCCAATGTCGATGACCAGCCCAAGATCGCCAGCGTTCAGAACATGCGCCAACGCACGCGCCGCGCCTTCTGGCTCGTTCATAAACTGCACATCTTCAAAGCCCGCAATTTTATAGCATTCGCGCAAATCCGTCAGCGCCTGCGCATCGCGCTTTGGGTCTGCATGAAACCGAACAGGGCGCCCCGATAGCGCACGGCGATAGCTTTGCCCTGTCTGCGTTTCTGCCCGCGCTTTCATTTCCGAGAGAAACCGCGCAACGATCTCGATATAGCTCATCCGCTTGCCCAGAAACGGCTGGCTTTCGCGGATTAGCGGGGTGCCGAGCAGAGATTTAAGCGCGCGCATATAGCGCCCCCAAGCGCCCTCAAACAGCGCTTGCTCTGCAAGCGAGCCATAGGTGACCATCTTCTCCTCGAAATCGAAAAACAATGCAGTCGGCAGCGTTTGCTTGCCCGGCTCAAGCTCGATGATGTGCGCTTTTCCGTTCAAATTCACACCAACAGCAGAGTTCGATGTGCCAAAATCAACGGCCAAAATATCTGAATTTTGCCCCATATCGCGCCCCATTCGTCGAAAGCGCGCGTGATACGAAGCCTTTGCAGCCCGTGCAAGCCTCAAATTCCCCGTCAAATAATCTAGCCAGCCTATAGTATTGAGGCTAACCTCGTTTTCGAACATATAACGGGAGACCAAAATGTCTAACCTTCGTACCCTTCTGCTGGGCGCAAGCGCTGCCGCGATGCTGGCCACTGGTGCCTTTGCAAAGTCCGACATTACTGTCGCATTGCAGCTAGAACCGCCACATCTTGACCCGACATCCGCAGCCGCTGGCGCGATTGACTCTGTGCTCTATTCGAACGTCTTCGAAGGTCTGACCCGTTTTATGGCCGATGGTTCGGTTGTTCCGGGCCTTGCTCAAAGCTGGGACATTTCCGATGACGGCCTCACTTATACTTTCAAACTGCGTTCTGGCGTGACCTTCCACGACGGCACAACAATGGATGCCGAGGATGTGAAATTCTCGCTGGACCGCGCACGTGCGGAGGACAGCACCAACGCCCAAAAGGCGCTTTATGCAGGCATCACGGATGTTTCTGTCGTTGATCCGATGACCGTTAAACTGACACTGGCAGAGGCGAATGGCTCCATGCTGTTCAACCTTGCATGGGGCGATGCAGTGATCGTCGCGCCAGAAAGCATCGAGAACATCAAACAGATGCCCATCGGCACAGGCGCGTTCAAGTTTGTGAACTGGGTGCAGGGTGACAAGATCGAATTGGCACGCAACGACGCCTATTGGGGAACGGCACCCGCACTTGAAAACGCGACGTTCAAATTCATCTCTGATCCAACGGCCGCCTTCGCTGCGGTGATGGCGCAAGACGTCGATGTCTTTGCAGGTTTCCCCGCGCCTGAGAACCTTCCACAGTTCGAAGCAGACCCGCGGTTTCAAGTGCTTGTCGGCAGCTCAGAAGGGGAAACGATCCTTTCGACCAACAACAAAATGCCGCCCTTTGATAACGTCAAAGTACGCGAGGCACTTGCACATGCCATCGATCGTCAAGCAATCATCGACGGCGCTATGTTTGGATACGGCACACCGATCGGCACGCATTTCGCGCCGCACAATCCTGACTATGTCGATCTGACCGCTATGAGTGCTTATGATCCCGCCAAGTCCAAAGCACTGCTGGCCGAAGCGGGCATGCCCGATGGTTTTGAAACCACGCTGCACCTGCCGCCCCCCTCTTACGCGCGTCGCGGTGGTGAAATCATTGCCGCACAGCTGGCTGATGTTGGCATCAAGGCCGAAATCATCAATGTGGAATGGGCGCAGTGGCTGGAAACTGTGTTCCGTGGAAAGGATTTTGGCCTGACCATCGTCAGCCATACAGAGCCTTTCGACATCGGCATCTATGCGCGTCCTGACTACTATTTCCAGTACGACAATCCCGAGTTCCAAGCTTTGATGACCAAGCTGAATGCGACGGCTGACCCGGCGATGCGATCGGACATGATCGCTCAGGCGCAAACAACGATTTCGCAGGATTATGTGAACGGATACTTGTTCCAGCTGGCCTTCCCGACCGTCGCGGATGCGAAGGTTCAGGGCCTGTGGGAAAATGCTCCGACACAAGCGACTGATCTGACAGGCGTTAGCTGGGCTGATTAAGGCATTCGCAAACGAGCGAACAAGGGCGCGGAGTTTTCTGCGCCCTTGTCTATTTTTAATCTCAACTAAAGAACGTCGCGCTGTTCTTGGTAATACTTGTTTTAACCAGCCAGATTGCGTTCTAACGTGCATACATGCTGCGCTATACCCTCAAACGACTCCTGTCACTTGTGATCAGCTTGATCA
>NZ_JBAUHO010000372.1:0-2190 GCF_049680325.1 Planktotalea sp.
GCATTAAATGCCTCGGTCAACTTGTCATAGTCGTCCGGGTCCGATGAACTGATATTCCCATCAGCATCCACCCCAAGACCAATTGCCTTGGCAATGAAGTTGACCTGCGTGCGCGAGACCGCCTCGACCGCGTTGAATGCCTTGCCATATTCAGCGTTTGAAAGCTGCCGTTCACCGCCGCCCTCCAGCAATGTTTCGCGGCTGATGCCGTTGATGCTGGTCACACTCTGATTGGAATAAACCGTGCCATCAATCTCGACATTTTGGCCGAGGAATATCTTCATTTCTGTGCGGTGAAGGATGCTGGCATTTGCAGGGTTATCGAAATCGGCACGCGCATTGGTGGACAGCATATAGGCCCCGCCGCTGGCCTTTTCCGCAAAGCGTGCCGAGGCAAGATCAGCCGGACTGCCAAGATCGAACTGAACAAAATTTTTGACGCCATATTTAGATGTGTCAAGACCGCGATTAAAGCGGATTTCATCCACGGCATCGATTACAGCAGGCATCCTATAGAGTTCGTCCACCAACTGGCCCGCATGGGTATCCTGAATGACGCCGACAAAGGAGCCGGTGCGCGCTGAAAGTGCCCCGGCCTGTTCCATAAAGCCGGCATAGAGCAAATATTGCTTGCCGGCGGGCAAATCGACCGACAAGGCACGGATTTCATCCTTGATGAGATCACGCAGGCCTTCGGCTGTGAGGCCCGTCTGTTCGCGATTATCCCAGGCTAACTCTATGCGGTCTTTCGCTGCTTGTGCTTCGGGTCCCGGCTCAGCCATGGCGCACCACCTTCCAATTCTTGATGGCGATTGGTTCGCTGCTTAAATTTAAAATCACGATCCGGGTAACATCCACCCAAGTGCTACCATCAAAATCGACTGCCAGATATTCGAACACGATCTTTGCAATCGGATCATCCAGCGAGGTAAAGTGGTGCTTTTCAATGGGCACATGGCGGAATTCATTTTTCTGCTCGTCAGTGCCCGGCGGAATGTGGCGATCCATGAAGCGGACATTGAAAATAATCCGGTTTATTAACACTTTTCTGCCGGTCCCCGGGCCGTACGGCATACTCTTTCTTGTCCAAACGCCATCACGGGTGATTTCTTCGCTGTATTCATAACGGAATGCGTAAATTTTACCTTCAAAGCGGAACAGCACATGTTTATAGGAAATGCCCGACCAGCCGGTGCTAAATCGGTCGATGATCTCGATTGCCGGATCGAGTGAGACAGGATGGGACGGATATTCCTTGTTGTTGAGCGGATTGATCCGCGTTCCCATCTTGAAGCGTGGCTTCTCGGGAACATGATATTCCCCCATCGGCTCCTGCCATTGCAGGCGCACCTGGCGCAATCTTTCCTCCGTGATACTGGGATGCTCGCCTTCAATTGGTGCCAGTTTTTTGTTTTTCGAATCAACCATCATTTCCCCTTCTGCATTCGTACATATGCATAGCTCGACGCACTTAACCGCGCCTGACATAGTAATCCGGTAGATTTTGAAATCCACCCCAAACGCTCCACGACACTCCCACACTCTTGCCGGACGGCACTTATTCATTATCAGAAATGTTAGATCTATTGAATTTGGCCGATGAACAAGCGGAGTTTGATGTTTCTCAGTACAGAACTGATATTTTTTCATCTGACTATGGTCTTCGAAGCTATGTCTGGGGCAGTACAGACTTTAGAATTACTAACGCGACTTTCACCATTTCAGATGGTGAGCGTTTAATTCAGAATATTACCGTTGCTGAAAATGACGCCCAAGATAATTTCGATTTTGTTGGTGGAGTTGAAGCTGGTTTAGCTAATAACATGCAGCAGCATGCCTATAGATGGAAGACTGAGTGGTGGGCCCGGAGGGACTCGAACCCCCGACCAGACCGTTATGAGCGGTCGGCTCTAACCAACTGAGCTACAGGCCCACAGCTCAAAGATGCGCTGACAAACTTTGAGAACCGAAGTCCAAATAGACTGTTTGCACCCTACAGGCAAGAGGCCAAAATCGATGAAAACTGAACAAAGCTAACGCCTGATACAAAGACATCCCTTAAGACGAAAACTATTAAGTTTCGAAAACATTCTGTCAAATTTTCATCACTTCAGACACTTTGTTTTGCCCTATTTCGCACCTAAGAAATCACGCATTGCAAAGTTTCATTCCGTCGAAAAGGATATTTCA
>NZ_JBAUHO010000373.1:0-8025 GCF_049680325.1 Planktotalea sp.
AGACGCAGCCCGCGATCTACCAGCAAATTTTCCCCGACACAGGGGCGACTGAGAACATCGAGCTGTCCAATCGCGCGCGCACTGGCACACCAATCGATTATGTTCCGAAAGAAGCGCATTATTCCCATTGGGTCGGCGAGCGCGCGATTGATTTCATCACGCATGAACGCGCAAATGCAGAGCCGTTCTTCCTGACCGCGAATTTCTTCGATCCACACCATTCCTTTGGGGCACCGCAGGAATTCAGGGACCTGATTGATGCGAACGCCATTCCTGTGCCGGTCACGAAACCAGGCGAGCTTGACGAAAAGCCAAAGGATCACCGCGCTTATTCCGAGAAAAGCTATAGCGGCACGTCGCCCGGATTTCAGGACTATACGGCGGCGGAAATCAAAGAAATCAGGGCGCAGTATTGGGCGATGATCGCACTGATTGATTATCAGGTCGGGCGGATGCTGAAGGCCTTGAAAGATGCAGGGCAGCTTGAGAACACGCTGGTTATTTACACGTCCGATCATGGTGAAATGCTGGGCAACCACCAGCAATTGCTGAAAGGTCCGCAGCTTTATGATGACTTGTGCCGCGTTCCGCTGATTGCCTGTTGGCCCGGTCAAATCCCGCAGGGGCAGCGCATCGCCAATCCTGTGCAATGGATCGATCTCAGTGCCAGCATCCTTGATGCCGCCAAATGCGGCGCGGGCAGGGGCGTGCAAGGCCAATCGCTTTTGCCATTGATGCGGGGCGAGGCAAAAACATTTCGTCCTTGGGCGCTGAGTGAATACCGTTACTCGGGTTTCCCGACTGACCCGCTCATCATGACCACAATGCTACGGCATGGTGATTGGAAGCTGATTGTCTGGCACGGCGCACCTGCTTGCGGCAACACCCGCGACGGCAAACTTTACAACCTGTCCGATGATCCCAGCGAGCTGCATAACCTTTATCACGCACCAGAACATCTTGCGCGCCGTCGACAGATGAAACAGCAAATGCTTGCTGCGATGGCAGAGGCAGAGGACAAAACACAGCCCAGATCGCGCCCTTGGTGACCTGCAAAGCCCTGCACGCTAGATCACGTTCCCAACGTTCAGACCCAAGCGCAGAACGAAAGGATACTTGTGCCTTAGATGGCTTTGAATGTTGTTGAAAGCACTGGAGGCGAGTACCGGAATCGAACCGGTGTACGCGGATTTGCAATCCGCTGCATAACCACTCTACCAACTCGCCAGCCAGTGATGCAGGGCAGATAACTGATCTGGCAAACTGCTGCAAGTGCCAAGCGCGACGAATTCGCTCTATTTCAGGGGCGCACTGGGCGTTGTAGCGGCGCGTTCTATGTGGCAAGACAGATCAAAGGATTCTGAACGAGCGAGTTTAGCCCATGTCTGATTTTACAGCGCGTCGCGTGATGATGGTCGATACACAAGTACGTCCTTCTGATGTCACAAAATTCCCCATTATTGATGCGATGCTTGACGTCGCGCGCGAAAACTTTGTTCCGCGCGATCGTCGTGAGGCCGCTTATGTGGATGGCAATATCCCGTTTGCTGAAGGCCGCGTTATTCTGGAGCCGCGCACATTGGCGAAAATGCTTGATGCGATTGACGTGCAAAACGACGATCTGGTGCTCGATATTGGGGCCGCTTTCGGCTATTCATCGGCGATCATCGCGCATATTGCACAGGCTGTTGTTGCCGTGGAATCCGATGCGACGATGTCCGAAGATTCCCAATCCGCGCTAAGTGATGCTGGCGCGGACAATGTGATTGTTCACGCAGGCGAACTGGCAATCGGCGTCGCAGAGCATGGTCCTTATGATGTCATCACAATAGAGGGCGGCGTTGAAACTGTCCCAACTGCGATCCTGGATCAATTGAAAGAGGGCGGGCGCATTGCTGCGCTCTTTATGAATGGTGCGCTGGGCGAAATGCGGGTGGGTCACAAGATTGACGGTCATGTAAACTGGCGTTTGGCCTTTAATGCGAGCGCGCCCGTGCTACCTGGTTTTGCTAAAGAGCGTGCTTTCGCGCTTTAAGGTGAAAAGCGTGCGACGGAATCTGCTCCTGCGCACGTATTTGAATGTATGACGAAGCTGCCAGAAGGGCGGTCGGTTCGTAGGGGAAAAGAATGAGCGAACTGAAATCACGCACTAAAACCTGGCTTGCTGCCGTTGGCCTGTCGCTTTTGAGTGTTCAGTCGGTTCAGGCCGATACGCTGTCAGATGCTTTGATTAGTGCGTTCAACCATTCCGGATTGCTGGAACAGAACCGCGCGCTATTGCGGGCCGCGGATGAAGATGTCGCAATTGCCACCTCTGCCTTGCGCCCGATCTTGAACTATTCCGCCTCGTTGTCGCGCAATTTTTCACGTTCGAACAATCATCTTACGAGCAACCTTTCCGAAAGCAACAGCACCGCCGCAACCATTGGAATTTCGGCCGAGCTGCTTTTGTTCGATGGCGGGCAATCCAAATTCGCGATTGAAGCGGCTAAGGAAAATGTCCTTGCGACGCGCGCGCGCCTGATCGCGCTGGAGCAATCCGTGCTTTTCCGCGCGATCCAAGCCTATATGAATGTGCGCCGCGCTTCCGAAACCGTCGCATTGCGTCAAAGCAATGTGCGTTTGATTACGCAGGAACTGCGCGCTGCACGTGATCGCTTTGAAGTGGGCGAAATCACCCGGACCGATGTTGCCCTGGCAGAAGCGCGCCTCGCGGCAAGCCGCTCTGGTCTGGCCGCCGCCGAGGGTGGCTTGATAAGCGCCCAAGAAGAATATCGCGCTGCGATTGGCCGCAAGCCAAGCAATCTTGCTGTGCCGAAGAACCTGCCAAAGACCGCAAGTTCGGTCGATAAGGCCAAAGATATTGCCGTGCGCAATCATCCTGATATGCACGCGGTCCAGCATGATGTTGCTGCTGCTGACTTGAATGTCCTGCGCGCAAACGCTGCGATGAGCGGCACAATCAAGCTTCGGGGTGGTTTGAACCACACCGAGACAGTGACGTCCAACACCTCTACCAATTCTGGTTCTATTTCGCTTGAGGCCAATGTCCCGATCTATCAGGGTGGGCGTCTGTCTGCCCTGCATCGCCAAGCCATGGCGCGGCGTGACGCTGCGCGCGGCTCTTTGCATGTGACGCGTCATCAGGTCCAGCAGAACGTTGGCGATGCCTTTGCCCAGCTTCGGGTATCGGCCGCATCCCGTGATGCAAGCGAACGCCAGATCAGGGCAGCGCGCGTCGCCTTTCGCGGCGTTCGTGAAGAGGCCAATGTCGGCTCGCGCACGACGCTGGATGTGCTGAACGCAGAGCAAGAGTTGCTCGATGCGCAGTTCAACCTGATTGGCGTGCAAACAGATGAGTTTATCGCGGCCTATGCTGCGCTTGCCTCAATGGGGTTGCTCACGGCCAAACATCTGAACCTGCCTGTGCAGCAGTATGATCCAGCGGCCTATTACAATCTGGTCAAAGACGCGCCCGCGCGTTCTGTACAGGGCGAAAAGCTGAACCGTGTCCTGCGCGCGCTTGGCAAGGAATGATCCGGATGCGGGGGCTGGGCGCAAGAAATTGCCATAGCTGCATGCAAAACTCCTTCTAATTCTTTCTAACTGTTGTGAGAATCTCTATCGGCAGGTATCCTGCGCGCGAGGCGAGAGTGGAATTATTATGGCTGATCCTGTTACCAATGTTGAAATAGAGGACGTATTGTCGTCGATCCGTCGCTTGGTTTCTGACGAAGCGCGCACGCCCATTCGCGCGCGCGATGACGTTGCATTCAAATCGGACGTGCCGCCTCAACCCGTTGAATTAGAAGATGAAACACCTGTCGAACCGATCTCGGAGCGCGCGCCATCAGCCGCACCAGCGCTTGTTCTGACGCCCGCATTGCGCGTTGCGACAAGCGACGATGAAGAGGGTGCCGCAACTGACGCCTCCGCGACCTCCGACGCGGTCGAGATCGACGCCACTGGCCCCACTTTGATTCTGGGAGAGGCCGAATTTCTTCCCGAGCCAGAGCAAAACCATGCGGCTATGTCATTGAACGAGAGTGATTCCGCCGAATTTGAAGCGCCTGAAGAATTTGAAGCGCCTGAAGAAATGGATGCGCGCTCGCAAAGCGTTACCGACGATGGCGATGATGAACAAATTGAAGATGCCGAATTGGTTGGCGAACAACTTGATACGGCCCCGGCGGACGTGCAGCCCCCCTTTGATGATAGCGAAGACGCG
Organism: Planktotalea sp.; assembly: GCF_049680325.1. Classification (GTDB taxonomy): domain Bacteria; phylum Pseudomonadota; class Alphaproteobacteria; order Rhodobacterales; family Rhodobacteraceae; genus Planktotalea. Next base: position 4,229 of record NZ_JBAUHO010000373.1, read on the forward strand.
CTGGAGGACGATCAACCCCGCAGTATCGAAGACAAGATCGCAGCGCTTGAGGCACTGATAAGCAAGACAGATACCGACTTTGAGCCAGACGGCCTTGAGGACGGCGCGAATGCTGCGCGCAGCGGCGATGCGCTTCCTTGGGAGAACAGCGAACAACTCAAACAGGATACTGATGACATCGAGTTTCCTGATCCGGATGATGCATCGCAATCCGCGTCGTTCGATGAAGAGGCGATCGCTTTTCAACGCGCCCATTCGGAAGCCGTGGATTCGGCTCAAGCAGAGTTGGAATCCGACATCACCGATACGCTGCTAGATGGTGATGAGCTTGGCGCGGTTCTTGATGAAGAAGCTTTGCGCGATATGGTCGCAGAGATCGTGCGTCAGGAATTACAAGGGCCATTGGGCGAGCGCATTACGCGCAACGTGCGCAAACTGGTCCGCCGCGAAATTTATCGCGCTTTGGCTGCGAACGAGCTGGATTAAACCTTAACCGGCTGCGCCAGGTCTAGTAGCAAATCCAAATCCATGTGGGTTTCTAGATGCGCTGCAAGGCGATCCAAGGTGGCGTCAACCTCAACATCATAATTCACAGTGCTTGCAACCTCGGCCCCGAGAAAACTGGCCCGAAATCTGTCAGAGCTGAAAAGCCCATGCAGGTAGCAGCCCAGAATTTGCCCGCCATGACGTGCCGCGCCTTCACTGCGTCCGTCAATAGAGAGCCACGCATTTGCGCAATCAGGCCCGTCAGTTTGGCCGATGTGAATTTCATACCCTTCAACTGTGTCGCCTGTCGGCAGATAGGTCGCGCGGGTCTGGGCAAGGCGCTTTTGAGGCGACATGATAGTATGCACGTCCAGCAAGCCCAGCCCTTCGACCGTGCCCGGCGCGCCCTCAATCCCCAGTGGATCGCTGATCTGCTTGCCCAGCATCTGATAGCCGCCGCAAATGCCCAGAACACGGCCACCGCGGCGCACATGGGCCTGCAAATCAATGTCCCAACCCTGCGCGCGGAAAAAGGCGAGATCGGCAATCGTCGCTTTGGATCCGGGAATAAGCACCAAATCCGCATCGCCCGGTAAGGGGCGGCCTTGTTCAATGATCTCTACACTGACGTTCGGTTCGGCTGTAAGCGGGTCCAGATCGTCAAAATTGGCAATGCGCGACAGGCGCGGCACCACGATCTTGAAAGCGCCGCCCTTGCGTGACGCGATGTCCATCACGTCCTCGGCGGGCAATCGCCATGCCTCGGCAAACCATGGGATTACGCCCAAAGAGGGCCATCCCGTATGTTCGGTGATCGCAGTAAGCCCCTCATCAAACAGGCTGACGTCGCCGCGAAACTTGTTGATGCAAAAGGCTTTTATCCGATCCGCGTCTTCCTTCGGCAAGATCGTCTGCGTGCCGACGAGCTGCGCGATTACACCGCCGCGATCGATGTCGCCTGTCAGGATAACAGGAACGCCAGCAGCTTCCGAAAATCCCATATTGGCGATGTCGCCACTGCGCAAATTGATCTCTGCCGGACTGCCTGCGCCTTCAACGACAATGATGTCGGCGCTCTGTGCAAGGCGCGTAAAGCTTTCCAATACCGCGCTCATCAGTTTCGGTTTTGCTTTGGCATAATCACGCGCGCGCAGGGTGTCCCAGCGTTTGCCCTGGACAATCACTTGCGCACCCGTGTCTGTTTCGGGCTTGAGAAGGACAGGGTTCATATCGGTATGGGCATCGCGCCGCGCTGCGCGCGCTTGCAAAGCCTGTGCGCGGCCGATTTCGCCGCCATCTACGGTGACAGCAGCATTGTTTGACATGTTTTGCGGCTTGAACGGGGCAACAGACAATCCGCGATTGGATAATGCACGGGCGATGCCTGCCACGATCATGGATTTACCCACGTTCGATCCGGCCCCTTGAATCATAATCGCTTTGGTCATGGACAGCCCTCTTTTGCTTTGACAGACATAGTAGGCAGATGCGGTAAGAGGAAGAGTGATGAACACCCCGGCACATCTGATTTTGGGTCTTGCCGTGTTTTCGCGGCGCTCAGAGCCGAAAGTGACAGGCGCGGCGGCCCTTGGCGCATTGCTTCCTGATCTGTCGCTTTATGTTCTGGCGGGCACATCGCTTGCGATCCTGCGCATTCCTGCGGACGTGGTATTCGGCCAGCTGTATTTTTCGCAAGCCTGGCAGACAGTGTTTGCAATAGACAACTCATTCCTGATCTGGGGGATGATCCTAACCTTTGCATTATGGTGGCGGGCACGGGCAGGGCTGGCCTTTGCAGGGGCGGGTCTTTTGCATCTGGCACTTGATTTCCCGCTGCACCACGATGACGGGCGGCCGCATTTTTGGCCCGCGAGCAATTGGGTCTTCGAAAGCCCTGTCAGTTATTGGGACATTTTACATCACGCGTCATGGGTCGCACCGCTCGAAGGCATCATGGTCTTGTTTTGTGCGTGGGGATTGTTTCGACGGTTCAGCGGCTGGCGTATGCGCTCTGTTGCATTGGCACTGGTCGCGATGGAAGCCTTCGTGATCCGCAGTTGGTTGTTGTTTTTCTAGCGGCCAATAAAAAACGCCCCCGAGAGCAGATCGGGGGCGCTTAAGTTTTTAAGTTTAGGCGAAGGATTTAAGCAGCTTCCGCCTGTTGAGCGGCATTACGGCGCTCGGATTCTTCACGGGACAGCGCCACAGAGGTGCGCACGCCTTTGGATACGAAATCCATCAGACCTGTGACCACACGCTCGTTAGGGTCGATCCCTGCGCAGGACAGTACTTCCCGTCCGTCGCGGGAACGCGCCCAGCGAGCGATCTGCTCTGGACCGTTTCCATACTTCTTGTCGTCGGCAATTGCATCATCAAGCGCAGCGAGAACCACGGCGGCGAACAGTTTGCGCGCGCGGTTGCCTTGCTCAGAGTTGTAGGCAGTGCCATCAACGAAATCTCTCATAATTCCGACCTTTGTTCTTGCTCTTGTGTTTCCGGCATGAAGGCCTTTATGACCTATCGACTCCGATTCGGATACCCTGTAAATGCATAGCACTTATGCAAAAAACACATGGCTCGCTGCAATTGCAGCACGAGATATGGTGGTCTTGCACGGGGTCTTCCTGCCAGATATAGGAAGCATCAAGATTTCTTCAACCTTTTGCCACGGTTTTGCCACATGCCAAAAATTAACGGAAACGAGATTCGCCCCGGAAACGTTCTGGAGCACAACGGGGGTCTATGGGCCGCTGTGAAGGTCGATCATGTCAAACCCGGTAAGGGTGGAGCATTCGCTCAGGTGGAGATGCGCAATCTGCGTAACGGCTCCAAGCTGAACGAGCGCTTTCGCAGCGCCGACAAGGTCGAGCGCGTGCGTCTGGAGCAGAAAGACCAACAATTCCTCTACGAGAGTGACGGGATGTTGGTGTTTATGGATTCAGAAACCTACGAGCAGATCGAATTGCCTGCCGAGCTTTTGGGCGATCGTCGCCCGTTCTTGCAAGACGGCATGACGATCGTTGTGGAATTCCATGAGGAAGAGGCGCTGCATGCGACGCTGCCACAAAAGGTAATCTGCAAGATTGAAGAGACCGAGCCGGTTGTAAAAGGCCAGACTGCGGCCAACAGCTTTAAGCCGGCGATCCTTGAGAATGGCGTCAAAGTTATGGTGCCGCCGTTTGTTGGGCAGGGCGAGAGCATCGTCGTGAACACGGATACGATGGATTACTCCGAGCGCGCGTAATCTGATTGAGAGCGCCCTTTGGGCGCTCGCAGGGTTAGCCTGACCTTTTGGGTCAGGCCGTTTGTGG
>NZ_JBAUHO010000374.1:0-12582 GCF_049680325.1 Planktotalea sp.
GCGATGGGCGTGGGTGTCGGTTCTGGCGCTGATGGGCGGCTTTATCGCAACTTGGGCTCTGTTGGTAAGCGGGGCCGATTCCGCTCATGCCTTGGTATTCGGGTTGATCGCAACAATTGCGGCCACCGCGATCCCCCAAAGGCGCATTTGGCCCGATCATGGCGGTGCGATGTTAAGTGACGTTGTGCTAAAGCTACGCAACAAGGCCGACCGCTCTTGGCCTGATTTCCCTGCGCGCCTTGCGGGTGGAACATTCATCGCAGCGATTGCGCTCAGCGCGCTTATGCCCTTGGAAACGCGCCTGCTGCTGGAAAGCTGGCTCGCCATTGCAAGCCTCACAGCGCTGGGCCTGTTGGCGCTGGTCTGGATGGCGCGCGCCTGTGCACTTCAAGACCTGAGCATTGTGGCACCAGTGGTTTTGCTGGTTTTACTCGTCGTGCTCGCCCTTGATCGCTCTGCGATTTATCAGGATTTTGTTGCAGTCAGCGCGCTTGAACGCCTCGAAGGCCAAACCTTGCCGCGCGCGGCCAGCGTTTTCGCCGCGATCTTCATGCTGTTTGCTGCACTCGGGTCTTGGCGGGCCTCAGCTGGCGTGCGTGGCTCGATCATCTGGATCGGGGCAAGCGCGCTCGCAGTGCCCGCAGCCCTTGGTGCGCTTGAAATCTTCTGGACACCCACAAAATATATCGGGGCCTATCCATGGGCGGGGCATGCTATCCTTGGCGCAGCCCTGATGACCTTGCTCGCAGAACGATCCATCAAACGTTGGCCAAACGATTTGCGTCCCGCCGCGCTATTCGCGATGTCGGCGCTTTCCCTGATCTCCTTCGCCCTTATGCTGATCCTGTCCACGGCGGCACTGAGCGTTGCAATCGCAGTGATGATCGTGATCGCAGCGCTGATCGATCGGCGCCTCGACATGCCTTGGCTTGGACTGTTCATCCAGCTTGCGCTTGCGGTTCTGGGCTGGCGCTTTCTGATTGATCCGGGCGTGCCTTGGGCATCCTGGCAATACACGCCCCTATGGGAGGTCGGGCTGGCGTACGCGGTTCCGCTCGCTTTGATGGGCTGTGCGTGGTGGATATTACGCGCGATCAAACGCGAAGCGGCGCAATTGGCACTGGAAAGCGCGGTCTGGTCGCTGGGCGCGGTCTTTGCGCTGATCCTGCTCGAGCGCGCATTGCGCAGCGATATCGACAGTTTCTGGGGACTGGCCTTGGCAGGGGCGATCCTGCTGATATCAATGGGTGCACAGCTTTATCGTTGGCGCAAGGGCAGTGCTTTGGCATGGCTGCGCGTGGGCCTTGCAAGCCTGTTAGGCCTGATCGCGATGGTCGTGCTTTTTGTTGCGCAAATTGGGATGTCGCCGTTGACACGATGGGGGTTGCGGGATGTTGAAGGTCCGCTTGTTCTGGACACAATCGCTATCGGCTATCTTGTTCCCGCTGCGGTGCTCGGGGTGCTGGCCTGGAAGCTCGATCACATCAATCGCTTTGTGCGCGGGGCATTTGCAGCGCTGGCAAGCCTGATGGCACTGGCCTTTGTCGGACTGGAAATCCGTCGCTTCTGGCAGGGCGACCTTATGGCAGGCCCTGCGCTCAGTCAGGGCGAGCTTTACAGCTATACGATTGCGATGATGATCGCTTCGGTGGCCTTGCTGCTGTTCGCATTTTCGCGCCGCTCGGAGGGGCTGCGCAAACTTGCAATGGCTGGAATTGCACTGACCATCGCCAAGGTCTTTCTGATCGATATGAGCGGGCTGAACGGGCTGGTGCGCGTTGCGTCCTTCCTTGGCCTCGGCCTAGCCCTGTCAGCGCTCGCCTGGCTCAACCGGGCCATGTCGGCACGATGGGAGACGGGGGGCGGGGATCACGCCGTCCTAGACATCGATGAAAACTGAGGTGAACGACACGCCCAGGGTTTTGATTCTGGGCGGCTATGGGCTGATCGGTGCAGGGGTCATGCGTGTGCTGCGTCAGAACGGGGTCACGGTTGTTGGCTTTGGGCGTTCAAAAACAAGTGCTTATCGCGCTGATCCCGACGGCGAATGGCGGTTTGGCGATTTGCGTCACATAAAAACGCCCGAGGATTGGAGCGGCTATTTGCGGGGCGTTGACTATGTCGTCAACGCAGCTGGCGCCTTGCAAGACGGTCCCGAAGATGATTTGCAAAGCGTGCATTTTACCGCAGTCAAAGCGCTTGCACAGGCTTGCCGGGCGCAAGATATCGCACTGGTCCAAATCTCCGCGATAGGCGCAGAACACACCGCTTCTACTTCTTTCATGCGCAGCAAAGCGCAAGGGGATGACGCAGTGCGATCAGCTGGTGGGCGACATTGGATATTGCGCCCGGGACTGGTGATCGCGCGAACAGGATATGGCGGCACTGCATTGTTGCGCATGCTAAGCGCAGTGCCGATTGTGCAGCCAATCGCCCTACCAGATGTCCCTATACAATCAATCGGACTGGATGATCTTGCCCAAGCTGTTCGTGCGTGTCTGGGCGGGCAGATCAAGGCGGGGTTCTGCGCGGATCTGGTAGAGCCGGAGGCGCATAGACTTGAAAGCGTAATTGTTCAAATGCGCGCTTGGCTAGGGTTTGCCGCACCGAAAAAGACGCTAAAAGCGCCGCGATGGTCCGTTTCCATGGTTGGCGTTATTGCGGACGGGCTTGGGCGCTTGGGCTGGCGGTCACCTTTGCGCAGCAATGCGCTTTTGACATTGCAAGACGGCGTAACAGGCGATCCGGCTGTTTGGGCTGCGGCTGGCGGAAATGCTATCAGGCCGCTTGAACAAATCCTGCAAGAAATGCCTGCGCGGCGCGAAGATCGCATCGCTGCGCGGATGGATTTGCTGATGCCGGTCTGCGTCGGAACGCTTGCCGTGTTCTGGGTGTTTTCAGGTCTCATTGGCTTGGCCCGCATCGACGCGGCGGCCCAGACGCTTGTGCAAGTGGGCTGGTCCCATAGCCTCGCTTTGGCAAGCGTCGGCTTTTGGGCGCTTGTGGATATTGCGCTTGGTGTCGGTATCTTGCGGCGTAGATACGCGCGCAAGACCTGCATTGCGATGATTGCGGTTTGCGTGATCTACCTTGCCAGTGCCAGCGCTGTAACGCCGTTTCTCTGGCTGGATCCGCTTGGGCCGCTGCTGAAAATCCTGCCCGCGCTGATCCTTTGTCTTACGACGCTTGCACTATTGGAAGATAGATGATTGATCTTGCAGACATTTTGCGCTGGGCACATGTGATTGGCGCCTGCGTTCTGTTAGGGACGGGCGGCGGAATCGCCTTCTTTATGCTTATGGCGCACCGCACGCGTGATGCTAAAATCATCGCGCATACAGCGGGTATCGTGGTGATCGCGGATACTGTTTTCACCGCCAGCGCTGTCGTCCTTCAACCGATTACAGGCTATTTTCTAGCGCGCGCCTTAGGTTGGGATTTGGGCGAAGGTTGGCTTGCCCTTTCGCTCATGCTCTATGTTGTGACGGGGCTGTTCTGGCTGCCTGTCGTTTGGATACAGCTTCAATTGCGCGACTTGGCGAGAGCCGCTTATGTCACCAATGCCCCGCTGCCAGAGCGATACGAACGCCTATTCAAAATCTGGTTCGTCTGCGGATTTCCTGCCTTTTTTGCTGTGCTCGGCATTGTCTGGTTGATGCTTGTGCGGCCTGATCTCGGGCTGTGGTTTTGACGGGCATTGCCCCCTCTGGACGACACGCAACGCCGCGCCTATAAGCAAAGCCAACATGGCAGATATATTCGCAATCATTATTCGAATTATCAGCCCGGCGCTCTAAGCATTGAGCCGCCGGGACAAGGCGTATGGCATGACCGCGCTGCCTCTCTCTTAGATAAAATTCCGTTCCAAAGGACGCCCGATATGTGTGCTGACACACCTGAAAACACTGTTGATTACAAATCCACGCTGAACCTGCCGAAAACCGATTTCCCCATGCGCGCGGGTCTGCCCAAGCGCGAACCGGAATGGCTGGAACGCTGGGAAAAAATGGGGGTCTATGATCGCCTGCGCGAAAAGAAGGGTCGTACGCCTTTCACGCTGCACGACGGTCCTCCCTATGCGAACGGACATTTGCACATCGGCCACGCGCTGAACAAAACGATCAAGGATATGATCGTGCGTTCACACCAGATGATGGGTTTTGATGCGCGCTATGTGCCCGGTTGGGATTGCCACGGTCTGCCGATTGAATGGAAGATCGAAGAGCAATACCGCAAGAAGGGCAAGAACAAGGACGACGTGAATATCGTCGATTTCCGTCAGGAATGCCGCAAATTCGCGGCTGGCTGGGTCGATATCCAGCGCGAGGAATTCAAGCGTCTGGGCATCACAGGCAACTGGCCTGATCCCTACCTCACGATGGATTTCCACGCCGAAGCGGTGATCGCGGAAGAGTTCCAGAAATTCCTGATGAATGGCACGCTATATCAAGGCTCCAAACCTGTGATGTGGTCCCCTGTTGAGCAGACCGCGCTGGCAGAGGCGGAGGTCGAGTACCACGACAAGGAAAGCTTCACGGTTTGGGTGAAGTTTAGGGTTGTCGGTACGGGTGATGCAGCGTTGGATGCGGCAAAAGTCGTGATCTGGACCACGACGCCTTGGACACTGCCGTCAAACAAGGCGGTCGTGTATGGCGAAAACATCTCATACGGCCTTTACGAGGTCATCGACGCGCCAGAGGAATGCTGGGCAGCAAAGGGCGAAACTTTCATCCTTGCGGACAATCTTGCGGCTGACGTCTTCAAACGCGCACGTTTGGAAGAGGGGATGTACGCCCGCAAATCTGACGTCACCAGCGCGCAGCTTTCGGCGATCGCCCTTTTGCATCCCCTCGCAGGCGCTGACGGCGCGGGCGGCGAATGGGATGACATCCGCGACTTCCGCGCCGCTGATTTTGTGACCGATACCGAAGGCACGGGTTTTGTACATTGTGCCCCATCCCACGGGATGGAAGAGTACGAATTGTACAGAAGCCTCGATATGCTGCCTCAGGTCATCACCTATAACGTCATGGACGATGGCGGCTTTCGCGCGGACCTTCCGTTCTTTGGCGGCAAGTATATCCTCAACCGCAAGGGCGGCGAGGGCGATGCCAACAAGGCCGTGATCGACAAGCTGGTCGAGGTCGGTGGCCTTCTGGCACGCGGCAAGATCAAGCACAGCTACCCGCATTCATGGCGTTCCAAAGCGCCGATCATCTATCGCAACACGCCGCAATGGTTCGCGTCTGTGGACAAAGCGGTGGGCGACAATCAGGACACCTACGGCACGACGATCCGCGAGCGCGCTCTGACCTCAATCGACGAGCTGGTGAAATGGACACCGCAAACAGGGCGTAACCGCCTTTATTCCATGATCGAAGCGCGCCCGGACTGGGTGCTTTCACGTCAACGGGCATGGGGCGTTCCGCTGACCGTGTTCACGCGTAAAGGCAAGCTGCCAACCGATCCTGATTTCTTGCTAAAAGACGACGCCGTAAATGCGCGCATTGTTGAGGCGTTCGAGGCCGAAGGCGCGGACGCATGGTATATGGATGGCGCAAAAGAGCGCTTCCTTGGCGGCATCGTGAACCCTGACGACTTCGACCAAGTCTTTGATGTGCTTGATGTTTGGTTCGATAGCGGCTCCACGCACTCCTTTGTTTTGCGCGATCGCCCTGATGGCACGGCAGATGGCATCGCGGATGTTTACATGGAAGGCACGGACCAGCATCGCGGCTGGTTCCATTCCTCTCTTTTGCAGGCTTGCGGCACGTTAGGGCGCGCGCCTTATCGCAATGTTGTAACGCACGGATTTACGCTTGATGAGAAGGGCATGAAGATGTCCAAAAGCTTGGGCAATACCATCGTGCCCGAGACGGTCGTCAAACAATACGGCGCGGATATTCTGCGGCTCTGGGTGGCGCAGGTGGACTACACGTCTGACCAGCGGATCGGCCCCGAGATTCTAAAAGGTGTTTCCGACAGCTATCGCCGTTTGCGTAACACAATGCGCTTTATGCTGGGATCCCTGGCCGACTTCCAAGAAAGCGATCGTGTCGAACCGGCGGATATGCCAGAGCTGGAGCGCTGGGTGCTGCACCGTTTGGCGGAACTCGATGATGTGGTGACAAAGGGCTACCAAGCCTATGATTTCCAAGGGGTATTCTCTGCGGTCTTCACCTTCGCAACCGTCGAGCTTTCGGCCTTCTACTTCGATATCCGCAAGGATGCGCTATATTGTGATGGCGACACGGCGCGCCGCCGCGCTGCGCGCACGGTGCTTGATATCCTGTTCACACGCCTGACCACATGGCTTGCACCAGTGTTGGTGTTCACCATGGAAGAGGTCTGGCTGGAACGCTTTGGCGGCGAGGAAAGCTCGGTTCATCTGGAGGACTTCGTCGAGACACCAAGCACGTGGCGCGACGATGCGCTGGCGGCAAAATGGTCATCAATCCGTAGCGCCCGCCGCGTTGTCACGGCCGCCCTCGAGGTGCAGCGCACTGAAAAGGTTATCGGTGCTTCGCTTGAAGCCGCACCAACGGTCTATGTCGCAGACGAAGCATTGCGCGCAGCCCTCCAAAGCGTGCCGCTGGATGACATTGCGATCACCTCTGCGATTACGGTGTCGGGCGATACGGCCCCCGCGGGCGCGTTTACCTTGCCTGATGTCAGCGGCGTTGCAGTCTCCTTCGACAAGGCGACAGGCGCAAAGTGTCAGCGTTGCTGGAAGATTCTTCCCGATGTTGGTGCCCATGCGCACGACGGCGTTTGCGGGCGTTGCTCGGACGCTTTGGCTGGCTAGATAAGTGAGTATCAGTGTATTCCTAGCTGTTCTTGCAGCGGCATTGCTGCATGCAAGCTGGAATGCACTGGTCAAAAGCGGGGCGAGCAAGCTGACCTCGATGCTGATCCTGACGATGGTTCAGGCGGGGTTTGGCGGTATCGTCGCGCTTTTCCATGCGTTTCCGCAGGCGCATGTCTGGCCGTGGCTGTTGGCGTCGGGGGTGTTTCACTCCGGTTACAAGCTGTTCCTTTCATTCGCTTACGAACAGGGCGATCTAAGCCGGGTCTACCCGATTGCGCGCGGCGCGGCCCCGATGTTGGTGCTGGCACTCAGCGGATTTGTGTTGAGCGATAGCCTGAGCACATTCGAAGTTGTCGGCGTGATCGTTCTTGGCGCAGGCATCCTGATGATGGCGCGCGGTGTGTTCTCAAACGGGGAATCGCGAAAACTGGTGCCGCTGGCGTTGGGATCGGCGCTGATGACAGCTGGCTATTCCATCGTGGATGGTTTGGGCGCGCGGGCGTCGGGCGATGCGGTGATGTTTGTTGCGTGGCTTTTCATTCTTGATGGTTTGCTCTTCACGCCGATCTGTCTTGCGCTACGCGGGCAGGGCGTACTGCGAGCAAATAAACGCGATTGGGTGATGGGAAGCATGGCTGCGCTTGCGTCTTACGGGGCCTATGCGATTGCGGTTTGGGCGATGACCCAAGCACCGATTGCATTGGTTTCGGCGCTGCGCGAAACGTCGATCCTGTTCGCGGTGTTGATCGGGTGGCTTATCATGGGTGACAAGATGGATCGCGGCAAAATCATTGCCGCGACGCTTATCGTCATCGGTGTTGGGCTGACGCGGCTTTAAGCGTCTTTGGCTGGAATAATCTGCTGCGCGATGCCAGCAAACACCAAATAGAGCGACGTTACGATCAACCCCCAATGCGCCCAGCTTTGGGGATGAAAATCAACCCATGCCGCCCAGCCTGCAAAGAACGTCCACGCAAGCGCGATCGGCAAAGACAGGTTGCGCCAGCGTTCAGTGCGCACGGGATGGATAAATTTGAGCGGGATAAACATTGCAACGGCGAGTGCTGTCACCAACAGCAGCGTGACCCAATGCTCTGGCCTGATTGCGAAAATCACGATGATGAGCATATTCCAGCAACCCGGGAAGCCCGAGAAGGAGTTATCCTTTGTTTTCATCCGATTGTCGGCAAAATACATCGCTGATGCGAAGGTGATAATGATAATCGCGACCCAACCCGGCCAGCCCGGCAAGAGGCCTGATGTGAACAGCGCGAAGGCGGGGATGAAAACATAGGTCAGATAATCGATGATGAGATCAAGCAGTACGCCATCAAATTGCGGTGCGTAGGTTTTAACATCGAATTTGCGCGCCAATGGACCGTCGATCCCGTCCACAGCAAAGGCAACAACAAGCCAGAGGAACATCAGGTCCCATTTGGCTTGAACGGCAGCAAGCATGGCAAGCATGGCAAACACAGCGCCAGTGGCGGTGAGCAGGTGAACGGCGAGGGCGCGATTTTGTGGTGTCATGGGGGGCCTCATGGCCTATTTTTCTACTGTGCGCAAATTTCTTCTGAAAGAAATGTACCGCCTGCGGGGATAATTGGGCAAAGGGGATGCCAAATGGCTATGCTTTCGGGTGTGCGCGGTCGTACACTTCCATAAGGCGCGCAGTATCAACTGCTGTATAGGCCTGCGTTGTAGAAAGCGATGCGTGGCCCAGAAGTTCCTGGATCGAACGCAAATCGCCGCCCGCGCTGAGAAGGTGGGTGGCAAAGCTATGGCGCATTGCATGCGGGGTCGCCGTCGCTGGCAGACCAAGCTGCATGCGTGCCTTTGACATCACTTCTTGCACGGCGCGCGGGTTCAATGCGCCGCCGCGAATGCCACGAAAAAGCGGCGAAGTCGGTTCAAGCGGGTGAGGGCAGAGTTTCAGATAGCTTGCAACGGCGTCGCGTGCGGCGGGCAGTACGGGAACAACCCGTTCCTTGCCACCTTTGCCGACAATGCGCAGGCTATCGGGCAGCGGCACGTCCGCGCCCGTTAATCCAAGCGCTTCGGAAATGCGCAAACCACATCCATAAAGCAGCGTCAGCACAGCGCTATCGCGCGCAGCGACCCATGCATGGGGTGTTTGCAGCTCAACCGTATCAATCATCGCCTTGGCGGCGTCTATCGCAAGGGGGCGGGGAAGCTTCTTTTGGAACTTGGGGGCGCGAATGGTAAGAACGGCGGTAGGTTCAAACCCTTCACGCTCTGCCAGCCAACGATAAAAGCTTTTGACCGAAGACAGCTTGCGCGCCAGCGAACGCGCGCCAACATCCGTGCTACGTGTCGCTGCCATCCATGCGCGCATATCGCGCGTGGTGATGCGCGAAAGCGCGGCAAGACCTTGGGTCTCGCCGGTATATTCGGCCATGAAAGCGATGAAATCGACCGTGTCGGCGTTGTAAGCCTTAATCGTATTCTCGGATGCGCCTTTCAGGGACTTTTGTGTCTCCAGCCAATGCTGGAGCGCGTCGCGTGCTTGAGGGGATATCAGGCTCACGAAAGCCAGCGGCGCATTGCGCGTTCGAAAACGCCGCCAAAAAAGGCCAAAAGGTCCGTGCCTTGTTGCGGTGTGAACTGATGCGGGTCTTCTGCGCCCATCACCAACATGCCGGGCAGGCGACCTGCGCCGAAATCTAGGGTCAGGCAGGCTTCGGAACGTACCCAATCCGCAGCTTCGCCGTAAATGGCGTCATGACCTGCCGATAGCTGGCGCAAAGTCACATTGCGTGAAGGGCGATCAGGGTGGCCGCCAAGGTAGGTTGCGATAAAGCCGGGCTCTGCCACGCATAAAACATCAGAAAGCTTGCTGACTGCCGGTTCATCATCGGCCTGCACAGATTCCAACACCAAACGGATGCAGTCCACGCGCAGAATTTCAGCGACGTCACCGCCTAGGTCTTTCAGGAAGGTTTCGAAATCTACTGGGTCCAGCATGCGCAAGATCGCGCGGTGAACCTGATTTGTGCCAGCAAGATTTTCATAAGCTGCTGCAATCACAGAGCGATGTGTATCTTCAAGGCGGTCAAGCCGTGCCTCCAGCCGTTCCATCGCAATGCCGCGCAGATCGACAATATTGCCGCCCATCGCGCGTTCATTGGCTTCGATCAAAGCCTTCATCAGGTCCTTGTCTTCAAGGATCACGTCAGGGCGTGTGATGATCCGCTCTCGCAGGTCATCTGTCATTTCAGCGCTAGTGTTCATTCTGCTCTCGTTCTTTTTTAGGCCCGTATAGCACGGCAGACTGGAATTCAGAGGGTTTTCTGAGCCTTTTCCGCCCGATCGACCAAAAACTGTGCCAGACCTGCATCGGTTAGCAGGCGCTTGGGCGGAATTTATCAACCACAGCGCAGCGCACGCAAGCGTTTGAAATTGTCGTTGCAGCCTGATTGGGGGCGTCCCATCAATGATAAGGCAGAATTTCAGGCCAGAGGTTCATTGAAGGCTTGGCCTTGCCCGAGCAAGGTATTACCTCATAACCCTATGGCACAAACACCTTCCCCCAGCGATGCCGCTCAAGAGTTCTTCGACGAAGGGCAGCTTGTCGGTGTTTGGACGACCCAGCCGCTGGGGCGGATGCTGGATTATAAAGCGCCCGAAGGCGGATGTTGGCTTGGGGCCTTTGTCGAAGTGCCGCTGGGACCGCGCAAGGTTATGGGCGTGGTTTGGGGGCCGGGCAAGGGCGATTACGATTATGCTAAAATCCGCAAAGTCATTCGCTGTCTGGACGTGCCCGCGATGCGCGCGGAACTGCGCGAGTTTCTGGAAAAGGCGGGTGCCTATACGCTGACGGATATGGAAAGCATGTTGCGCCTTGGCGTGCGTGCGCCGGGTTTGGGCGATCCGCCCTCGATGCGTAAGATCTATCGCAAAGGCGATACAGAACCCGATCGGATGACCGAAGCGCGTGGACGCGTTCTGGATGCTTTGGAAGAATACGGTGATCTGTCCTTTACCTTGAAAGAGCTAAGCGAGGCGGCTGGCGTGACGTCTTCGGTTGTCAAAGGGCTGGTGAAACTTGGGGCGGTGCGCGAAGAGGACACGCCGCGTGATCTACCCTTTGCGCGCCTCGATCCTGAGTTGCCAAGCAAGGACTTGGCGCAAGATCAGGCGCAAGCTGCTGATATTTTGAAGGCGGGTGTTGCCTCTGGCGCGTACGCGACGACCTTGCTGCGCGGCGTAACAGGATCGGGCAAAACCGAGGTCTATCTGGAGGCGGTCGCAGAATGTTTGCGCAAGGGGCGACAGGCGCTGGTCCTGCTGCCGGAGATCGCCCTGACAGCAGAGTTTTTGACCCGTGTTCAAGCCCGTTTCGGGGCAAAACCCGCTGAATGGCATTCTGGCGTAACCATGACCGAACGCCGCCGCGCTTGGAAGATGGTCGGGCAAGGCGGTGCGCAATTGGTCGTGGGGGCACGATCGGCGCTTTTTCTGCCGTTCAGGGATTTGGGCCTGATCGTGGTAGATGAAGAACACGACACCTCCTACAAACAAGAGGACGGGGTGCTTTATAATGCGCGCGATATGACGGTGCTGCGCGCGTCAATATGTTCGGCGCAAGTGATTTTGGCCAGCGCTACACCCAGTTTGGAAAGCTGGGCCAACGCGGAAGCGGGAAAATACACGCGCCTTGATCTGACGTCGCGCTTTGGCGATGCTGTGATGCCCGATATGCGCGCGATTGATATGCGCGATGTGAAATTGCCCAGCAACCGGTGGATTTCGCCGCAATTGCAGGCCGAGGTTGAGGCGCGCGTTGCCTCTGGTGAGCAAGCGCTTTTGTTTATCAATCGCCGTGGGTATGCGCCTGTAACGATCTGCCGTGCCTGCGGACATCAAATAGGCTGCGATCACTGCGATGCCAGGATGGTTGAACATCGCTTTCAAAAGCGGCTGGTCTGCCATCAATGCGGCGAAAGCAAACCCATCCCGGAGATTTGCCCGTCATGCGAGGCCGAAGATCGCCTTGCCGCTGTCGGCCCCGGCGTCGAACGCCTGGGCGAAGAGGCCGCGGAGCTGTTCCCCGGCGCACGGATCGCGACATTGAGTTCGGATATGTATGGCTCTGCCCGTGCGCTGAAGGCAGAGATCGAGGGCATCGCGGCAGGCGCGGCGGATATTATCATTGGCACGCAACTGGTGGCGAAGGGGCATAACTTTCCACTGCTGACGCTTGTCGGTGTGATTGACGCAGACCTTGGTTTGCAAGGATCTGACCTGCGCGCGGCCGAGCGAACATTCCAATTGATGCGCCAGGTTGCGGGGCGGGCCGGGCGTTCGTCCAAACGCGGCACGGCGCTTATGCAAACCTATCAACCGGAGCATCCGGTGATCCGTGCGATCCTGGCGGGGGATGAGAATAGTTTCTGGACTGCTGAAGCCGCAGAGCGCCGCGCTGCATCTGTGCCGCCTTATGGGCGCATGGCGGGAATTATTCTGTCATCGCCTGATGTGCAGGATGTGTTTGATCTTGGTGCAGAGCTAGCGCGGCGCGACGGGCCGCTGCGCGAGATCGGCGCGCAGGTTTTCGGGCCGGCACCAGCGCCAATTGCGCGTGTGCGCGGGCGTCACCGCGTGCGTTTGTTGGTAAAGGCTGACAAGAACGTCCCGCTTCAACGCGCGCTAGCAAAGTGGATCAGGCAGGTGCGCGTGCCATCGCAGGTGCGTTTGAGCGTGGATATTGATCCGCAGAGTTTCTATTGAGCGGCTTCGGATCGGCTTTGCCG
>NZ_JBAUHO010000375.1:0-7544 GCF_049680325.1 Planktotalea sp.
GCCCAGCGCCAAGGTTCTCGACCAACTTCTTTGTCAGCTTCCCAGATAGGGCCATCTAAAAATACCACATTCTCTACCACTCAAGAAAAGAATATAGACGTTATCGAAATAAACTCAAGACAACCGAACAGCAGCCTCAAACCTAAGTAAACAAAAGAAAAAGGCCGCCCAAGGCGACCTGATCAAACTCTACAAAATTGGGTAGTGGCGGAGGCTCAGGGATTCGAACCCTGGGAGGACTTTCACCCTCGTCGGTTTTCAAGACCGGTGCATTCGACCACTCTGCCAAGCCTCCGACGAGGCGTTTCATACTCGGCCAATTCCAAAGCAGCAAGGCCCTAATGTTCACAAAATGCGGTTAAACTTCGTAGATGTGTTCGAAATTCCGCTTAGTCCTGCGCGCTGGACTTTTCTTGTGCTAAAAACAAGGCTACATTACGCACAACACAGGCTAGACAGCCGCGCACACTTCAGGACCGAAAAATCGGCCGATGTGCATAGGGCTTTGGGGCAAAGGGCAGAGTATGAACATCGTTACAACGCATTCGAAACGCAAATGGGTTGCGTTGGCACTGACTTCGGTCATTGCGCTAAGCGCATGCCAAGACGGCCAGGGGCCGAAATTCCTGCAACCCAAAGACAAGAGCGCGGCCACAGCGGATGGGCCAACGCAGTCCCGTTCTGTCAAACTGGTCGAGCGCGATGTAGAAGCGCCCAATGTTTTCCAGGTTACCGAAAACGGTCTTTGGGATGGACGCCCGTCATTGGGCGGTGTCTGGGTGGCCCACCCTGATGTGAAAGATCCAGAACGCGTCATCATTCGCAATGAAAAGAACGGTAAATTCGTAATCGGCGCTTTGTTCCGGCGCGAACGTGAGAACCCGGGCCCGCGCCTTCAGGTGTCCTCTGACGCGGCCGCAACTCTTGGTATGCTGGCAGGCCAGCCTGTCAAATTGAATGTCACTGCGCTGCGCCGTGAAGAAGTCGCGCAAAAGGGTCCCGCCCCTGCGGCAGCGCCGCAGGTTGATGCACCAAGCGCGATCAGCGCTACCGAATTGGCACCTGTTGCCGCAAGCGCTGCCACAGCTGCGAGCAAACCAGCAGCCGCGCCTAAACCCGCTGCAAAACCTGCGCCAGCCAAAAGCGGCTTGTCCAAACCCTATATCCAACTTGGCATCTTCTCGGTCGAGCAGAACGCAAACAACACGGCAGAAGCGATGCGCGTTGCGGGCATGGTGCCTACGGTCAAAAAATCCACCAGCGCAAGCAAACCGTTCTGGCGTGTCTTGGTCGGCCCTGCGCAAACAAGCGCCGAGCTCAGCGCTTTGCTGAAAAAGATTAAGGCATCTGGCTTCGCGGATGCTTATGCTGTGAGCAACTAAACCCACACTGATAAGGAGGGCCACAACATGCGCCACCTGATCTCTGCCAGTTTTGCATTTGTGCTGCCCATTCTATTGGCGCTCCCTGTGAACGCGTTTGAAACGCGGGCGACCTCTGCGTTCATTATCGATCAAACAACTGGAACCGTGTTGCTATCCAAAAACGCGGATGAAATGCTGCCGCCAGCGTCCATGTCCAAATTAATGACGCTTTACATTGCGTTTGAGGCGATCCGCGACGGCCGCCTGTCATTGGCCGAAAAACTCCCCGTTTCCAAACATGCGATGTCTTATGGCGGATCAACGATGTTTCTGGACACGACCGACCGTGTCACCGTCGAGGATCTTATCCGCGGGATCATCGTATTGTCAGGCAACGATGCCTGCGCGGTGATCGCCGAAGCGCTTAGCCCGGATGGCACCGAAGCAGGCTTTGCCCGCTACATGACGCGCCGTGCGCAGCAGCTTGGCATGACAAATTCGACCTTCTCAAACTCGAACGGCTGGCCACAGGCCGGGCATCGCATGTCGATGCGCGATCTGGCATTGCTCGCGAATTTGTTGATCTCTGACTTTCCAAGCTTTTACCCGCTTTTCAGCGAACGCGAGTTCAAATTCGACGGGCGTGCGCCGCAAAACACGCGCAACCGCAACCCGCTTTTGACGCTCGGCATTGGTGCCGACGGGTTGAAAACGGGTCACACATCTGAGGCAGGATATGGCCTTGTTGGATCAGCCAAACAGAACGAGCGTCGCATCATATTTGTGATTTCAGGTTTGCAATCCGCAAATGCACGCGCTGAAGAAGCAGAATCCGTGGTGAACTGGGCGTTTCGCCAGTTCGCAGTAAAACCGGTTGCCAAAGCAGGCACGATGGTCGCCAGCGCCGATGTTTGGATGGGCCGCGATCAAACTGTCCCGCTTGTTCCGCTCAAAGACGTTTCCATGCTTATGCCCATTGCGACAATAGATGGCGATGTGAAGGCCGAAGTCATCTACAATGGCCCGATCACTGCACCTATTGCCAAGGATCAACAGATCGCAGAGCTGGTGATTAGCCCCCCTGGCCTGCCGGAAACGCGCATCCCCTTGGTTGCCGGCAATGCGGTGCCAACGGGCGGCTTCATGTCCCGTGTCACAACGGTCGCGCAGATTTTGCTCACCCAGTTAAACCAAGCGCCCGTCGCCCCCGTCGAACAGGGCTCATGAATTCATGAAAACGCCCAAGGGCCATTTCATCAGCTTTGAGGGCATCGACGGGTCGGGCAAGTCAACGCAGGCCAAACGCCTTGGCGCGGCCTTGACCTCAATGGGTTTAGACGTGGTTCTTACGCGTGAGCCGGGTGGCTCGCCGGGGGCGGAAGAAATACGTGCATTGGTACTTCAGGGCGAACCTGACCGCTGGTCGCCAGAGACTGAAATATTGCTATTCACCGCCGCGCGCCGCGATCATATGGAGCGCACAATCCTGCCTGCGCTTGAGGCCGGAAAGATCGTCATTTGTGATCGCTTTGCTGACAGCACCCGCATGTATCAAGGCCTCAGCCGCGGCGATCTTCGTGCATTGGTTGACCAGTTGCACAGATTGATGATCGGGCGGGAACCTGATTTGACGCTGCTCTTTGATATGGACCCCGATGTTTCGCATAGCCGTGCCGTGGAACGCGACAGCATCGATTCCCGCTTTGAGGATTTTGGCGCAGGCTTGCAAAAAGCCATGCGCGCAGGGTTTCTAGAGCTTGCTGCCAGCGCGCCGGAACGCTTTCGCATTATTAACGCCGCCCGCGACATCGACACCATTGCCGCAGATACCCTGAACGTTATCAAGGCCTACTTGGAATGAGCGACGACAGCCTGCCAGAACCGGATCGCGTCTTGGGTGCGCCGCACCCGCGTGACACCTCTCGCCTTGTCGGTCAGGATACCGCAGAGGCCAGTTTTCTGGAAGCCTACAACACAGGGCGACTGCATCACGGCTGGCTGATGATCGGCCCGCGCGGCACTGGAAAAGCGACCCTCGCCTATCGCATTGCGCGGTTTCTTCTTAGTCAGCCCAACGATGACGGTGGCATGTTCGGCGCACCAGAAGCGCCCACAACCCTAGAGACAAACCCCGAAAATCCGGTCGCGCGGCGTATGGCAGCAGGGGCGGAACCCGGCCTCTTCGTGCTACGTCGCCCCGTGGATGAGAAAACCAAACGCCTGAAATCTGCAATCACTGTGGATGAAGTACGCAAGCTCAAGAACTTCTTTGCCATGTCATCTGCCGATGGCGGGCGGCGCGTGGTGATCGTGGATGCAGCGGATGAAATGAATGTCAACGCAGCCAACGCAATCCTGAAGCTGCTGGAAGAACCGCCAGAACGCGCAACGCTTTTGCTTGTTTCACACCAGCCTTCCCGCCTGCTTCCAACGATCCGCTCGCGCTGCCGCGAATTGCGCCTTGTTCCGTTGAATGACGCGGACATGGCCCAAGCCCTAAAGCAAGCGCTGCCCGAAACCGACCTCGATCAATCCGCGCTGAGCGCGCTCACCTCGGGTTCTGTGGGCGAAGCGATCCGCATGACCAATCTCTCTGGTCCTGCAATCTACGCCGAACTCGTCGGGCTGCTCGCCAGCCTGCCCCGTATGGACCGCTCGCGTGCACTGCGCCTGGCCGACGCGGCGGCGCAGCGCGGGGCAGAGGACAAACTGGATATGCTGGTCGATCTCATCGCGCTCGCCCTTGCCCGACTTGCGCGCGCTGGCACACTGGGCGTGACCCCAACACCCGAAGCCACACAGGGCGAGAGCGAGATGATCGCACGTCTGTCCCCCAATCCAAGGCAAGCCCGCCGCTGGGCCGAAGTCGCCCAAGAAGTCGACGCAAAGCTGCGTCACGGACGTGCAGTGAACCTTGACCCTGCCGCGCTCATCCTAGATACCCTGAAACTGATATCGCAGGCGGCCGTCTGATCCCGCCCCGCCAAGGTTTGAGCCGAGGATCAAAATGACACAGCCGCCCCGCATCACAGACAGCCATTGCCATTTGGACTTTCCCGACTTTGAAGGGGAAGTGCCCGAGCTTCTTGCGCGCGCCGCCGAGGCAGGTGTTCACCGCATGGTCACGATCTGCACCCGCCTGCGCAACGAGCCAACCGTGCGCGCACTATCCGAAGCCCATGCGCCGATTTTTTATGCCGCAGGCACCCACCCCATGAGCGCCGCAGAAGAGCCGCTTGCTAGCATCGATGAACTTCTCGCGCTCACCGCGCATCCCAAGTTCGTCGGCATCGGCGAAAGCGGCCTTGATTATCATTACACCGCGGAAAGCGCAGACATTCAGAAACAATCGCTTTTGGTCCATATTGAAGCGGCGCAACGCTCGCGCCTGCCATTAATCATCCACGCAAGGGCCGCTGATAAAGACATGGCGGACATCCTCAGTGCAGAACATAAGAACGCGCCCTATTCCTGCGTGATGCACTGCTATTGTTCGGGGCCAGAGCTGGCCAAACGCTGCCTCGATCTGGGGTTTTACCTATCCATGTCAGGCATCGCAACGTTCCCCAAAAGTCACGAAGTGCGCGATATCTTCGCCGCTGCCCCTGTTGATCGTGTGCTTGTGGAAACCGACAGCCCCTACCTTGCCCCCGTCCCGCGGCGCGGCAAACGCAATGAACCCGCCTATACCGCCTTTACTGCAAAGGTCGGCGCAGAGGTGCTCGACATGACACCCGAAGCCTTTGCCGCACAAACGGAACTGAACTTCGAGCGCCTCTTCAGCAAGGTCGCGGCCTATAAGGGTGCCGCATAATGGCCGAACTACGCTTCACCATTCTTGGCTGCGGCTCCTCCGGCGGGGTGCCACGACTTGGCGGTCACTGGGGCGAGTGCGATCCAAGCAATCCAAAGAACGCGCGCCGACGTTGCTCAATGCTGATCGAACGAATAGGCGAGAACGGTACGACGCGGGTTTTGATCGATACGTCACCTGACCTGCGAAGCCAGTTGCTCGATGCAGGTATCGGCGCACTTGATGCAGTCGCTTATACCCATAGCCATGCAGATCACGTGCATGGCATCGACGATTTGCGCATGGTGGTGTTCAACATGCGCGCGCGCCTGCCTGTCTGGGCGGATGGTGCCACGCAAAACGATCTGCTTTCGCGCTTTGGCTATGCTTTTGTGCAGCCCCACGGCTCGCCCTATCCACCTATCCTGAACCTGTTCACCATTGACGGTGAGTTCACCATTGAAGGAACGGGCGGCCCCATCACACTGCGCCCCTTCGAGATCGAGCATGGCTCGATCGACGCGCTCGGATTTCGCATTGGCCCGCTGGCCTATCTGCCCGATGTCTCAGCGATGAGCGATGAGGGCTGGGCCGCGATTGATGGTGCGGATTGCTGGGTGCTTGACGCCCTGCGCCGCGCGCCGCACCCGAGCCACTCACATTTGGAAAACTCGCTGGAATGGATCGCCAAATCTGCCGTTCCGCATGCGGTGCTAACCAATATGCACATCGATCTGGATTATGAAACGGTCCTCAAAGAGACCCCCGATCATGTCGTCCCCGCCTTTGACGGAATGCAAATCAGTTATGAAGTCTGACATCTGATGCAGGCGCTGATTGATGTCATCCTTCCCGTCTTTCTGGTGGTCGGTTTTGGCTATGTACTGGTTTGGCGCAAGTTTCTGAATGACCTGGCCATTGATGGGATCATGAAATTCGCCCAACAGGTGGCTGTGCCTTGCCTGTTGTTCAATGCCTTGGCCCATATCGATCTGAACACAGGGTTTGACCCCGCATTGCTGTTTAGCTTTTACACAGGTGCGGGCACCTGTTTCGCGCTCGGCTTGATCGGCGCGCGCTATGTCTTCAACCGGTCATGGGAAGACAGCGTTGCAATCGGATTTTGTGCCCTGTTTTCGAACTCAGTCCTTTTGGGCCTTGCGATTACCGAACGTGCCTATGGCACGGATGCATTAGCGGGCAACTATGCAATCATCGCGATGCACTCGCCGTTTTGCTATGGGCTCGGGATCACCGTGATGGAAGTCGTGCGCGCACGCGAAGCAGGTACCGCGATGACGCGCCTGCCTGCGACTGTGCTGAAAGCAATGTTCAGCAATGTGTTGATTGTCGCGATTACGCTGGGCTTCCTGTTTAATATTTCAGGTTTGTCAGTGCCCGGCGTTGCGCAGGGCGCGCTTGATATGATGGTGCGCACCGCACTGCCAACCGCGCTTTTTGCCCTCGGGGGTATTCTATACCGTTACCGCCCCGAAGGGGACTTACGGGTTATTCTGTTCGTTTGCGCCTTGTCATTGCTATTGCACCCCTTGATTACTTTCAGCCTGAGCAATGGTCTTGGCGTGCCGGATGCCGGCATGCGCTCGGCGGTTTTGACATCGGCCATGGCCCCCGGCGTTAATGTCTATATTTTCGCCAGCATGTACGGGCGCGCGCAGCGTGTCGCGGCGTCGACTGTGTTGATTGCAACGGCCCTGTCTATCTTTTCCGCGTGGTTCTGGTTGTCGGTGCTGCCATAAGGAATGAGGGGGCAAGCCCCCTCATGCTGGATAAGCATGGCCAATAGGCCATGCCGTTTTGCCTCCGGCGGGGATATTTCTAGAGAGAGGAAGCCAGTACAGTCCCATGGGCCATGGCGACGGCCGCTTGGGTTGGATCGATCACTGGCACGCCTAGTTTTTGCTCTAGCGGTGCGCGGTGTTTGGCCATGCCTGCGCAGCCTAGGATCAAACAAGCCGCGCCATCATTGATAAGGTCTGCACCAACATCGGTAAGGCGGCGAAAGGTGTTTTCCCCGCGCGCCGTTTCATCCACGCTCATGTTCAGCGCGCGCTCGCCCGCGAGGCGATCCAGCACGCCCATGCGGCGCATATATTTCCGGTGCCGCAGGATGGACGGTTGGCCTATCGCGATGACACCAAACATATCTGCACGGCACAGGGCCGTTGCTGTACCTGCCTCCTGAATGCCGAAGACAGGCACGGGGATCTCTGCTTTGGCCGCATCAATGCCTGGATCGGAATAACAGGCGATGACAAAGGCGCTGGCATCCGCGCGCGACTTCATCAGCTCAAGCATCGGTAGAATGACGCTGTCGCTGTCGCGTTGGCTTTCGATCCCGAAGGGGCCAGTGGTCAGCGTGATGC
>NZ_JBAUHO010000376.1:0-12338 GCF_049680325.1 Planktotalea sp.
TTGGCGCGCACTGCCGCCAGCATGTTGGTTTTGTCATCATCCGTCACCGCCAGAACAGCATCCGCGCGGCTGATGTTGGCTTCTTCGAGCAATTCCGCGTCCAAACCGTCCCCATGCAGCACGATCGTGCGCTCTAGCGCGTCAGCGGCGCGTTCGGCCACGGCCCGGTTTTTCTCGATCACTTTGACACGCACACGCGTTGCCCGTTTTTCCAACGCCTGCGCGACCGCCAAACCGACATTGCCGCCGCCAATCAGAACAACGCGTTCTTGCACGCGGTGCGTCTTGCCGAATATTTCCATGGTACGGGTAACGTCGTTAACGTGGCTAAAAACATAGCACTCGTCGCCAACCAAAAGCTGATCTCCGGCCTCAGGCGCAAAGAGCATGCCTTCGCGCCGCACCCCCACAACGATCGAGCGCAACGTAGAGAAAAGATCGGTCAACTGGCGCAGCGGCGTATTCACCACAGGGCAGTTGTCTTCAATCAGCAAGCCAAGCAACTGCGCTTTGCCGTCCAGAAAGGTTTCCGTATCAAAGGCCGAGGGCGCGGAAAGACGTTGTAGTGCCGCGTCTGCGACTTCTTTTTCGGGCGATATCACGACGTCGATCGGCATGTGATCGCGCCGATAAAGATCGGAATAGATCGCATCCAGATAAGACTGGCTGCGCAACCGCGCAATTTTGCGGGGAATTCCGAAAACCGAATGCGCCACTTGGCAAGTGACCATATTCACTTCGTCAGAATGGGTCGCTGCAATAATCATATCTGCATCGCGCGCACCAGCACGGTCCAGAATGTCCGGATAGCTGGCAAAACCAGCTATGCCCTGCACATCAAGGGAATCCGTTGCACGGCGCACAAGATTGGGATTGTTGTCAACAACGGTGACGTCGTTGCGCTCGCCTGAAAGATGTCGTGCAATTTGCCAGCCCACTTGGCCGGCACCGCAAATAATGACCTTCATGTTCGGCCTCTGCTCAAATCACGTTCGGACTGAATGACAGAGTGGCCCAGTAGCGTCAATGCTTGAGCCGATCTTTGCCTTTCAGGGGCTTTTGGGCAGATCAAAATATCGTATCCAATTGGGTGTCGCGGCGAATTGCCTGTATCAGCTTTCTGGACGGGACATGTTTGGGGTTTTGCGCGATTTCAGGCAACTGCGCGATCCGCGCAAGTAGCTTGGGCGATGGCAGTGTGCCCTTGAGATACCCCAATGCCGTATCGGCGTGTTGATCCATTTTCTCGGGCTTGTTTTCAAATGCTGCGCCAATCAGTTTGGACAAAACGCCTATGCTGGACAAATGTTTGGCCACCACATGGCCACTGGATGGAAACAGGTAGTGCCTTAGATGGTCACTATTCGGCACCATAGCCGCGTAGGTTGCGTCGCGCCCGTTCAATCCATGTGCCATACATATCCGTTTCGGACGGTCCAAAAGATCAAACACAGTCGGATGCGTCCTTGCCTGCGGGACATTGTAAAGCCAGGCATCGCACCGCGTATCAAAACGCCGCGCGGTCTGATCCACGACAAGCATCGGGGCCAAGGCGACCATGACCTCCACCTCGAGCAGGTCAGCAAACAGAAAACCTGAATAAGCACCCATAGAGGAACCCAAGACATCCACACGGTTCAAACCATGCTGGCGACAAAGCTCTCTTGCTGCTTTTTCCACGCGCGTCATCAATTTCGGCGCAAGCCCGAAGCTGCCGGGCTTATCGACAACAAACAACACATTATGCAGCCCATGTTGTGATGCACTGCCAGAAAAGGCGGTCGTCTTTACATCGCGCCACTTCTTTTTCGGCGCGTAGCTGGAAAACACGACGACAAGCCGTTCAGAACGACCTTTTCGAAATTGCAGCAATAGCTGTGGATCGTCGAGGATTGTCTCGGTTACAACACCACCAGTGGGTGATGCTTCCCCACTTTTGTCGGAGCTGCTCATACTTAGCTGGCGCCTTCCACTTCTTCATCTTCGATCCGCGCCACGCGCGCGCCCGCTTTGTTGGTCGTCACAACCCCCAAAGATTTGAGTTTGCGGTGTAAGGCGGACCGCTCCATGCCAACGAAATTTGCCGTACGGGAAATATTGCCGCCAAAACGGTTGATCTGCGTCAGCAGGTATTCGCGTTCAAAGGCTTCACGCGCTTCGCGAAGCGGCAATGTGGCAAGAGAACCAGAAAGCACAACGCGCCCTTCCTCGCCCGTTCCACTTTGCTCATTCGGCAATTCGCGCGCTTCAATCGCTCCGGTGCCATCGCCAAGGATCAACACACGCTCAACAAGGTTCTTCAACTGGCGCACATTGCCGGGCCAAACCATCGTTTGCATGAGCGCAGCTGCCTCATCCGAAAATTTACGCAAGGCAAGGCCCTGCGATTTATTGCATTCCTCGATGAAATGCGCACCCAAAAGCGGGATATCTTCACGGCGCTCTTCCAGTGACGGCACAGGGATCGGCACGACGTTCAGGCGATGATAAAGCTCCTCGCGGAAACGCTCCGCAGCGATTTCTGCCTCCAGATCACGGCTGGTCGAGGAAATAACCCGCAAATCAACGCGCACCTTGTCAGAGCCGCCAACGCGGGTGAACTGTTGGTCCACCAACACGCGCAAGATCTTGCTTTGCGTGCCCAGCGGCATATCTGCGACCTCGTCGAAATAGATCACCCCGCCATTGGCCTGTTCCAGCAAACCGGGCTGAATGCCTTGATCCTTGCCCTCGCGGCCAAACAGAACCTCTTCCATGCGATCAGGTTCAACACCTGCACAATTGACCGTTACAAACGGCGCATCGGCGCGGTTGGAATGGGCGTGAATATAACGTGCGGCGACTTCTTTTCCCGAACCCGCAGGACCACGAAGCATGACCCGTCCGTTAGATTTGGTCACCTTATCAAGCTGGCTCACCAATGTGCGGAAAGCTGCGCTGTCGCCGATCATTTCCGTGCTTGGAGCGTCACGACGTTTGAGCGAAACGTTCTCGCGGCGAAGTCGCGAGGTTTCCATCGCACGGCGGATCACCACCATCAGCTGATCGATATTGAACGGCTTTTCAATGAAATCATAGGCCCCCTGTTTGATCGCGGCCACAGCGATTTCAACGTTGCCGTGTCCCGATATGATTACGACAGGCACGTCGGGAAAGTCTTTTTTGACCACTTTGAGAATATCGATCCCGTCCATCGAGCTGTCTTTCAGCCAGATATCAAGGATCATCAGCGCAGGTTGTTCCGCTGTGACTTGCGCCATGCATTCGTCTGACGTTCCCGCAAGCCGCGTGGTAAATCCTTCATCTTCCAGAATATCGGAAATCAGCTCCCGAATGTCCCGTTCATCATCTACAATTAGAATGTCGCCCATCATTCTCTCCACCAATTAAGTCGCTAAGGTTTCATGGTCTGGTTCGCCCGAACCCAGCAGAGGCAATCGTACCACTGCCATTGCGCCGGGGCGTCCCTGCCCGTTTGTCAGCGGTGCGTCGGTCAGAACCAACGAGCCGCCATGCTCTTCGATAATTTTCTTCACGATCGGCAAACCCAGTCCGGTGCCTTTGTCGCGTGTCGTTACATAGGGTTCAAACAAGCGCGCGCGATCTTCAGGCAGCCCGATACCGCTGTCTGCAATCTTGATGACGGCACAGTCTTGCTCTTCGCTCAGCTCGATGCTGACGTTGCGCACGGTGCTTTGGGCACCAAACTTTTCTTCATAGCTTTCGATCGCTTCGCCTGCGTTCTTGATAAGGTTGGTCAGCGCTTGCGAAATCATGGTCGCATCCAGCTCGGCGATCATTTCGCCCTCGGGCAAAATCACCTCAAAGGAAACGTCGGGCTGCCCGGCCTCTTGTAAAAGCGCGGCGTCACGCACCAGCGCAATCACATTGTCACTTCGGCGATCCGGTTCAGGCATACGCGCGAATTTGCTGAATTCATCAACGATACGGCGCAAGTCGCCCGTTTGGCGAATAATGACCCCCGTCATCTGTTGCAGCCTTTCGGCTTCATCGCCCACAAGCGGCGAAAATTTGCGCTGGATGCGCTCAGCCGAAAGCTGGATCGGCGTCAAAGGGTTCTTGATCTCATGGGCAATCCTGCGCGCGACATCACCCCAAGCGGCCATGCGCTGCGCTGTTACAAGATCGGTCACATCATCAAAGGCAACAACATAGCCCTCAAGCGTGCCATCTTCGCGAAGACGGCGTGACATGCGCACCAAAAGGTTTTCCATTTGCCCGTCGCGGCTAACCTTCACCTCGCCCTGCGCCGTGTTCATATTAGAGCTGCGCAACTTTTCCAAAAGCGGACCGAATTCAGGCACCGCAACAGACAGCGCAACGTCCTGTTGATCCTGATGCCAGCCAAGCAAACGCTCGGCCGAGCGGTTCACAAAGGACACGCGTCCTTCTGCCTCCAAACCGACAACACCCGAAGTCACCGATGAAAGCACCGAATCAAACATGCGGCGGCGGCGGTCGATCTGACGGTTGTTTTCCAGCAGCGTGTCACGCTGCCCTTTCAACTGGCGGGTCATCTGGTTGAAGTAGCGCCCCAGCATGGCGATTTCGTCATCGCCTTCTTCTTCAAGAACCTGCACATCCAGATTCCCTGCCCCGACGCGCTGCGCTGCGCCAGCAAGTCGCCCAACCGGGCGCGAAAGACGTTCCGCAAACCACAGCCCAAGCCAGACCGCAGCTAGAATAAGAATAAGCGCAAAACCAATGTAGATCAGACCGAACTCGAACAGGCGGCGTCCACGTTCACTTTCTTGTTGCTGATAAAACAGCGCGGTTTCCTGGGTTTCATCAAGCAGTTTGAGAATTTGCCCGTCCACACGGCGACTGACATAAAGGTAGTGGTTCACAAAGCCCGTTAAATTAACCAAGGCGCGGAACTCGTTGTTTTCCCAGTCTTGTATGACGTGAATGCCGTTGATCCGTGCGCTTTCGATTTCGATCGGTGCAAGCTCGTCAAAGTCGAAAAGATACGAACGCTCGCCGCGCGCACGAATTTCGCCAGTGCCATCCACAACAAAGGCTTCGCGCAGTCCACGCTGGATTTGAAGCTGCCCGTCACGCAGGACTTCACGAAGGCTTGCCGTGCCCGTAAATCTGATCTCGTTGCGCCGCAGGTTCAAATAGGCAGCGAGCGCCTGTGCGTCCAGTTCCAGATCGCGGCGTTGCTCGTGCTCATAGGCTTGCGCCGCAGCAAGAGAGTTGCCGACAACCCGTTGAACGCGCTGCGAAAACCAGGCTTCCAAACCCATGTTGATGGTCAGCCCCGCAAAGATCGCAACCGTAACCGTCGGGATCAGCGCCATGAGCGCGAAGACCCCTGTCAGGCGCAAGTGCAAGCGTGAACCGGCCGAGCGCGCGCGCCGCGCGGCAATCATTTGGGCCACGCGTTGCAATACCAAAGCGGCAACAACAAGGACATAGACCAGATCGAGCAGCAAAACGAACCGCAACGCCGGCCCGCCGACATTTTGATCCAAGGGGCCAAGAACAAGGAATGTCGCAAGCGCCAAAACAGGACCAAGCAGGACAACGCCAAGCGTGATCGCGTTTTGCACACGACGTTGCCGACGCAAATGCGCCATTCGCACCCACATAGATGCCTTTTTGCGCCGCGCTAGATGCGCGGGCGCTGGTCCGTCTAAAGGCTGGCTCACGCGCTGCCCTCGATCTTTGGGAGCATGATGCTCCACCGCCAAATTCTGTGGCTCTCGTTAGAAATCGCGCAAGCGATGTGTTTGGGCCACGTTTATGTTGCGGTTTTACATCAATTTGCGTTGCCGTGTCACGCGAATATCGAGGTCTGTTATCTTCTTACGCAAGGTATTGCGGTTAATACCTAATAAATCAGCACATTTAGCCTGATTTCCACCCGTTGCTTCGAGCGAGATTTCTATCAAAGGTTGCTCAAATTCGCGCAAAATGCGTGCATAAATGCCAGCTGGCGGCAAAGATCCGCCGTGCAAATCGAAATATCGACGCAAATGACGTTCAACCGAGGCCGATAATTTCTCTGTTGTCATCTCGCCCGTCAGGACAGGTTCGAGATTCGGTTGGCTGCCAAGAACCATCTCGACTTCGGCGCGTGTGATCGCATCCGTGCGCGCCGTCAGGCCAAGGCGGCGCATCGCATTTTCAAGCTGGCGCACGTTCCCGGGCCATGAATAGTCGTGGATGAGTTTTGCAGCCTCGGGCGAAAGCGCACGCGCCATAGCCCCGTCCTGTTCCGACTTTGCCAGAAAATGACGTGCAAGGACTTCGATATCATCGACGCGCTCGCGCAGTGCAGGCACCGAAAGGGTCGCGCCGCCAAGGCGATAATACAGGTCCTGACGCAGTCCCCCGCTTTCCAGCTTGCTGGCCAGATCGACGAGTGAGGTCGCAAGAAAACGCGGCACGTGATCGCCGGGCGCATCCATCATCCGCACCAGCCGCGCTTGGGCGGCCAGATCAATGTCGGCGATTTCTTCGATAAGCAAGGTGCCGCCCTTGGCACGGGCCAGCGCGCGCGCAGGCCCTTCGATGTCTTGAAGATCGGCCGTGGTCATCGTGATGAAGGGCAAAGTCCGACGATCTGAAAAATCGTGGATCGCATGGGCAATCGCGGTCTTGCCGGTGCCCGATTCACCTGTGATTAACACAGGGATATCCGTATTCATCACCCGTGCGATCAGGTTATAAAGCGCCTGCATGACGGGTGTTTGGCCAACCAAAGGCAGCTCGTCCGCAGTTGCGCGCTCGATGGGCTGCGCGCTTGACTTGGCATTACGCGAGGCCAGCGCGCGGGCCGTTCGTTTCATCAGATCAGGCAAATCGAAGGGTTTGGGCAGGTAGTCGTAGGAGTCTGCCTCATTGGCTTTGATCGCTGTCATGATGGTATTTTGCGCCGAGATGATGATGACAGGCAGGCCCGGGCGATCTTCGTGAATTTTGGGCAGCATTTCCAGCCCATTGCCATCTGGCATCATCACATCCGAAATCACCACATCGCCGCGCCCTTCCGCGACCCAGCGCATCAAGGTTGTCAGTGACGAAGTTGCGTGGACCTTACAGCCCGCGCGCGTCAAGGCTTGGGTCAGTACCGTTCGAATTGTGCGGTCATCATCCGCGACCAGAACCGTGCCATCCATTTACTTGCTTTCCTTCTGTTCAACTGCATGTGCAGGGGCCATGGGCAGTGAAATCCGAAACACTGTGCGCCCGGGCACAGAATCGACCGAAATCCAGCCGCCATGGTCTGAAATAATCTTTGAAACCAGCGCCAGCCCGAGGCCTGTGCCGTTTTCACGACCCGACACAAAGGGATCGAAAACATCATCGGCCAAGTCAGGCGGCAATCCCGGCCCGTCATCGATAATCTCGATCTGAAGTGGCAGCGCAGGTCCGTCCCCGCTTGCGCGGCGCAGGCGGAACGAGTGTTCGAAATAGGTGTGCAGCGTAATTGTACCGCCGCCATTGCCAGCCGCTTCCGACGCGTTTTTGAGCAAGTTCAACACGACTTGCAGCAATTGATCCGCATCGGCATGGGCAAGCGGCAAGGACGGGTCATAATTCTCGACGATCTTCATCTCGGCGCCATAACCCAGCAATACTGAGCGCCGCGCGCGGTCAAGCACGTCATGCAGGTTCACCGCCCTAAGGTCGGGTGCATGCAAATTGCCGAATTGCTCGACCTGTTCCAGCAGCTTCACAATGCGGCGGGACTCTTCAACGATCAGATCCGTCAATTCCAGATCTTCGGGCGCAAGGTTCATCGACAAAAGCTGCGCCGCGCCTGTGATCCCTGCCAACGGGTTCTTGATCTCATGGGCCAGCATTTCGGCCATGCCTATGGCGGATTTCGCCGCGGATTTGACCCCTTGGCTCTGCGACACACGCCCCGCCAATTCGCGCGGGGAAATCATCAGGACCATGACACCGGCATGCCCCATCAAGGGCGCGATATGCAGGTTGCATTGCAAAGGCGCGCGCTCGCCCGTGCCGACGTCCACATCATTGACGAACAGCACGGATGAATTGTCACGCGCCCGCGACAACGCGCTTTCCAGCGGTGTCGCTACAGCCAGTTTGTCCCATATGGGCGAGCCAAGCAGCGCTTTGGCCGAACTGTTAAAAAAACCTTCGGCGGCAGGGTTGATGTCGGCGATTTTGTCGCCCGCATCGATCAGCACAGTGGCGACAGGCAGTGACATCCAGATGGTTGCATCACGGATCATGCGACGTCCTCCTTTTGCTCGACCGGGTTCAAGGCTTCTGGGATCAGCCGCATAACCACGTTTGGATCACGGCAGGTCAGAATAGTTTTACGCAAGGCTTTGGGTGTGGCCGCGTCGTCCATGTACCAGCCCAAATGCTTGCGCGCGACGCGCCCGCCAAGTGCGCCGCCGTAAAATTCCAGCATCGCGCTGTAATGGCCTTGCACCATTTCACCAAATGCTTGTCCCGTTGGAATTTCAGGCATTTGCGTGCCAAACAGATCAGCCGCAATTGCCGCCAAGGCCCAGGGCCGCCCCTGCGCCCCGCGTCCGATCATAATACCGTCAGCCCCGCTCAGGCGCAGCGCCTCGCGTGCGCTGATGGCATCGACGATATCGCCATTGGCAATCACCGGAATGCGCACCGCATCCTTGATCGCGCGGATCGCGGCCCAATCGGCGCGCCCTTTGTAAAACTGACAACGCGTGCGCCCGTGGATCGTCATCATCTGAATGCCCGCGCTTTCGGCGCGCACGGCAAGCTCACCCGCATTAAGCAGATCATCATCCCAGCCAAGGCGTGTTTTCAGCGTCACAGGCACATCAACCGCGCCGACAACCGCTTCAATCAGCCCAAGCGCATGATCGAGGTCCTTCAGCAGCGCTGATCCCGAATAGCCGTTGGTCACCTTTTTCGCGGGGCATCCCATGTTGATGTCGATGATTTTGGCGCCGTTGCCAGCTGCCATGCGCGCCGCTTCGCCCATCCAATAGGCATCGCGTCCTGCGATCTGTACCGAAGTATGCGCCGCCCCAAAGCCAAGTTCTGCCTTTTCGCGCACACCCGGCTTGGCTTGAACCATTTCCTGACTCGCCACCATTTCGCTGACCACCAGCCCCGCCCCGAACGAGCTTACCAGCGAGCGAAACGGCAAGTCCGTGATCCCAGCCAAAGGTGCCAGCAAAACCGGCGGTGTCAATTGGTTGGATCCGATATTCAAGCAAGCGTTCATGTCATTGGTCTACTCAGCAGTTTCGGCGGCCTCAATGGCGTATGCATATTTTGCAAGCACACAATAGCACGCTGCTTAAATTTTAAGCAAATACACCCGAGATTGCACAGTTGAAGCCGCAAGGCTAAGACGGAATTATGAATGTTTCGCCGAACTCAAAGCGCATTGGCGCGGTAATCGTGGCCGCAGGTCGCGGAACCCGCGCGGGTGGCGCCCTTCCCAAGCAATGGCAGTTCATTGCGGGCAAGCGCATTGCCGCATGGACCGCTGAGCGGTTTTTGGCGCGCTCCGATATTGCACAAATCGTTTTGGTTATTCATCCCGAAGATCAACAGTTTGCCAATGAAATCAAGGGCATTCAGATCACCTTTGGCGGCGCGACGCGGGATGCGTCCGTGCGCGCGGGGTTAGAGGCTTTGGGCGCAGACATCACGCATGTTCTAATCCATGACGTGGCCCGTTGCACGGTGTCCGACAGCGTCATCGACGGGGTGGTTACGGCCTTGGGCACCGCGGATGCTGCGGCACCTGCGCTGGCTGTGTCCGATGCGCTTTGGCATGGTACCAACGGCAAAGTTTCAGGCACACAGGATCGCACAGGCCTGTTTCGCGCGCAAACGCCGCAGGGCTTTGCCCTGCCAGCAATCCGCGCCGCACATCGCGCCTTCAATGGCATGGCCGCGGATGATGTCGAAGTCGCCCGCGCTGCAGGTCTTGACGTGACCATCACGCAAGGCGATGAGAGCAATCTGAAAATCACCACGCCCGACGATTTCAAACGGGCGCAAGCGATACTGGAGCGCTCGATGGATATTCGCGTTGGCAATGGATTTGATGTTCACGCGTTTGAGGATGGCGATCACGTGATCCTTTGCGGTCTAAGCATTCCGCATAGCAAGGCGCTTAAGGGGCATTCCGATGCGGATGTGGGCATGCATGCAATCACCGATGCACTCTATGGCGCCCTTGGCGATGGCGATATCGGTCAGCATTTCCCGCCCTCCGATCCGCAATGGCGCGGCGCTGCGAGCGAAATTTTCCTGCGCCACGCCGTTGATCTGGCGCACGCGCGCGGCTTTTCCATTAGCCACATTGATTGCACGCTGATTTGCGAGCAACCAAAGATCGGACCGCACGCGGATGCGATGAAAACCAAACTGGCCGCGCTGATGCAGCTCGACAGGACGCGCATTTCCGTCAAGGCCACCACAAGCGAGCGCCTTGGCTTTACAGGACGCGAGGAAGGCATCGCCGCCCTTGCCACAGCAACATTGGTGAAACCATGAACGCACTTGCCCGCCTGATCGGCACTGTTTTTTACGTCGGCCACCTGCGCCCTGCGCCCGGTACATGGGGATCGTTTGTAGCCTTGCCTCTTGGCTTTGCGATCTTTCAGATCGGCGGTTTCTGGCTGTTCTGTATCGCCATTGTTGCGGGCTTTTTTAAAGGTTGGTGGGCAACCGAACAAATGACCAAAGACTCAAGCAATCATGACCCGTCCGAAATCGTCATCGACGAAGTCGTTGGCCAATGGATTGCGCTGGTGCCCGTTTTCTACGGTGCCTGGGTTTTGGATATCGGCGCGCAAGTGCTTTGGCCCGGTTGGATCGCAGCCTTCGTGTTGTTTCGCGCGTTTGATATTATGAAGCCATGGCTTGTCGGCTGGGCAGATCGGCGCGATGACGCGCTTGGTGTGATGCTGGACGATGTCATTGCAGGCATATTTGCGGCGATATGCGTTGTCGCCCTTGCTGCGTTCTTTCATCTGGTATTGATGTGAGCATCGCCGCGCAAATCCTTGATATCGCGAAACAACGCGGCGTGATGGTGACCTGCGCAGAAAGCTGCACGGGCGGGATGATTGCAGCGGCGCTGACCGATATCGCAGGTAGTTCAGCCGTCTTTGAGCGCGGCTTTGTCACTTACACCAATGCAGCAAAGCAAGACATGCTGGACGTCAAGGCGACGACGCTTAAAGCCCATGGTGCTGTCAGTGAAGAGGTTGCCCGCGAAATGGCGTGCGGTGCCTTGGCAAACTCCGACGCGCAGATCGCAGTGTCTGTAACGGGCATCGCAGGCCCCGGCGGATCAGAACATAAACCTGAGGGGCGTGTGTGCTTTGGCCTTGCCCATAATGGTAAGGTTTTTAGCGAAACCATCGAATTTGGTGCCTTGGGCCGCGAAAAAGTGCGCGAAGGCGCACGCGATCACGCATTGCAACTGATCTTGTCCAGCTTTTCACGCAGCGCTTAAATTTTATGCATTACTTGTAATTTCTTGCCCTTTTTGAGGGCAGTTTGTATTTTGCATGCTCTTTCATCACTGAAAACGCTGCTCGCCTCTTTTTAAGGCGGCGCAAGCACGGCACTGACAGCGCCAACTAAGTTGAAGCAACAGGAGCACGTGATGAACGGTGCAGATACAAGTTGGATTATTGTCGCGACGGCACTGGTCCTTTTCATGACCCTTCCCGGCCTTGCGCTGTTTTACGGCGGTTTGGTGCGCGCGCGCAATGTCTTGAGCGTGTTCATGCATTGCTATGCCATCGCCTGTTTGATGAGCGTGCTCTGGCTGGTAGCGGGCTATTCCATCGCCTTTGGTGATGGCGGTGCGCTTTGGGGCGGACTGGGCAAAGCCTTTCTGAACGGCGTTACCGCAGACAGCCTGTATCGCACATTGCCCGAAGTCCTGTTCTTTGCCTTTCAGATGACTTTCGCGATTATCACACCTGCATTGATCGTGGGTGCCTATGTTGAACGTGTCGGCTTTGGTTTTGTGCTGCTGTTCTCTGCGCTCTGGATGCTGTTGTGCTACGCACCTGTTGTGCATTGGATATGGGGCGGCGGCATGCTGTCCGATGGTGGTATCTTTGGTGAAACCGGCGTCAAAGACTTCGCAGGCGGTATTGTCGTGCATGAAACGGCCG
Organism: Planktotalea sp.; assembly: GCF_049680325.1. GTDB lineage: Bacteria > Pseudomonadota > Alphaproteobacteria > Rhodobacterales > Rhodobacteraceae > Planktotalea. The sequence goes on from NZ_JBAUHO010000376.1 coordinate 12,153, forward strand.
GCCTGGCCGCGCTTCTGATCGCTGTGTTCCTTGGACCACGCAAGAACCAGCACACACCGCCGCATAACCCCGGTTTTGTGATGATCGGTGCCGCAATGCTTTGGGTCGGCTGGTTCGGCTTTAACGGCGGCTCGCAACTGGCGGCTGATGGCGGCGCGGCAATGGCGATCACCGTCACACATATTT
>NZ_JBAUHO010000377.1:0-12977 GCF_049680325.1 Planktotalea sp.
GCACAAAACAGTCGATGCGGTTGGTGGCCTTTGGTGTGTAAACCTTGGCTATTCCAATGATGTGGTGAAAGAAGCGATCGCGAAGCAGCTTTATGATCTGCCCTATTATTCTGCATTCGCGGGCACATCGAACCCACCCGCGATTGAGGCCTCCTATGCCGTTCGCGAGTTTTTTGAACCCGACGGGATGGTGCGGGCCTTCTTTACCTCGGGCGGCTCGGACTCGGTTGAAAGCTGTCTTCGCCTCGCTCGCCAATATCACCGCCTTCGCGGCGAACCGACACGCACCAAGTTCATATCGCTCAAGAAAGGCTATCACGGTACGCATTTCGGCGGCGCGTCGGTCAATGGCAACAACCGTTTCCGCATCGCGTATGAGCCATTGCTCGCAGGGTGTTATCACCTGCCCAGCCCTTATCCTTACCGCAATCCGTTCAACGAAACCGATCCTGCGCAACTGGCGCAAAATATCGCCGCCGCATTCGAGGACGAGGTGCAGTTCCAAGGTGCGAACACCATCGCGGCCTTTATCATGGAACCCATTCAGGGCGCGGGCGGCGTCATCGTGCCTGACGCCAGCTTCATGGGCCTCATGCGCGAGATTTGCGATCGCCACGGCATCCTTATGATCTCAGACGAAGTGATTACCGGCTTTGGTCGAACGGGCAGCTGGTCTGGTGCACGTCATTGGGGCGTTCAACCCGATATGATGAGCACGGCAAAAGGCATCACCTCTGGCTATTTCCCTGTTGGCGCTGCGCTGTTCAACGAAAAGGTCGCAGATGTCTTCGAAAAGTCGGACAGCGCCGAAGGTGGTATTTATCACGGGTACACCTACTCTGCGCATCCTGTCGGGGCTGCGGCGGTCACTGCCTGCCTAGCCGAAACTGTGCGTCTCGATCTGAAGACCAACGCAGCGGCGCGCGGCAAGCAGCTCTTTGAGGGGTGTCAGGCTTTGGCGGCCAAGCACGATATCATCGGCGATGTACGTGGCGGGCAAGGCTTGATGACCGGTCTGGAACTTGTGTCGGACAAAGCCGCAAAAACACCTATGGACCCCGGCACAGTCAAGCGTATCCAACACGCCACTTACGAGGCCGGCGCGATGGTACGTATGGGGCCGCCCAACATCTTGATGTCACCACCACTGACGATCTCGGAGGCGGAAGTGAACACCATTTTGGGCGCGCTGGACAAAGGCCTTAGCGCGGCCTGACCTAAACATCGTCCTCCCTTTGCATCGCATTGGTGTGAAGGGAGGCGGGTTTGAAGCAATGGGTTTCCAAAGCATGCGCATTGCATGGAATTGCGACAAAAAACCTCTGTTTAAGAACTGGGCTTACTCCCGAGAACGCCGCGCGATAGACTAGACATGAACGCGCTTGTCCCGAAAAGGCTCCGCATGTCGAAAACTACGCCTGACAACTCCAGTGAATTACCCCTGCAAGATAACGGTGTTTCTACGGCCGTGAACAAGAGCGCACGCGCCTCTCGCTGGGTGCATTTTCTGGTTATTCCTTTGATTATGTTCTCGCTCTTTACGGGCGCAGTCATTGGTATGTATTTCCAACCACCTGGCCTGCGGGTGTTCTTCAAGGCAACAGGTCTTGAACCGGGCGCGGGCACCGACACGCCTATCGCCGTCGCTCTTCAAAAAGTCACCTCACAAGAAGAAGTCGCCGTCATCAGTGAGGGCGATGTCGTCGCCTTGGGCCGTATCATCCCGTATGGCGATGTAATCAGCGTTGCAACGCCATCAGGCGCGGGAGATGCGCGTGTGGCTTCGCTTCTGGTGGCAATAGGCGACCTTGTGAATGCAGGCGATGTTCTTGCGCACCTCGACAACCTGCCCCAGTTGCAAAGCGCCATTCGCACAGCCGAGGCAAATGTTGCAGTGCGCGAAGCAGGGCTTGCCCAAATACGCGCTGGCATAGAGGCCAGCCGCGCCGAAGCGCAAGCGGCGTTAAGCAAGGCAAAGGCAGCAGCAACCGAAGCGGATGCAGAGCTTTCCCGCGCAACGTCATTGTTCGAGCGCGGGGTTGTGACCCGCGCGGATATGGACAAGGCAATCGCCTCTGCGAACACGGCAGCAAGAGACGTGGAGCGCAACGCCGCGACCTTGTCGCGCTATGCAATTGGCTCGGACACTGTGCAGGCGGATATCGCAGTTGCCGAGGCCAATCTGCTAGCAGCGCAGGCCGAGCTTGAGCGCGCAAAGCAAGACATCGAGCGCAGCTATGTGCGGGCTCCAAAGACCAGCACTGTGCTGGAAATTCACAGCCGCGCGGGAGAGCGTCCGACAAATGGCAGCATCATCGACCTTGGTGATACATCGCAAATGACAATCGAGGCAGAGGTCTATCAATCTATGATCTCCCGCGTCGCGATCGGTGATCCAGCCATCGCAACCGGTGATGCATTGCTCAAGCCCTTGAACGGCGTCGTGACTGCCATTGGTTTGGAGATCAATCGCCAATCAATTACTTCTGACGATCCTGCGGCCAATACAGATGCCCGCGTCATAGATGTGATTATTAAACTTGATGCAGAGTCGAGCGCGCGCGCCAGCAATTTCACCAATCTTGAGGCCATCGTGCGGATCGACGCAGGCCGCACGCCATGAGCCGCTTACTAACCTGGCTTTTCGGGCGTTTGCCCATCGGCTGGTTGCAACTTTCACACAATCGGGGTCGCCTCGCTGCGGCGCTTGCAGGGGTCGCTTTCGCCAATTTGCTGGTGTTTATGCAGCTCGGAATAATGGGGGCTTTGAACAACTCGACAATAGCGCCCTACGCGCTTTTGCGCGCTGACATCCTGCTGTCCTCTACGGATGGAAATACCTTGACAGACAGTGGTAACATTGCCCGCACACGGATGTTTCAGGCACTCGGGGTCGCGGGCGTTAAAAGCGCCGCGCCCGTCTATATCGGTACGCTGCCTCTTAGCCTTGAGGATGGGTCATCGGCCGCTTTGCTGACCTTCGGAATGGATACAGCACAGCCCGAATATGCCGCGCCCTGGATCGCGGAGTATCTTGAAAGGCTCAAGATCGAAAACACCGCGTTGCTTGACAAAGGATCACGTGGCGTACCGGCTGAAGTGTTCGAGCGCATCGAAAACGGTGACCCGTTTGTGTTTGAAGTGAACGGAAGTACGATGACTGCCATTGGCACTGTCGACGTGGGCGGCGGATTTCTGGCTGATGGTACGCTGGTTGTTTCCGATCAGACCTTCCTGCGCTTCAATCCGAAGCGCGATAGCGGTGCACCAAGTCATATCCTGGTGCAGGTCGACGAGGGTGCCCACGTCGATACTGTGAAAAGCCGCCTTGAAGCATCCTTGCCGCGCGACAGCACCAAGGTTCAAACCATGCAGGGTGCTGCCGCTGCTGATTTGTCTTTCATGTCATCCGAGCGACCCACCGGCATCATTTTCGGCTTTGGTGTTCTCATGGGTGTGATCGTCGGATTGGTCATCGTTTATCAGGTGCTATCGACCGATGTTGCAGATCACCTGAAAGAATATGCGACGTTCAAGGCCATGGGCTACGATCATCCGTTCTTCCTCGGGATCGTATTTGAGGAGGCCTTGGTCCTTGCGGTCTTCGGGTTCATTCCGGGGTTTGTCGCGTCTGTCGGGCTTTATACAGCGCTGGTATCGGTGACTGGACTACCCGTTGAAATGGACGCCAGCCGCGCTATCCTGGTGTTCCTCGGCACGCTCGCGGCCTGTTCTGTTTCAGGGGCCATTGCAACACGGCGCCTTGCAGCAGCAGATCCGGCGGATCTGTTCTGATGTCTTCCCAACACGCAATTTCGGTTCAGGGCCTGAACCATTTTTTCGGCTCCGGCGAAGCGCGAAAGCAGGCGATTTGGGATGTGAATCTCAACATCGCGAAAGGCAGTTTGACGATTTTGATGGGCTCGTCAGGTTCTGGAAAAACAACGCTTTTGACCTTGATCGGATGCCTGCGCGACGTGCAAGACGGCAGTGTCACGCTGCTGGACCATGAACTGAATGGCGCTGAAGAAACCATGCTGGTCACCTTGCGCCGCAGGCTCGGCTTTATTTTTCAGGCGCATAACCTCCATGAGAGTTTAAGCGCAACGCAGAACGTGATGATGGGCTTGCAAGTTCACGGCAGCGGCAACGCAGCCAAACAGCGAGCGGCCAGTCATCATATGCTTGGGTTGGTCGGCCTGTCTGACCGGCTCAACTACTTGCCCGCAAACCTGTCTGGCGGTCAAAAACAGCGCGTTGCAGTGGCCCGCGCGCTGGTGTCCAATCCCGATGTGATTTTCGCGGACGAACCGACTGCCGCACTCGATAGGGTTTCTGGCGTCTCGATTGTCAAAATGCTGAAACGCTTGGGGCAAGAACGCGGAACCACCACCGTCATGGTCACCCATGACAATCGCATTCTTGAAATGGCGGATCGGATTATCACCCTTGAAGACGGGCGGGTCGTGAAAGACACCAACCCGCTTTAGCCCTGCGCTGGTGCGCCCCCACGCGCGCGATGCGGTCCCAGAATTGCCGCCAGCGCAAGGATAAAGCCCGACACAGCAGCGATCATTCCTGCCGCGCTAACTGCATTATCCGCGCCAATCCAAAGCGGACCGTAGCCAGCAAGAACATATCCCAGAACTGCGGACAGGGCCGCGAACAGCACACTCCACGCGATCTGAGCGCCCAGAGAGTTGGTCATCAAACGCGCCGCAGCAGGTGGGCAAATGAACATCGCGATCACGATGATTGAGCCGACCGCATCAAACGCGGCAACCGCTGCGAGCGCCGCAACAATGACTAACGCAAAACCCAAAGGCCCGGTGCGAATGCCCATACTTTGCGCGAAACCTTCGTCAAAAGTAGATAGCTTGAGCGGGCGCCAAAACACCGATGTGAACAGCGCAACATCGATCAAAACAACGAACAAGCGGGGCAATTCAACGGGCAAATAGGACAACGCCTCTTTGTCGACCAGAGATGCCCAGCCAGTGGCATCAAGCCAGATCAGGCTCTCCAGATTGCCAAACAGCGCGTGCTCGACGTCAAGATGCACTGTGCTTGTGTCAGATTGTTCCAGCAGCAAAACCCCCGCCGCAAACATCGCGGTAAAGGTCACGCCCATTGCGGCGCCCGGCTCGATCCGGCCAAGGCGACGTATGGCTTCGATCATGACGACCGCCACGACGGCAGCTCCCGCCGCGCCAATCATCATCGGTACAGCGGCAACGACGCCAGTGATGAGAAAAGCAACGACAATCCCTGGCAGAACCACATGGCTAATCGCGTCACCGATCAGCGCTTGGCGGCGCAGCAACAAAAAATTTCCGGGCAACGCGCATGCAATCGCCGCTAGCGTGCCGATTAGCATCGGCGTCAAGGAAAGTGCTACGAACTCTTCACCCATCACATCGCCACCCCATAAGGTGCGCCAATCAGGCGATCCAGTTCGGTGATTTGATCGTCGGTCAACACGCTCTCGATCTCGGTCAAACCGTCATAGAAGGTCGCCGCCAAAGCGAACTCTTCGCGCGAACGTGCCATTTGCCAGCGCGTTTCATCGCGCAGCGCCTTGGCAGCGCGCGCCTTGCCGTCTTGCGTCGCAACGCCATCCGCGCGCGCCAGTCCTGCTTGGCGCAGCAACCGCAGGGTAAGCTTTTCGTAAATCGGTTGGCCCTGCGCAAGTGCCAGCAATCCCTGCCGTACATGCACGCGTTTTTGAAAGGAGAAGTGCTTTAACACCGCCGCCATTACCCCGCGCGCAGGGGCGAAAAGCAATGACAGTGCGAACATTGCGAACAACACCAGCACGATAACAGGGCCGGTCGGTAGGGCGGGCGCGATCGCTGACAAAGCGGCGCCTACATATCCGGCCACACCGCCAACGATGCCTGCGACCAGTAAGACACCCGTGACACGTTCGCTCCAGAATCGCGCGGTTACAGGGGGGATAATCAGCAGCGCAACAATCAGGATCAGGCCAACGATCTTTAACCCAACCACGGTGATCGCCATCACAAGCCCCATCATCACCAAGTCAAGACGCGACACATTCAACCCGCTAGAGGCTGCGAACTCGGGATCAAACGCCACTGCGCTAAGTGGGCGGCGAAATACAATGACCGCCGCCAGAACCGCCGCGCCGCCAATGGCGATAATGACCGCATCCGAGTAAAGCATTCCAGCGGTCGAGCCGAGCAAAAAGCCCTCCAGCCCTGCTTGGCGTCCTTCGGTCATGGTTTGGATATAGGTAAGCAACACAATGCCGACGCCGAAAAACACAGAGAGCACAGCGCCAATTGCAGCGTCTTCGGCAAGACGCGTGCGGCGGGTCAATGCGCCGATGCACAAAAGGCCAAGCCATGCGGACGCAGCGGAACCAAGCATCAAGCCGATCAGGCTTCGACCATCCCCGCCCAGCGCAACCATGATGATAAACGCAATGCCGACGCCCGGCAGCGTCGCATGGCTAATTGCGTCACTGACCAAGGCGCGTTTGCGAAGAAACAGGAATGTGCCGGTGACCCCGGCAGCAATGCCCAGCAACATCGCACCAAGCGTTACGAGTGTGGCGTTATAGCCAAGCTGTAGTGTCAGGGCCTGCCAAAGCATGATTTACGCGCCAAGCGCCGTTTTGCCGAGTTGACCTGTCGCTAGGCGCCCGCCATATGCCTCTTGCAGGGTTTGGGGCGTGAACGCTTCGTCTACCAATCCTTCGGCGACGCGCGTGGTATTGATAAGGAACACGCGATCAAAGTAGTCCTCGACTGTGCTCAGATCGTGGTGAACGGCTACGACGGTTTTGCCGTCGGCGCGCAGCGCTTGCAACACGTCGATGATAGCCTTTTCAGTCGCTGCATCAACACCCGCAAAGGGTTCGTCCAAGAGGTAAAGATCCGCATCCTGCGCAAGGGCGCGCGCAAGGAAAACGCGTTGTTGTTGGCCGCCAGAGAGCTGACCAATCTGACGCGTCGCAAAATCCTGCATGCCAACACGTGCAAGGCATTCCATCGCCTTGGCCTTATGGGTTCCGCGCAGGCGGCCAAGCAGACCAAGTTCACGATACAGGCCCATCAAAACCACGTCCAGAACGCGTGTCGGAAAGTCCCAGTCAACGCTTGCACGTTGCGGCACGTAGGCAATCCGCGCACGCGCCTGTTCAACAGGCTTGCCAAAAACTTGCGCCGTACCGGCCAAGGGTTTTATCACGCCCAGCGCGGCCTTGAGCAGCGTCGATTTACCTGCGCCATTCGGACCGATGATCGCGGTCATAGAGCCGACAGGAACAGTCATATCAACCGAGAACACTGCAGGCTTTTGCCCGTAGCTTACGGTCATGCCACGAATGGCCAGCGCGGCGTTCGTTTGCGTCTCGATCATACGAGTTCCGTCTGATGCCGCCAGTTCAATCATGTTCATTTCCTAGCTTCCTACCGACAGATTGCCGCTCATCCCGCGTGCGGGCACTGTGCCGCCAAGCGCCGCTGCAATCGTCGTAATATTGTGATCGATCATACCAATATAAGTGGCTTCATAGGTTCCATCAGCGCCCATCGCGTCCGAGAACAGCTCGCCGCCGATAGAAACCTCGTGACCCTGCGCCGTCGCGCCCTCGATCAAGGCTCGAATGTTACGATCGGAGACCGAGCTTTCAACAAAAGCCGCGCCAATCTTGCGTGTAACAAGCGTATCAACGAGCGAAGAAATGCGGTTCAGCCCTGCTTCGCTCTCGGTCGAAATTCCTTGAATGCCAATAACCTCATAGCCAAAAGCGCGCCCGAAATACCCGAACGCATCATGCGCCGTCAATAAAACGCGCGCGTCTTCTGGAACTGTGCCAAGCACCGTTTCACCGTAGCTTTGCAACTTGGTTAAATCAGCTTCGAACACTGCCAGATTGGTGGCAAAATCATCTGCTGCATCCGGACGCGTTTCGCTCAGTACCTCTGCAATGCGGCGCGCAACATGGGTCCAAAGCGCGGGCACCATCCAGACGTGAGGATCAAAGCGGCCGTCATAAGCGGCATGCGAAATCAGCAGATCACGCGGCATGTCATCAGCAACCGCAACTGACGCGCGGCGACGGGCGAGCTTTACAAGGAACTCTTCCATCTGTGCTTCAAGATAAAGCCCATGCCAAAGAACAAGATCAGCGCGGGTCATCGCAGTGATATCGCTACGCGTTTGACGGTAAGCATGCGGATCAACGCCTGGCCCCATCAAGGCCCGCACTGCGACATGACTGCCACCAATGCGGCGCGCTGTGTCTGCAATCATACCCGTCGTCGCAACAATGTTTAGCACATCCGACGCCAAAGCAAGATGCGGCGCAAAGGGAGCAGCAGCTGTCAGTGTCAAGAAATGGCGGCGGTTAAGACTCATAGACTCTCCGTGATTACCTTTTGAATATGAGAGTCATTCGCAAAAAGTCAATGCAATTGCGACTTATTCGCAAAAAACGTCGCTTTCTCTGACCTTTTGGTCAAATATTGAGCGTTGACGCCAAGCCCTTGCTTGCCAATTCGACGCTTGCGTGGAACAGAATAGTCAGCAAAGCCCATCGGCTGGAGAGTCCTTATGTCCGTCCAAACCGCCCAAACAACGTCGCACTTGCCACAAACCATAGAACCGCGAAACCCGGGAATGGCGCTTGATCTAAGCTGGGTGCGCTCGGTTCAGGCCAACACATCCGCAATTGAGCGACGCGCCAAGACGCTGCCCGGTCGACGAAGCGTAAAGAAAGAATATCAAGCCGCCTGGCTCCTGCGCGCACTCCAATGTATCGATCTCACCACTCTCTCTGGCGATGACACTGCGGAACGTGTGCGCCGCCTTTGTGCCAAAGCGCGCCAACCTCTTCGTCCTGATATTGCCACAGCACTTAGCGTAAGTGGCCTGCACACAGGCGCGATCTGCGTTTACCATGACATGGTCGAAACGGCCGTTGATGCGCTGGCTGGATCGGGCATTCCTGTCGCTGCTGTGTCGACTGGTTTTCCTGCGGGCCTGTCCCCTTTCCATCTGCGCGTGGCAGAGATCGAGGAAAGCGTCAAAGCCGGCGCAGCCGAGATCGACATTGTCATTTCCCGCCGTCATGTTCTGGCAGGCGACTGGCAAGCGCTTTACGATGAAATGCGCGCCTTTCGTGCGGCCTGCGGCGATGCCCATGTCAAAGCAATTCTCGCCACGGGCGAACTTGGCACGTTGCGCAACGTCGCACGCGCGTCACTGGTCTGCATGATGGCGGGGGCTGATTTCATCAAGACCTCGACGGGCAAGGAATCAGTTAACGCAACCCTGCCCGTTTCCTTGGTCATGATCCGCGCGATCCGTGATTACTTTGAACGAACAGGAATTCGCGTCGGATATAAACCCGCTGGCGGTATTTCCAAAGCCAAGGATGCCCTCGTCTATCTCGCCCTTATGAAGGAAGAGTTAGGCGATCGCTGGCTCCAGCCCGATCTGTTCCGCTTTGGCGCGTCCTCCCTTTTGAACGATATCGAACGCCAGCTAGAACACCACGTCACAGGCGCATATTCCGCCAGCTACCGCCACGCGCTGGCGTAAGGAGACCCACATGAGCATTTCCGAGCGTTTGGACAAAATGGATTATGGCCCCGCCCCTGAAGATGCGAGCGATGCGCTGGCTTGGCTGGTCGATCAAGGGGATCGTTTCGGTCACTTCATTGATGGCGCATTCACTGCACCAACAGATGGTTTCCAGAGCCGCAACCCCGCCAATGGCAACGTGCTGGCGAACCTGTCGCAAGCGACGCAAAGCGATGTGGACAGCGCCGTTAGTGCCGCACGTAAGGCGCAAGGCAAATGGGCGAAACTTGGCGGTGCAGGCCGTGCGCGCTACCTCTACGCAATCGCGCGATTGGTGCAAAAACACGCCCGTCTGTTCGCCGTTCTGGAGACGCTCGACAACGGTAAACCGATCCGCGAAAGCCGCGATATCGACATCCCCCTCGTGCACCGGCATTTCTACTACCACGCGGGCATGGCGCAGCTAATGGACGACGAACTGCCAGACCGCGAGCCGCTTGGCGTTTGCGGTCAGATCATTCCATGGAACTTCCCGTTGCTGATGCTCTCATGGAAGATCGCCCCCGCGCTGGCCATGGGCAATACGGTGGTTTTGAAACCCGCTGAATACACTTCACTCACAGCGCTTTTGTTCGCCGACATTTGCCGTCAAGCGGGCCTTCCCAAAGGCGTCGTGAACATCGTCACAGGCGACGGTGCAGTCGGCGAGATGATCGTTAATTCAGACGTGGACAAGATCGCCTTCACAGGATCCACCGAAGTTGGCCGCAAGATCCGCGAAGCGACCGCTGGCTCAGGCAAAGCGCTCACATTAGAACTCGGCGGCAAATCCCCCTACATTGTCTTCGATGACGCCGATCTGGATAGCGCCATTGAAGGCCTCGTTGATGCGATCTGGTTCAATCAGGGCCAGGTCTGCTGCGCCGGTTCGCGGCTCTTGGTACAGGAAAGCGTGTCCGAGCGGTTCTACACCAAACTGCGCGCCCGCATGGACGGTCTGCGCATCGGTGATCCCTTGGATAAGTGCATCGACGTCGGCGCAATTGTAGACCCTGTTCAACTGGAACAGATTACACGCATGGTTAGTGCCAACACAGAAGGTCACATGCATCAGGCCAAGTGCGCTATTCCCGAGGGCGGCTGTTTCTATCCTCCGACGCTAATCACTGGCTTAAGCCCATCCGCGACCCTTATGCAGGAGGAAATCTTCGGCCCGGTCCTATGTGCCACCACCTTCCGAACCCCTGCCGAAGCGGTGCAACTGGCCAACAACACGCGCTACGGCCTGGCCGCGACAGTCTGGACAGAAAACGTCAATCTTGCCCTCGATATCGCGCCTCAACTTGTTGCGGGCGTGGTCTGGGTGAATGCCACCAACCTCTTCGACGCCGCTGCCCCCTTCGGCGGCGTGCGCGAAAGCGGCTTTGGTCGCGAAGGCGGTTGGGAAGGCCTATCGGCCTACACCAAACCCAAGGCAAAACGCAAAGCGCTGGCGCAGATCGAACCGTTCACGGGGAATGACGCTGGCAGCGACCCGATTGATCGCACCGCCAAGCTTTACATCGGGGGCAAACAAGCGCGCCCCGATGGCGGTTATTCTCAAGGTGTCTATACCAAACAGGGGGCAAAGCTGGGCGACGTGTCCCTTGCCAATCGCAAGGACATCCGCAACGCTGTTGAGGCCGCGCAGGCAGCCAAAAGCTGGTCCAAGACAACAGGCCACCTACGTGCGCAGATCCTTTACTATTTGGCCGAAAACCTCTCTGCCCGCACCGATGAATTTGCAAAGCGCATTGACGCTATGACAGGCAAACGCACGGGCAAATCCGAGGTCGAACAAAGCCTTAACACGCTGTTCACCTACGCCGCGTGGGCCGACAAATGGGACGGCTATGCGCGCGGTGTACCGATCAAAGGCATTGCGTTGGCAATGAACGAACCCGTCGGCGTCATTGGTGCACTTTGTCGCGACGAAACACCACTTCTCGGCCTCGTCCAAACTATGGGTGCAAGCATGGCAATGGGAAACCGCTGCGTACTGGTGGCAAGCGAACCCTACCCTCTGGCGGCAACGGATTTCATTCAGGTGCTGGAAACATCCGATGTGCCAGCAGGTGTTGTGAACATCCTTACAGGGAACCACACGGACCTCGCACCACACCTTGCAGCGCACAATGATATGGACGCGATCTGGAGCTTTTCCTCCTCGCCTGTCTCCAAGGTGATCGAGGCTAAATCAACCGGCAATCTCAAGCGTACTTGGGTCAACAATGCGCAAAGCAACACGCCCGCGCCGCGTGACTTCCTGAGCGCAGCAAGTGAAACAAAAACCATATGGGTCCCTTACGGGGAATAAAGCGCGTTATAGCCAATCGGCACGCCGCCGAAGATTTTCAGTGTTTCCTCTCTCTGGAAATATCCCGGGGTTTGGGGCAGCGCCCCAATCGGCCTGCCCACTTGGGCGGGCTAAACCTGCGCGCCGCATCAGCGGCGCTCAATTGTATCACACACCGTTCGTGCTGACAGAACTGCCCGCCACGATCATACTCGGCACAATTCATTTCACAGGAGATCCCTCATGTCTGACGATATTGTCATCCTCGACGGCGCGCGCACGGCCATTGGTACATTTGGCGGCGCATTAGCCAACACACCCCCGATCGAGCTTGCAACAACTGCGGCAAAGGCCGCAATTGAACGCTCCGGCGTTGACGCGGCGCAGATCGGCAATGTCGTCTTCGGCCATGTCATCAATACCGAGCCACGCGATATGTATCTTTCGCGGGTTGCAGCCATACAGGCCGGTATTCCCGACACAACGCCGGCCATGAACGTAAACCGCCTTTGCGGCTCTGGCGCACAAGCGATTGTCTCTGCGGTTCAATCCCTGATGCTCGGCGACGCTGAATTCGCCCTCGCAGGCGGCGCAGAGAACATGTCGCGTTCGCCCTTCATCAATCCCGATCAGCGTTGGGGTGCAAAGATGGGCGATATTCGCACCCTCGACATGATGCTCGGCGCGTTGAATTGCCCGTTCGGCACAGGGCACATGGGTGTCACCGCTGAAAACGTTGCGGCGGAACATGACATTTCCCGCGAAGCGCAAGACGCCTTTGCAATGGAAAGCCAGATTCGCGCTGCAAACGCAATCGCCAAGGGTTACTTCGAAAGCCAGATCACCCCGGTCCAGGTCAAAGTGCGCCGCGACATGGTTGATTTCACCGTTGATGAACACCCCAAAGCCACTTCTAACGAAGCCCTCGCAGGGTTGCGCACTGTTTTCCAGAAGGACGGGACTGTCACAGCGGGCAACGCTTCTGGCATCAATGATGGTGCGGCGGCGATTGTTATGGCTACCGCTTCGAGCGCAAAAAAGGCCGGCCTAAAGCCACGCGCGCGCATTTTGGGATATGCCCATGCTG
>NZ_JBAUHO010000378.1:0-2792 GCF_049680325.1 Planktotalea sp.
GCGCGCGCGCGACGGGTGTGTCTGTCTTGCCCCCGCATCTCAAGCGGAAAGGAGATATTTTCGAGCACGGATCGATGGGGCAAAAGCCCAAATGATTGAAATACCATCCCCATTTTGGAGCGGCGCAGTGCGATCAGCTGTTTTTCGGACATCGCCATGATGTCCTCGCCTTCAACTTCTATTGTACCGCCAGTGATGTCATGCAGTCGGGAAAAACAGCGCACCAAGGTCGATTTCCCCGACCCGGAAAGCCCCATAATGACCAGCATTTCGCTGCGGTTAACATCAATTGAGACGTCCTTGACCCCCGCGATGTATCCATCGGCACGGATCGCGTCAAAGCTGTGGTTTGGCGGCATCTGTGCAAGGTAATCTTTTGGGCGTGGCCCAAACAGCTTCCAAACATTACGCGCTGAAATGACCGGCGTCGCGTCGCTCATAGTAGGTACCTGTCGTTAAAAAACGGGCCGCCAGACATCGTCGTGTCAGGCGGCCCAAAGTATGTAAGTTAAATCAGCTCTTGCAGCCGCTCATCCATGGCTCAACCACCTCACGATTGGCATCAAGCCATTCCGTAGCCGCCTCTTCCGGCTCCATCTCGTCCGTGTCTACAAGCTTGGCCATCTGCGCGATTTGCGGATTTGTGAAAGAAACCTCGCCGAGCATGCAATAGGCTGTGGGCCATTTGTCTTTCATGCCATCCCATGCGGCTTTCTTCAGGTAGCCCGTCGCCGGGTTGCCACAGTCGAACAATGCGTCCGGGTTTGGACCTTTGGACGGGTCAATGTCACAACCATCTTCCCAGGCCGGAAACTCAACAAACTCGCCAGGCCAAACGGCTTCGGCAAAGTTGGGGGTCCAGTTGAAAACCAGAACTGGCTTTTTGTCAGCTTCGGCAGCACCGATTTCGGCCCAGAGCGCGGCCGCTGAACCGGCGTTGATCACCGTAAAATTCAATCCCAGAGATTCGGCGCGTTCCGCCCCATGCTTGAGCCAGTCCACAGGACCATCAAGATAGCGGCCCTTGTCACCTGTTTCAGCTGTTGCAAATACAGCAGCGCAATCATTCAAGGCTTCCCAGCTGGGCAGGCCGGGGCAGCTTTCCTTGGTCCACATCGGGTACCACCAGTCTTCGCGTGTTACCGCGTCATGATCACCAGCATCATGCAGACCGCCTTTTGACAGAGCTTCGCGGAACGACGCGCCAAATGCGCCTTCCCAGACTTCCAACTCCAGCGTCACGTCACCCAGACGCACCGATTCGTAAACCGCCTGGCTGTCAGTGGTTACAAATTCGACGTTGCTGCCCATCTCTTCAAACAACTGCCCTACGACGTTGGACATCACAATCTGGCTCGACCAGTTGTGGATTGGAATAACAATCGGATCGCTTGAATCTGCGGCAAATGCAGGCGCGACGCCTGTGCTCAATACAGCGCAGCATAATATCTGTTTAAGTTTCATGATTTCTCCCTTGGCTTTAGTACTATCTTTACGAACACGGCATTCGATGGCCACGTATCAACCGAACAATGCCCCAAATTGGAAAATCTTCTGCACAGAATTTAATGTGGCATTGCCCCTAGAAATTAGAGGCAAAGTAGTCACATAGTTATCTCTACAGAAGTTTGTCGCATGGGGACGTTCCGGGAATGAGTGAACTGCGAAACACATTGCCGCCTTTGAACTACTTGATTGCATTTGAAGCCGCTGCCCGCTTGGGCGGCTTTGCGCATGCGGCAAAGCAGCTGCATATCTCTGAAAGCTCGATCAGCCGCAAAATACGCCTTCTCGAAGAACACTTTGGTGTGCCGCTGTTTGTGCGGGGTCATCGCTCGGTCAAGCTCACCCAACTTGGGGCCAGCTATTACACGTCCGTCTCTCAATCCCTGACCGACTTGCGCAATGCCTCAGAAGAGCTGCTCAAAAAGGATGGCGCGGATACGGTCAGGGTCGCGGCAACAAATTCCGTATCCGCTTTGTGGTTGATGCCCCGCCTGCGCGCCTTTCACGAAAACCACTCCGAAATACGTATTCGCCTGACCGCTTCCGACAGTGATGCAGAATGCCTCGGCTCACAAATGGACATGTCCATTTTGCGCGGGGACGGCAATTGGGACGGCTATGAAACAACCCTCTTGTTTGGCGAAACGGTCTTTCCGGTCTGCTCTCCAGCTTATTTGGCCAGAATGTCAGGCGCTGTGTCTCTGGACCGGATATCTCAGCTGGATTTGATCGAAGTCAGCAGTGACCATCCCGAATGGATGAACTGGGCGAACTGGTTAGTCAAAAAAGGAGTTTCTCGGGTTGATGTAGAACAGACCGCAATTTTCAACACCTACCCTTTGGCCATTCATGCCGCAGTTGATGGTTTGGGCATCGCCCTTGGCTGGGGGCATTTGGTCGATTATTTCCTGAGGGATGGGCGGTTGGTACGGCCATTTGGCGAGGCAGAGGTTCGCACGAATGCAGGCTACTATTTGCTGCGCAAAACGGGGCAAGAAACGCAGACCTCACCCGAGGTTGTTGTGCAATGGCTCCTTGGGGAAAGCGCATCGCGCGAGCGGTATGGAGTGTCGTAAACACGCCTTTTCAAAGCGTGTATTTTTAGCGTGACGTTTCCAATTCGGTCCGAAACGGGGGGCCTCATTGTCATTCTGCCCAAGCTGGAAAAACTCCTGGCCAAAGTGAGCACATAAGTATCCTTCGGTCGTCGTCGATTGTAATATTCTTCAGATAGACAGCGATCACATTCCTACGCCCTACCGTGCTGAAACTGACCTTCGCGGACA
>NZ_JBAUHO010000379.1:0-6869 GCF_049680325.1 Planktotalea sp.
GCTCAAAGTGCCTGTAAACGCGATCTAAGGACCATAGAAATGGATATCAAAACCCTCACCGCAGGTGTTTCAGTCGCCGAGCAGATCACAACCGCTGATCTCAAAACGATCAAAGACGCGGGTTTTCGCGCGATCATCTGCAACCGCCCTGATGGTGAGGGCGCCGATCAACCAACCTTCGACGAGATTGCAAAAGCAGCCAAGAAACTGGGGCTAGAAGCATCCTATCTCCCCATCGTGGCGGGCAAGGTCTCTGACACAGACGCGTCCGACTTTGACGCGGCCGTCTCCGCCCTGCCCGGCCCCGTTCTGGCCTATTGCCGCACTGGCACGCGCTCGACCACGCTTTGGTCCTTGTCCCAAGCGGGCACGCGCAGCGTTGCCGACATCCTCGCCGCGACCAAAGCGGCGGGCTATGACATGGGCGGCGTTGTGCGCCGTATCGTGAACGGCGGCAAGACCCCCACAGACACAGGCGACGCCAGCTTTGACGTTGTGATCGTTGGCGCAGGCGCGGGCGGTATTTCAGCCGCCGCCAGCCTGCGCGCGCGCAAGCCTGATCTGGATATCGCGGTGATCGATCCCGCTGACATCCACTACTATCAACCGGGTTGGACCATGGTCGGCGGCGGCATCTTTGAAGCCCAGCAAACCGCGCGCACCATGGGCTCGCTCATTCCAAGCGGTGTGCATTGGATCAAATCCGCCGTTGCCGCGTTCGAACCTGAAAACAACGCTGTTATCCTTGATGGTTGCCGCGTCGTGAAATACGACCGCCTGATCGTCTGCCCGGGGATCAAGCTGGACTGGAACAAGGTCGAAGGCCTTGTTGAAACGCTCGGCCACAACGGCGTCACCTCGAATTACCGCTATGATCTCGCCCCCTACACATGGAAGCTGGTCAGCGAAATGATCGAAGGACGCGCGATCTTCACGCAGCCGCCCATGCCGATCAAATGCGCAGGCGCGCCGCAAAAGGCGATGTATCTCTCTGGCGACGCATGGCACCGCCGCGGCGTTCTCAAAGATATCGACATCCAGTTCAACAATGCCGGCGGCGTGCTGTTCGGGGTCAAGGATTACGTCCCTGCCCTGATGGAATACGTCAAGAAATACGACGCCTCCCTCAATTTCTTCCACAATCTTGTCGCCGTAGACGGCCCTGCGAAAAAAGCATGGTTTGATGTCTCCAAGCCCGACACGCCTGTTGAACGCGTCGAGATGGACTTTGACATGATGCACGTCTGCCCACCGCAGGTCGCGCCTGATTTCATCCGTGTTTCGCCGCTTGCCGACGCCGCAGGCTGGGTCGATGTGGATCAGGCCACACTGCGCCACAAGACCTACGACAACATCTGGTCGCTTGGCGATGTGATGAACGCACCGAACGCGAAAACAGCCGCTGCTGCGCGTATCCAGGCGCCCATCGTCGCTGAAAACCTCGTCGCGGACATCAACGGCCATGCGCCAAGCGCGCAATACAACGGTTATGGCTCCTGCCCGCTGACGGTTGAGCGCGGAAAGATCGTTCTGGCAGAATTCGGCTATGGCGGCGCGATGCTGCCCAGCTTCCCCAAGTTTGTGATTGATGGCACCAAACCGTCGCGCGCAGCTTGGTTCCTCAAGGAAAAGATGCTGCCGCCGATCTATTGGAAAGCGATGCTCAAAGGCCGTGAATGGATGGCCAAGCCCGAAAAAGTCACCGTTTCCTAAACGCCCCCTGCCCCTGCGCTTACCCGCAGGGGACCTACAATATCCGAGACCCCAATGCCCGATTTCAAGCGCTACCTGCCCATTCTTACGTGGGGACAGGACTACAACAAATCCGCCCTCACCAACGATTTGATGGCCGCGTTCATTGTGACGATCATGCTGATCCCGCAATCGCTCGCTTATGCTTTGTTGGCTGGTTTGCCGCCAGAGGCAGGTCTTTACGCCTCTATCGTGCCGATCATGCTTTATGCAGTGTTCGGCACCTCGCGTGCGCTTGCGGTTGGTCCCGTCGCGGTTGTTTCCCTTATGACCGCCGCCGCGCTCAGCAATATTGTTGAGCAAGGCACCATGGGTTACGCCGTTGCCGCGCTCTCGCTTGCAGGGCTTTCAGGCGTCATTTTGCTCGCAATGGGCCTTTTTAGACTCGGATTCGTCGCGAATTTCCTGTCTCACCCCGTGATTGCCGGCTTCATCACAGCGTCCGGCATCATCATCGCAGCAAGCCAGTTAAAGCATATCCTTGGCATTGATGCGCACGGTCACAATCTACTTGATCTGGTAATTTCACTTGTGAAACACCTGCCCGAAATCAACTGGATCACGGCAATCATCGGCATTGCTGCGACGGGCTTTCTGTTCTGGGTCCGCAAGGGGCTTAAACCCCTGCTCGAAGGCCTGGGTCTGAACGCGACCCTCACAGGCGTCGCCGTCAAAGCAGGCCCCGTCGCCGTTGTCGTCGTCACCACCCTTGTTGTCTGGCTCTTTGGCCTGTCCGAGCACGGCGTCAAAATTGTTGGCGCCGTTCCACAATCACTCCCACCACTCACGTTCCCTTCGCTTTCTCCGTCTCTTATCGGTCAACTCTTGGTTCCTGCGATCCTGATCTCGCTCATCGGTTTCGTTGAAAGCATCTCTGTCGCGCAAACACTGGCCGCGAAGAAACGCCAACGCATCGACCCCGACCAGGAACTTATCGGTCTGGGCGCTGCAAACATCGGGGCCTCACTCACGGGCGGCTTTCCGGTCACTGGGGGCTTTTCCCGCTCTGTCGTCAATTTCGACGCGGGCGCGGAAACCCCCGCGGCGGGTGCTTTCACCGCCGTCGGCCTCGCCTTCGCAGCACTTGCACTAACGCCGCTGATCTTCTTCCTACCCAAAGCAACGCTCGCCGCGACAATTATCGTCGCCGTGCTCAGCCTCGTGGATTTCTCCATCCTCAAACGCGCGTGGGGCTATTCAAAGGCCGATTTCGCCGCCGTTTCTGCAACCATTCTGCTCACCCTCGCCTTCGGCGTCGAGGCAGGCGTATCCGCTGGCGTCGGTCTGTCGATCCTGCTGCACCTCTATAAGTCATCCAAGCCCCATATCGCCGAGGTCGGCCTCGTTCCCGGCACCGAGCATTTCCGCAATATTCTACGCCATGAGGTCATCACCAACCCCGCCGTTGTGACCCTGCGCGTCGATGAAAGCCTATACTTCGCCAATGCCCGTTTTCTGGAAGATCAGATCCACGCACGGGTCACCCGCGACAAGAATATCCGCCATGTGATCCTGCAATGCTCCGCGATCAATGACATTGATCTCTCTGCGCTGGAATCGCTGGAAATGATAAATGAACGTCTGAAGGAAATGGACGTCAAACTGCATCTGTCCGAAGTCAAAGGCCCCGTCATGGACCGCCTCACACAGGCGCATTTCCTACAGGACATGACAGGCCGCGTCTTTCTGAGCCAGTTCGAGGCCGCTCAAGCGTTGCGTTACTAAGGGCAACACTACATATTGCGTCATCGCCTAAATCTGCGAAATCTACTTTGTCCTTGCGCGAATCCCGCTCTTGGGTCAATAGTCACGGAAAAACATGGGTACACGATAAAAACCGTGACCCGATAAACCAGAGCCTAACAAGGCATTGGTCCGAGCAAAGTAGAGCCTAACAAGGCGCAAGAGAGCAAGCAATGACAAGAGCCCCGTCCGAGGACTCCCTCAATCAGGTGATACGCCACCACTCCGAATGGTTGGCGAACCAGTTGCATACCCAACGCGAAAACCTCTTTCCGCCCGATGCCTCCAAGCAAATGCGCACCTTCACCTCTGGTGAGGCGGCAGCGCTGCTTGGCATCAACGACAGCTATCTGCGCAAACTGCATCTGGATGGCAAAGGCCCAAATCCCGAAGTCACACAAGGCAATCGGCGCCATTATAGCGCCCATGACATCCAGGCCCTGCGCGAACTCCTTGAGAAAACCGCGCGCAAACCCGGTGATTACCTGCCCGGTCGGCGCGGCGACGATCATTTGCAAATCATCGGTGTGATGAATTTCAAGGGCGGCTCTGGCAAAACCACCACTTCCGCCCATCTTGCCCAGTATCTTGCGCTGCAAGGCTACCGCGTGCTGGCGATCGACCTTGATCCGCAAGCCTCCTTCACCGCCCTGCACGGCGTCCAGCCAGAGGTGGACCTGCCAGAGGGTGGAACCCTTTACGATGCGATCCGCTACGAGGACCCCGTCCCGATAAAGTCCATTATTAGACCCACATATATCCCCAATCTGGACCTGATCCCGGGCAATCTCGAACTCATGGAATTCGAACATGAAACCCCCCGCGCCCTGTCACAAGGCAACGCAGGTCTGTTCTTTTTCAGGGTCAAGGATGTGCTGAATTCGGTGCAGGACGACTATGATGTCGTCGTCATCGACTGCCCGCCCCAGCTAGGCTTCCTCACCATGTCCGCGCTTTCCGCCGCGACGGGTGTGCTGGTCACTATCCATCCCGAAATGCTCGATGTTATGTCAATGAGCCAGTTTCTACGCATGACCGCCGATCTGATGGACGTTATCGCCGACAGCGGCGCCGATATGTCCCATGACTGGATGCGCTACGTGCTGACCCGCTATGAACCGGCCGACGCGCCGCAAAATCGCATCGTCGCCTTTTTGCGCACCATGTACGGCGATAGCGTGCTCAATTCACCGATGCTCAAATCCACCGCGATTTCAGATGCCGGTCTCACCAAACAAACGCTTTATGAGGTCGAACGCTCCGGCTTTACCCGCGCCACCTATGACCGCGCGCGCGAAAGTCTGGACGCGCTCAACGGCGAAGTCGCTGATCTTATCCAGAAAACATGGGGGCGCGTATGAGCGACAGCAAAAAGAAACGCATGGCCATGCTCGACACGCTTGCTGCGGCTGGCTCCCCTGCCCCGCCGCCCTCGCTCTCTGCCTCGCGCCCCTTGCGCGCGGCGCGCGACGCGGTGGACAGCCACAAGGTCTGGGATCTTGATCCCTACCAGATCATCGACGAACGCATTGCGGATCGCCTTGATCCTGCCGATGTGGATGACCTGCGCACCAGCATCGAGGCGACGGGTCAAACCGTGCCTATTCTGGTGCGCCGTCACCCCTCGCAAACGGATCGCTACCTGCTGGTCTATGGTCGCAGGCGGCTCGAGGCTGTGCGCAGCTCCGATACCGTTCACACGATCAAGGCGCTCATTGCCAATCTTGACGCAGATCACGCGATTGAGGCCCAAATCAGCGAAAACATGGCCCGCCGCGATCTTAGCTACATCGAAAAGGCGCTCTTTGCCCATGAGCTGATCGAGGGCGGCTTTGGAAACCAGACCCGCGTTGCAGAGGTGTTGACCGTTACCAAATCATCCATCTCCATGGCGCTTGGCATTATCGCCGCCCTTGGCCCTGATCTGGTGCGCGCGATTGGTCCTGCCCACGCAATCGGGCGGCCACGTTGGGACGCGCTTGCACAGGCGGTCGAGGCGTCCCATCGCAGCCAGAAAGAGCTGATCGACATTGCTGAAAACGCCCGCGACAAGGTCCTGGTAGACACCGTGGTTATCGGACCAGAGCAAGGCGACACCTCTGTCGACGTGTTCGAAGCCGTGTGGAACGCCGTCGCACCGACCGCTCCAGCCAAGCCAAAGGCGAAAAAACCCAAGCCACTTGCGCGCACATTAACCGCAGCAGGCAAGCCAACAGGCACGCTTCAGCGCACAGCAAACGGGTTGAAAATGGAATTACAGCAAGGCGCGTTTGCAGATTGGCTGGAAGGCCAGATGCAAACCCTTCTGGACGAACTTCACGAGCGTTTTGACGCGCGCGGCGAAGACTAAACGAGCAAAGAAAAACAGGAGGCACACAGTAGACATAGAAAAGGTCCCGCAAAGCATTCACCCCACGAGACCCTTGTAAGTAGCATTCCAAAGGTAGGGTTGTACGCCGAATTTCGCAAGTCCAAAGTGATTCGCGGGCCCGATAAATGTGTCTGAGTGACAGAAAGTATGAGCTATCACCCCAGAACGCCCTTCCGGCGCGCCTATGATGCTGCGCGGCTGAAAGATTTCGACGCCCGGCAAGATCAAATTGTCGCTGCGCCCGTGAACAAATGGGACGCCTTGCGCGAACTCGGTGTTGCACGCGCCGCCTTTGGCCTGTCCGATCGCACGCTAACTGTGTTGCAGGCCCTTCTTGGCTTTCATCCAGAGAACGAGCTGTCCACCGCCAGCGCCCCGCCTATTGTTTACCCGTCAAATGCAACCATTTGCGCGCGCTTGAACGGCATGCCGTGCTCGACCATGCGCCGCCATCTTGCGGCATTGATAAAGGCCGGTTTTCTCATTCGCCGCGACAGCCCCAATGGCAAGCGCTTCAAGCGTGACTATGGCACTACGCTTCAGGCCTTCGGTTTCGATCTTTCCCCTTTGGTGATCCGTTTTGAAGAAGTGCAGCAAACAGCCGAGCGTATTCGCGCAAGCGAAGCCCATATCGCAGGCCTGCGCCTTGATGCGTCATTGATGCGCCGCGATCTGGCAGCCCTTAGTGAACTCGCCCGGTTTGAACGCCCTGATCTGACAATCTGGGACGCGTTCGATGACCTCGCCCGGCTTTTTGCCCGTGAGCTACGTCGCAAGCTTGATGCCCCTGCCCTAAGCGATCTTACATCCCGGCTTGCCAACGCTTTGGAAGACCTTCAACAGCTCATTTCCCGCCATATTCCCACCGAAACGAGCAGCAGCACTGCCCAAATTGAGCACCAACATCAGAATTCAAATAAAGATATAGAAACAGTAAATAGTGCGAGCGTTGTGGATACGGTTTCACAAGACATCAAAAGCCAGACTGTGCTTTCCGTTTCTC
>NZ_JBAUHO010000380.1:0-7189 GCF_049680325.1 Planktotalea sp.
TTATTGGGATGATCAAAGAGCAAGAAGCTGGAATGCCGACGGCTGAGGTGTGCCGCAGGCATGGTCTAAGCCCTGCGTCGTTCTACAAGTTCAAAGCCAAATACGGTGGCATGAACGTTTCTGACACCCATCGCCTGAAATCGCTTGAAGACGAGAACGCCAAGCTCAAACGCTTGCTGGCGGATACGATGCTCGACAATGTTGTACTGATGAATTTGCTAGGAAAGAAATGTCGACACCGAATGTACGAAGGGCGGCGGCACGCACGACAACGCGGGGGTTCTGGCGGCGAAGAGGCCGCACGCGTTGCCCTGGGATTGGACGCGCCCCTGCGTGTCAACGTAAAGCCAGCGTGCATTGGTTAACGATATGGGACGGAGTTCACTAGCCGCTTGATCCTGAAGTAGGCCGGAAATAACCAAGTTGATTGGCATTAGTTTGATCCGGGCAAACCGCAGCAGAATGGCTTGCTCAAAATTGAACAGCAGTTCGGAACATCGTTAACAGATCAACGTTCAGCGAGTTACCATAATACACCGCCAAGGCACTGCAGAACATGACACGAAAGAAATGAATAGCAGGCGCAGGAAATTAAGCCGCCATCGAGAACTGAAAATGAATGCAAAAACAACAAAATGGTGCGGGTGAAGGGACTCGAACCCCCACGCCTCGCGGCGCCAGAACCTAAATCTGGTGCGTCTACCAATTCCGCCACACCCGCACTGCGCGCCTCTTAGCAAAGCCTTCCGCCCATGGCGAGAGCAAAAATGCAGCTTTACCAAATCTCAATATGTCACAGCCCATAAAGCTGCATGAACAAGAGACTGGATTCGCGCGCAGATTGCGGTTACGCTAATTTGTATAAGGTCGAAAACGACCACGAGAGCAGACATAGGATATCGCAGATGGAGCCAAAAATGGCCCGGCGCGAAAACGAGGTGCAGGCCTCGGAAGATCACGTTGTTTTAGCGGAAACGCGGCAATCGGGTCTTTGCGCAGATACAATCATACTGACAATGGACGGTGAACTTCGTGCGTGTGACGTAGCGCCCGGTGATCGGATCATTACGCGTGATGCAGGCATGGCGGTTTTACGCGGTGTCAGGCGCAAACGCGTGATGTGCGAGGGTGTACAGATCAAAGCAGGCTCGCTCGGGCATACGCGCCCCCCTGCGGATATGCTGCTGCCCTGTGGCACCCAAATTCTGATCCGCGATTGGCGCGCAAAAGCGCTTTACGCTTCGGCGCAAAAGCTTGTTCCAGCCGTAGACTTGTTAGACGGTGAATTTGTGACGCTAGTTCCAGAGCAAGAATTAGAAATCGTTGAGTTTATCTTCGATACGCCCCACGTCATCTATGCGGGCGGCTTGGAAATCGGTTGCCAGACACTTAGCTGAGCGCGTTCAAATGTTGCGATATCACCTGCGGTAGAACCTCGGGCAGGTCTTCTGCGATCAACCCTGCGCCAAAGGCCAAAGCACAATCTACATGGAGGTGCGCACCAAGGCTGGCGGCGACAAACGGCGCGGCACCGCGCGACAGCAATCCTGTAATGAGTCCCGCCAACACATCGCCGGCACCTGCTGTCGCCAACCAAGGCGCAGCGCGCGCGCCAAAAGCCGAATGAACGCCGCACTTGCCTGATTGATCGCCAATCACCGTATCTGCGCCCTTTAACAACACACTACAGCCCGCACGCATCGCAGCGCCGCGCACCGCATCCACCTTTGAAAAGGCCGGGCCATTCAAAGCATCGCCGTTCAAATGTGCTGCAAGATCAGGGAACAATCGTGTGAATTCCCCCATATGCGGCGTCAAAACACAGCCCTTATGCAGCGCATTGAAAAGCGCTTCGGGATCATCCTCGAAACAGGACAAAGCATCCGCATCAAGAACGACAGCCGGCTTATGCGCCGCGCTCAATGCTTCCATCACCAGCGCTTTCGCGCGCTCCAAACCAAGACCCGGCCCAAGACAAACCGCGTTAATGCGTTTATCCGACAAAGCATGGCGAAGCTCTTCATGATCGCCGATCCGGGTCATCATCAATGCGGTGATCTGCGCGGCAACTTCTGGCGCGGCGGCGGCTGGCACGCCCAAAGTCACCAGCCCTGCCCCAATTCGCAACGCTGCACGCGCAGCCAAGCGCGCAGCGCCGGTTTTGCCCAAGCCTCCAGATAAAACCAATGCGGAGCCATGCGAAAACTTGTGCCCCATGACTGGCTTGCGCAGCACATGCGCCATGAAAGGGCCTGCCTCGATCGAGTGAACGGCATCAACGCCCGCGCAACCCAATCCGATGTCCTTTCGCACAAGCTTTCCGCAGGCCGGCGGCCCATCTGAAAGGTAATGGCCGAGTTTGGGGCGATGAAACGTCACCGTTAAATTGGCCATGATCGCGTAATCGAATGGATTTTCGCCGCTTGTGCCCAGATAACGCCCGCTATCGGCGCAAACCCCACTGGGCAGATCGACAGAAATGACATGCGGCGCAGTGCCAAGGCGTGATGCGGCTTGCCAATTGTTCAACTCCATTTGAACGCGTTTCAAACTATCAAATGGTCGCGTTAAACCTGTTCCGAATATCGCATCGACCGAGAATTTGGTGTCTGGGTGTTCTTCGAAATACCCATCTATCGCATCATCGCTCAACGGACTTGTTGTTCCCAACTTGCTCCATCGACGATGGTTTTCACGCGCATCGGGCGTTAATGTGGCGGGATCGCCCAAAAGATATACGTCAAGCGTCCACCCAAGTTCTGCCAGCAAGCGCGCGATGACAAAACCATCACCGCCATTATTTCCCGGGCCGCATAAAACCAATGCACGCGCGGGGCGATCGCGCAAGGAAGGCCATTCTTCAAAGATGGCTTCAACAACGCCGCGCCCTGCCCGTTCCATCAGGTCCAAACCCGTGGCCTCGCCCGCGCGGATTGCGCGCTGTTCTAACGTGCGTATTTGCGCCGCGGTCAGTAATTCGCTCATTGCACCATTCCTCGCGATTCACTTTTGCCTATATTTTGTGCAAAACGCACATTTTCGCGCCGCATGAGCCCCAAGTTACGGCCTCAAACACGACATCGTCAGTCTATCCAATTGTACCCGACATGGGAAAGTGATCTCACGCCTGTAAGCAGTTCACGGGAGAACCAGTATGAAAAAGATCGAAGCGATCATTAAGCCTTTCAAACTCGACGAAGTGAAAGAAGCGCTTCAGGATGTCGGCGTGCAAGGCCTTAGCGTTATCGAAGTGAAAGGTTTTGGCCGTCAAAAAGGTCATACCGAACTGTATCGCGGCGCTGAATACGTTGTTGATTTTCTCCCGAAGGTCAAAATTGATGTCGTGCTGGACGACGATCAAGTGGACGCAGCGATCGAAGCCATCGTGAACGCGGCCAAGACAGACAAAATCGGCGACGGCAAGATTTTCGTCAGCCCCGTCGAGCAAGCCATTCGTATCCGCACCGGTGAATCCGGCTCGGACGCGCTGTAAATCACACCCAACACCCACAACTTAAAAGGACATATGGCACATGAGCATTGCAGCCGTTCTAAAACAAATCAAAGATGAGGAAGTCGCCTACGTCGACATCCGCTTTACCGACACACGCGGTAAAGTTCAGCACGTCACAGTGGATTGCGATCTGGTAGACGAAGACTTCCTCGAAGAAGGCTTCATGTTCGACGGCTCCTCCATTGAGGGTTGGAAGTCTATCGAGAACTCCGACATGAAATTGATGCCGGACACATCCACCGTCTATCTTGACCCTTTCTATGCTGAAAAAACGCTCTGCATCCATTGCTCAATCGTTGAGCCGGACACAGGCGAAGCATATGAGCGCGACCCACGCGGCACAGCGCAAAAAGCGGAAGCATACCTGAAGTCTTCCGGCATCGGCGACGTCGCCTACATGGGCCCGGAAGCAGAATTCTTCCTGTTTGATGATGTGCGTTATTCCAACACCATGAACAAAGTGTCCTTTGAGGTTGACGCAACAGACGCGGCTTGGAACACAGACACAGAGTTCGAAATGGGCAACATGGGCCACCGCCCTGGCGTCAAAGGTGGTTACTTCCCTGTTAACCCAATCGACGAAGCGCAAGACCTGCGCGGCGAGATGCTTTCAACAATGAAGCGCCTCGGCATGAAGGTTGACAAGCATCACCACGAAGTTGCGTCTTGCCAGCACGAACTTGGCCTGATCTTTGACAGCCTGACAAAACAGGCCGACGAGCTTCAGAAATACAAGTACGTGATCCATAACGTAGCGCACGCATACGGCAAATCCGCGACATTCATGCCAAAGCCGATCTACGGCGACAACGGCACGGGTATGCACGTAAACATGTCCATCTGGAAAGATGGCAAGCCTTTGTTTGCAGGCGACAAATATGCTGATCTATCCCAAGAAGCGCTCTACTTCATTGGCGGCATCCTGTCCCATGCAAAGTCTTTGAACGCTTTCACCAACCCGTCCACAAACAGCTACAAGCGTTTGATCCCGGGCTTTGAAGCACCTGTTCTGCGCGCATATTCTGCACGTAACCGTTCGGGCTGCGTACGTATCCCATGGACAGAAAGCCCGAAAGCCAAGCGCGTCGAGGCACGCTTCCCGGATCCATCCGCCAACCCGTACCTGTGCTTCGCAGCACTTCTGATGGCTGGCCTTGACGGTATCAAGAACAAGATCGATCCCGGCGAAGCGATGGACAAAAACCTCTATGACCTTCCTGCGGAAGAACTGGCGGACATCCCGACAGTCTGTGGTTCCTTGCGCGAAGCGCTGGACGAGCTGCAGAAAGACATGGACTACCTGCTTGAAGGTGACGTGTTCACTGCTGACCAGATCGAGGGCTACGTTGCGCTCAAGATGGAAGAAGTCGAACTTTATGAGCACACGCCACACCCAGTTGAGTATGGCATGTACTACTCCTGCTAAGCAGCAGCGAAAAATGACAGAAAAGGCGCTCTTAGGAGCGCCTTTTTTTGCGAATACTCGATAAAAAATTTAGGCAACGCCGCCACAATCGGCCGCAAATGGGCTTACAAATTCCCTTTTGGAAACAAAAGATGCCCTAATTCACCTGCCAAAACTGAACAATCGAGTAGAAAAAAGTGAACAGCACTATGAGTTACACACCTAATATGAATGCTCTGTCCCAAAGCGGTGGTGCCTATTCTGTAGATCAACGCGAAATCCAACGCGTTCTGGATACGCTGATCGCCCGTCAAAGCGGCAACACAGGAGCAATTGGCGTAAAAACCTCTCTTCCGGGGGCCGCACAAAAAGCGTCCTTTGAAGGTTGGAAACGCGGCCAGCTCGAATTTGCCCGCCGTTTGGCCCAAATCTCGGCAAGACACGCAGCAAAGCACAAGCACAAATTCTGCTGGAAGCATCATTCCATCGGTTTGCTTCGTCGCTTGGCGCTGGTTGTCATGGTCGCGACGATCTTGTCGGCCCAGTACCTGTAACGCGATTTTAACGTTGCTCCCAAACCGCTGAACGGTAACATGCCACCTAACATCATTTCGGTTTGGGAGAGTTTAATGAAACGTATTTTAGGGACGGCCGCAATTGCATTGCTCGCTGCGGGCACATTTAGCGCGGCAAATGCCGCGACTTGCGGCAATACATCATCTGGCTTTAATACGTGGAAAGCGGCGTTCGCAGCTGAAGCCCAGCGTGCAGGCGTCGGACAACGCGGCCTTCAGGCCCTGGCCAGCAGCCAATATGCAAGCGGCACGATTGCGGCGGATCGCAATCAGAAAAGTTTCAAGTACACTTTAGACAAATTCATGAAGGTACGTGGTGCCAGCACGATCGTGTCTCAGGGTCGCAAGCGGAAAGCCCAGAATGCCACGTTTTTCAACGCGTTAGAGCGCCAGTATGGCGTGCCAGCGGGCGTTATCATCGCAATTCACGGGATGGAAACCGGCTTTGGTCGCTTTATGGGGGACAGCCGTATCGTCTCTGCGATCACCACCCTCGCCTATGATTGCCGCCGTTCTGCCTTTTTCGTCCCCCACGCCATTGGTGCGCTGAAACTCGTGGATAAAGGGGCAATCGACGCAAACACCAAGGGCGCAAAGCATGGTGAGCTCGGACATACCCAGTTCCTGCCGGGCAATGCATTGAAGTATGGCGTCGATGCGAATGGCGATGGGCGCGTGAACTTTTATTCCGAAGCCGATGCTCTAGCCTCAACCGCGAATTTCCTACGCCAAAAAGGCTGGAAACCGGGTGCAGGCTATCAAGAGGGCCAGACCAACTTCGCAGTCATCAAACAATGGAACGCTGCGGGAGTTTATCAAAAGGCCATCGCAATCATGGGCGGTCAGATCGATCAATAAGACTATTCGTTCTGACTTTGGGCGCTACTTGAGGACACCATATACAACCTCAACGTATAACGCCTTCTAGATACACGTTTAGTCAAAGTATTGCCACTTTTGCCCTTCAATCACCTGCGAAGAGAAATAACCTTCGCAGGTGAATTATGGCACATACATCTTCAACGACAATTGCAGCAGCCATGCTGGGTAATTCCGTTTCGATCAACCTTGATTCAATTGCAGATCAGATCCTTACAAGTAAAATAGCAGAGCGCGCTTGCGCTCGCGCCGTGGCTTGGGATTGCGAAGACCTGGTCTTTCTTGACTTCGACGCGCTGCGGATTGCTTTGCATAAAATCCACGAGGGTGACACGCAGTTTCTTTGTCTCGGCGTTGGCCCGATACCCGGATCGCACCTGCCTGAATACATTGAGCCTACTCGATTAGCACAACTTCTTGTGCGGCGTTTCACGCAAAACATCAAAACCAATGCAGTCCTTTGGCACGATCATTCAGGCGCATTGTCAGTCGACGTTATGGATGACTTTCATGATGAGCTTGAAAGCATGCTCGACTATCTCGACATCCAAATGGAACACGCGCAACAAGAGCACTATGCACAAATCCAAAACGCACCCCGCTCTATTTCTGCATCTGACGACGTGCTTCGACCTGCTGATGACAAAACCGAACGCGAGAAAAGCAAATCATCCTTTAACGACGATGAAGCGCTTAGGATTTTTCGTCATTACATCTGTTCCCAGCATGCTTCCAGGAAAGCGACTAGCGCGCCAATGCATGCGTCGATTTATGTGATTGCATGTACCTTCTTGTTCATGGCACCTGCTGTTGGGG
>NZ_JBAUHO010000381.1:0-5932 GCF_049680325.1 Planktotalea sp.
ATCTGATTATTCGCGGGGGCCACAACATTGATCCTGCCGAGATCGAAGAAGCGCTGCTCGGAAATAACTCGGTGGCCTTTGCAGGTGCGATCGGTCAACCCGATGCCCATGCCGGCGAAGTGCCTTGCGCCTACGTCGAGCTTGTCGCGGGTGCGTCTGTAAGCGACAAAGAGCTGCTGGAGTTCTGCAAAACCCACGTTCACGAACGTGCAGCGCAGCCCAAGCATATCACCATTTTGGACGAACTGCCCAAGACGGCGGTGGGCAAGGTGTTCAAGCCTGACCTGCGTAAAATGGCAATCACGCGCGTCTATGACGCCGCGCTCGCAGATGCCGGTCTGAAAGCAAGGGTCGCTTCAGTGACTGACGATAAAACGCGCGGCATGGTTGCGCAGCTGTCTGCTAGCGGTGAAGAGGACGCGGCGATCACAGCTGTGCTCGGCGGCTTTACACGCCCGTGGGAATGGGCGTCCGCATAATCGAAATGCAGTGGAATTTCCGACCCCAAGGGGTCGGGAGTTTATTTGGCAAAATGAAGTTGGCGCGTCAGTCTTTCGGGGCTGGCGCGCCGCCTTCAAAAGCATTTCCGTTCACGTAGTCACAAGGCTCTTCCTGCATTTGCAAGTGCAAGCCATCGCCCTCATAGGGGTGCGCGCGTGCGAGGGCCTCATCCACATCAATGCCAAGTCCGGGCGCTGTTGGCGGGGTGATGAAACCATCCTCGACGCGGATCGTCCCCTTTATCAGCGCGTCATGGAATGGCGTTTCAATCGTTTCTGCCATCAGAATATTCGGAATTGATGCGGCCAGATGGATATTCGCAGCCCATTCTACGGGGCCTGCATAAAGATGCGGTGCCATCTGCGCATTAAAGACCTCTGCAATCGCGGCGGTTTTCTTCATTTCCCAAATGCCG
Source organism: Planktotalea sp. (assembly GCF_049680325.1). GTDB lineage: Bacteria > Pseudomonadota > Alphaproteobacteria > Rhodobacterales > Rhodobacteraceae > Planktotalea. Next base: position 917 of record NZ_JBAUHO010000381.1, read on the forward strand.
CCAGCGCGCCCTAGCGCGGGCTGTAGTATTTCAGCGGCGCTCGCTCGCAGCACGGCGGCGAATTCGCTCTTGGTCGTCATCCGCTCACCTGTTGCCACAGGAATGCGCACGTTGCGCGCAACGCGGGCCATATCCTCGATATGATCGGGCGGGGTGGGTTCTTCAAACCAGAGCGGTGAATAAGGCTCTAACGCTTGTCCCAAACGGATCGCGCCAGCCGTGTTGAACTGCCCGTGCGTGCCAAACAAAAGGTCCGCCTTATCGCCAACGGCTTCGCGGATGGCTTTGCAAAAGGCAACCGATTGGGTGATATCGCTCATCGCGGGCATATGACCGCCGCGCAGGGTGTAGGGGCCAGCGGGGTCGAATTTCACTGCCGTATAGCCGCGCGCCACGGCGTCTGCTGCGGATTCTGCAGCCATTTCCGGGCTGGTCCAGAAGGCACCGATATCATGATGGGGTAGCGGATAGAGGTAGGTATAGGCGCGGATGCGCTCGTTCATCTTGCCGCCAAGCAGCGCATAAACAGGACGCTCGCGCGCTTTGCCAAGAATGTCCCAGCAAGCGATCTCAAGACCTGAAAACGCCCCCATGACCGTCAGATCAGGGCGCTGTGTGAAGCCCGAAGAATAGACGCGCCGAAACATCAATTCGACGTTCTCGGGGTTTTCGCCCTGCATGTGTCGCTCGAACACGTCCTCGATCACCGGGCGCATTGCCTCGGGCCCAATGCTCGAAGCATAGCATTCGCCCCAGCCTGTGATGCCAGTATCTGTCGTGACCTTAACGAGGATCCAGTAGCGACCACCCCAACCGGGGGCAGGGGGCGCGGTGACGATGATTTCTAAGTCTTGCAGCTTCATGAGAACATAATCACATTGCGTTTCGCAGAGCCGGTTTTGGTATCGGCTATTGCTTCGTTGATCTGATCCAGCGACCAGCGGCCGGAGATAAGTTCGTCCAGTTTCAAACGTCCCTGACCATACATATCCACCATCCACGGGATATCCCGCTGGATCACCACATCTCCCATTTTCGAGCCCTTCATGCCCTGACCAACAGCCGCCAAGTTCACAGGCTCATAGGTTGCGATAGCGCCAGAATGGGGCATGCCGACCATGATAACCTGACCACCATAGGCCAGGTACAGAGGAGCTTGCTCGTACGCGGGTATCGCGCCGACTGTAACAATCACCGCATCCGCGCCGCGTCCGAGCGCCGCTTTCGCAGCCTGCCAGGGCTTGTCTGTTGTGGCCAGAACACCATCGGTTGCACCGAATTCCTTGGCAATCGCGAGCTTCTCTTCGCTCATATCAACCGCCACAATGCGCCGCGCACCGGCGATACGAGCGCCCTGGATCGCGTTCAGGCCAACACCGCCCGCACCGATTACCACAACGTCCTGGCCCGCGCGTAGCTTGGCCGCGTTGATGACGGCACCAACGCCTGTGATGACGCCGCAAGCCAAAAGCGCAGCTGCATCCTTGGGGATATCAGGCGAAATCTTCACGACCTGACGCTGATCGACGACAACCTTTTCGGCAAACGCACCGCAGGCCATCGCCTGATGCAGTTTACCGCCGTCTGCGGTTTTCAGGGGACCGTGATCGCCGTCATAAGGTGTTTCGCACAGGGTCGGCACACCGCCTGCACAGGACGAGCAATTCCCGCAGGCACGGATCAGCGTGACGACGACACTATCGCCCTCGCTTAACCCGACGACGCCTGTGCCAACGTTTGAAATGATCCCCGCAGCTTCATGCCCATAAACCGCAGGGAGCGAGCCGCCCCAACCGCCGTCAATGAAGGTGATGTCGGAATGGCAGATCGCCACTGCATCTAGCGTGACTTCGATCTCGCCCATCTCAGGCGCACGCAGTTGCACGTCGTCGATGGTTAAAGGGGCACCAAATTCATGGCAAACGGCGGCTTTGATTGACGGCATAATATCTCTCCCAAACTTGAAATGAAAGTTGACCATTCAGCGCGCGCTCACAAGTCGAAATCCGACATCTTGTGACGATTATGACGCGGCGGACGTCCTTTTTCGCATTTGGAAGATCAGAACCGAGATCGCCATAAGCACCGCCGCAATCAGGAAAGGTGCGCCGGGTAGATAAGCGGGGGCGTCGGGCGATGTGAAATAGGCAAAGCTGCGTGTCATGATAAGCGGGGCCAGAATAGCGGCAAGCGCACCCACAGAGGTAAGCACACCTTGCAATTCGCCCTGCGCATCGTTGCTGACACGGCGCGACATGATCCCTTGAAGCGCGGGCATGCCAACAGCGCCAAGCGCGCTGAGCGGGATCAGGACAAGCAACAGCGTGCCAGAGGTAACAAAGGCCACGACAACAAGCATGATCGCCTCAAGGCCGAGACCGATCACAACTGTGCGCCGATGCCCGAAACGGCTGATCGAGGGTTGGACCAGAAACCCCTGCACTAACCCGAAACACAGGCCGTAAACCGCCAGGGAGAGCCCGATCATACCGGGCGACCATTCAAAACGCTCTACCGTATAAAAGGCCCAGATTGCGGGATACACAAAACTGGCGATCTGAAAGAAAAAGAACACCGCAAGCAGCGCGCCAAGACCGGGGAAGGAACCGATAGATTTGAAGGCCCCGAACGGATTTGCTCGCTTCCACTGAAAGGCGCGTCGCGTCGCGTCCGTGACGCTTTCGCGCAGGATGTACCAACCGAACGCTGCATTGGCGAGCGCCAGCACCGCCGCCGCCCAAAACGGCGCACGCGTGCCAAATTCTGCCAATACGCCGCCGATAACAGGGCCAAGCACAAAGCCGATGCCGAAACCGGCACCGATGAGGCCAAAGTTGGCGGCCTTCTCGTCTGGTTTGGACACATCTGCAATGTAAGCGCCTGCTGTCGCATGGGTAGCTGCGGTAATGCCGCCGATGACCCGACCGATCAACAACAGCCAGATACTGCCCGCGACGGCCATCAACACATAGTCAAAGGCCATGATAATCAGGGAAATCACCAAGATCGGCTTGCGTCCGAAACGATCCGAAAGCGAGCCGATGACCGGCCCGAACAGGAATTGCATCGCCGCAAAAGTCGTCGCAAGGATGCCGCCCCAAATGGCAGCATCGCCCAAACCACCGCCGTCCACTTCGCGCAGCAAATCGGGCATAACTGGCATGATGAGCCCAATGCCCATGGCATCAATGGCAACGGTAGCGACGATAAAGAAGATGGGCAAACGAGAGGAATTCATGGGCGCGCCAAGTCTCCGGGTTCTGGGGCTTCGCGCATGAATTGCTCAGTTTAGCGGGCAGCGCAACAGCTCTTGCTAAAGGGCCATGCAAGTTGACGTAAGAAATTCTGCGGTTTCGGGTAGGCTTTGCTCGTACGAAATAGTCCGATGCTGGCTGGCTCGGTTGGCTTTGCTGGATTGTAATAGGTGCCAAACAGTTGATCCCAAAGGATCAATGCGCGCCCGAAGTTTTTGGTGCCTTCCTTTGGGGCCGTGGAATGATGCCAGCGATGCAACGCATTGGTGTTGAATACGGTGTTTAAGATTCCGAATTCGAAACGCACATTGCTGTGCTGGAGCAACAGGACCGGCATGCTTAATGCAGTGTAAGCCAGCAAGGCTTGGGGCGCGATCCCAAGCGCAAGTGGCGGCAAGAACGCCAGAATATGATTGAAGACATGGTTCAGCGGATGAAAACGAAAGTTGTTCAGCGTATAGAGCCGCTCGGTACTGTGATGCATTGCATGTAGCGCCCAAAGCCCCGGGTAGCGATGGTGTGCCCAATGGCTTAGCCATGAGCCGAATTCGATAACAAGCGTCGCTGCAATCACTTGAACCCACAGCGGGGCCGCCATCGCCTGTGTCATATCGGGCAAGAGCGCAAGAATGAGGAAGGGCGAGAGATATTTCAAACCGCTATCCAGCGCGCCAAAAACCAGTGCGAAGGCCGCGAGGTCGCCAGCGGTGTCGCCTTGTCCTTCATTCCAATCTTTGTGCAGCGGAAACAGCCGCTCAAGAACAAGCGAAAGCGCGATAAGTCCGAGCGCCGCGCCCGACAGGATCATATCCTGAGAAGGGTTTTCTACTGTCAGGGCGAAAAGCACGGCCATAGCCGCGATGAGGCCCAGCAGGAAGGCTTGGGATGCGATACTCTTTTTCATGGGGATAACCCTTCGGGTTCGGTGCTGGCTTCAGCCGAGCAGCAGAGCTGTGACACCAGCGCGGCAATTTGTGTAAGCGTGGCCAGATTGGGTTTGACGATGGTTCTTCGACCATCCGGGATGCGCAGAATGACCTGCCCCGTCTCCATCTCACGCAGGTGATGGGCCAGAGTCGAGGGCGGGATCTGGGTTCGTTTCGAAAGTTCGCCTGCGCTCAATCCTTGGCCTGCATGAGGCATCAAGGCCAGCAAGATATCAACGCGCGAAGCGTGCGAAAGGGCAGAGAAACTCTCTGCAATGGTGTGCGACGGAATCATTCCAATAAACTAGTTTGATAGTTTAATTAAGTCAATAACCCGAAATCACGCTTTATACGTCCAGCCAGGCTTCGGCGGCGCGTGCTTCATCCAGATGAAAGCTCTTGATCTCCAGATGCGGGATCAGCGCACCCTCTAGTTCGGCGGCGCTACGAATCCAGCCATGATCGGACAGCACGGCGCATCGTTCATACTTGCCCAACAGCTTGAACATTTTTGGCAACTCTAGAATTTCTGCCCCGATCGCGCCTAGCGTCGGCATTTCGAAATCGGCAATCGTATAGAGAATTCTTCCGTGCTTTACGTCCTGGGACAAGCGGAACAACTCTTCGAGCCCTGCAGTCATGATATTGGCATCAATACCGCCATTCAGGTCGATGTTGATGCGGTTCGGTTTCGGTTTGGTTACGGTAAACATTGCAAGCTCCTTTCAAGGGAACACCCTATCATAGCAGCATTCAAGCAGATCGTGGTTGAGATGAATCAATCAACTGCATGAGCCCAGCCGAGTTTATTCCTTTAATCAGTTTTGCTAAGCTTC
>NZ_JBAUHO010000382.1:0-20902 GCF_049680325.1 Planktotalea sp.
GGGTCAGATGCATGAAAATGCACTGGCCGCGCGGTTTGTCATGGGAAAACTGGCGGATCGCCTCGAAGAAGGGCAGACCTTCGATGTCACCCACGGTGCCACCGATTTCGCAGAGCATGAAATCAACCTCATCATCGCCAATTGCGATGAAGTCTTTGATTTCATTGGTCACATGCGGGATCACCTGAATGGTTTTGCCCAGATAATCGCCGCGGCGTTCTTTCTCCAGCACGGTGGAGTAGATGCGGCCCGACGAGACGGAATCAGTCTTGCGGGCAGACACCCCTGTGAAGCGTTCGTAATGGCCCAGATCCAGATCGGTCTCGGCGCCGTCATCGGTGACAAAAACCTCGCCATGCTCGAACGGGCTCATCGTGCCGGGATCTACGTTCAGATAGGGATCAAGCTTGCGCAGGCGCACGGAAAAGCCACGGGCTTGCAACAAAGAACCAAGCGCGGCAGAGGCGAGACCTTTGCCAAGGGAGGACACAACGCCGCCGGTAATAAAGATAAATCTGGCCATGTGCATAGCGCTCCCGTGAGGACCAAACTGCGCGAAGTGGGCTGCGCAAAAGGGGTCAAATTTCATGTGGTCAGCATCGCTCGAATGCCGATACTCACGGGATTTGAGCGTTACAGGATTTGTCTAAGATTCGCAAGGCAGCCGCTAGATGATGTTGCGGCAGCCTTAACGCTATCAAAAGCTGGTAGAATTAGTCGGCGCGTGGCACCAGCGGTGCATTGTCATCCGCGCTTGGTGGCAGCAGATCAGTGCCTTCACCCAAACCAGAGGCAGGTGCCGTTTCTTCTGCCGCCGCTGGCGCATCGCCAAGACGGTCCAGAACCGAGCTACCCGCAGATTTCTGCGCTGCAATGATTGTCAGCGTGATCGAGGTAATGATGAAGGCAATCGCCAAAATCCATGTCACCTTGCCAAGCGCAGTCGCTGCTGCGCGGCCAGACATAGCGCCGCCACCGCCGCCGCCCATTCCAAGCCCGCCCCCTTCGGAACGTTGCATCAGAACGACGCCGATCAATGACAAAGCCAAAAGGAGGTGAATGATCAGAACGACGTTTTCCATGGGTGCCTGCGCGTTAGTGGTACAGCGTGCTATCTAGGCAATCACAGCGTGCCGTGCAACCCGTCAATCAGGGCCAGAGCAGTCAAAATAGCTGGCGGCGATCTCAATGGGGAAATTCACTGAGCGCGCAATGAAGCAATGATTGTGAATGCGTCCATGGATTTCATCTGCAAGCGCAGTGTCGTTTCCGGGCAAAAGCCCGATCTTGGGCCGCAAAAGCGCGCGCACAAAACGCCCGGTTCCGTCAGGCAGGCTTTCGCCTGTGCCAACAGGATCATCGCGGTAGGAATGTATAGTGAGCCCTGCATCCGATGCCAGATGCAAAAACCACAACATATGACAGGAACTCAACGCCGCTATGAGCATGTCCTCGGGATTATATAGCGCAGGGTCACCGCCAAGCATTGGATCGTTGGAACATGCGATACCGGGTTTGCCCGCGCTCTCCAGCGTCCAATCACGGGTGTAGCTTTTGTAACTCGCGGTGCCGCGACCTGTATTGCCTGTCCAGCGGACTGTCGCGTCGAAATCATGCAGCTTACTCATCTACGTCATCCATATCTGCCTGCCCGGAAAGCGCGCGGCGAATGTGCGACCAGCTAAGACCGATTCCCAGCACCAGACTAAGCGCGATCAACCCTAACCACAGATTCACCGCCTGATTTTCCAGGCTAAGCCAGCCGAAATCATAAAGCACCCAAAGCAAAGCAGCGACCAGGGCAAGCACAAGCGCCATGCCAAATGGTCCGATAGAGCGCAGCGTCGCACGCATATAGATAATGTAACCAATAAGCAGGATCAGCCCGCTTAGAACGATCATGGGCAATTGATCGGCGTAATTGTTTACGGACCAACGCACCCAGTTAAACTGGGTCGGGTTGTAGGTTGCAGCAAGTAAAACAAAGGCAACAAGCCAGCGGATAGCGATACGGATCATGATAGGCCCTCTTGATGTTGCCCCATGCTTTGCGCATGCGCTGGCTGCTGTCCAGAGCCTAGGCGCAGGTTTTGAGCGGCCCTTCGGGGAGAGTTTATTTGGCAAAATGAAGCAAAGGCGCATGCATTTTAGGGGCGCTGCGGCGAAATAGGTGTTTCGCTTATCCGGGGCGCGGACTATACGGGCGCGGGTTTGACGCAATGGGAAAGGTCACTCGTATGGCAAATGTGGTTGTTGTCGGCGCTCAGTGGGGCGACGAAGGTAAAGGCAAGATTGTCGATTGGCTCTCTGAGCGGGCTGACGTGATCGCGCGTTTTCAAGGGGGCCATAACGCGGGCCACACGCTGGTGATTGACGGTGAAGTGTTCAAACTGAACGCGCTGCCCTCTGGCGTTGTGCGCGGCGGGAAATTGTCGGTGATCGGCAATGGCGTTGTTTTGGATCCTTGGCACCTGGTCAAAGAGATCGCGTCGATTGTGAAGCAAGGCGTTGAAATTACGCCTGAAACCTTGATGATTGCAGAAAATACGCCGCTTATCCTGCCAATCCATGGCGAGTTGGATCGCGCGCGTGAAGAGGCGGCGTCGAGCGGAACGAAGATCGGCACCACAGGGCGCGGCATCGGGCCAGCCTATGAAGACAAGGTCGGGCGCCGCTCTGTGCGCGTGGCCGATTTGGGCGATCTGGCAACGCTGGAAGCGCGCGTTGATCGCGCATTGCAGCACCATGATCCTTTGCGCAAAGGTCTTGGGATCGAGCCGATTGATCGCGACGCCTTGATCGCGCAGCTTGTCGAGATTGCGCCGGAGATTCTGAAATATGCCGCCCCTGTTTGGAAAGTGCTGAACGAGCGCAAGAAACGCGGCGAGCGGATATTGTTTGAAGGGGCGCAGGGCGCGCTGCTCGATATCGACTTTGGCACATACCCGTTTGTGACCTCGTCTAACGTGATTGCAGGGCAGGCGGCGACAGGCGTTGGCGTTGGTCCCGGCTCGATTGATTATGTTCTGGGCATCGTGAAAGCCTACACAACGCGTGTTGGCGAAGGCCCGTTTCCGACTGAATTGGACGACGATGACGGTCAGCGCCTTGGCGAGCGGGGCCGCGAATTTGGTACTGTCACGGGGCGCAAGCGTCGTTGTGGCTGGTTCGATGCCGCTTTGGTGCGCCAGACCTGTGCGACCTCGGGCGTGACTGGGATTTCCCTTACAAAGCTGGATGTTCTGGATGGATTCGAGACGTTGAAAATCTGCGTTGGTTACATGCTGGACGGCGCGCGCATTGACTATCTGCCGACGGCTGCGGACCATCAGACGCGCTGCACGCCGATCTATGAAGAAATGCCGGGCTGGAGCGAAAGCACTGAAGGTGCGCGTTCATGGGCGGATCTGCCTGCGAATGCGATCAAATATGTGCGCCGGATCGAAGAGTTGATTGATTGTCCTGCTGCGCTTGTTTCTACTTCGCCAGAACGCGAGGACACGATCCTTGTCACTGACCCGTTCGAGGACTGATGGCCCTGTCTTATAAAGCACGCCGCCGCTGGGCATTAATCATTTTGCTGCTTGGTATGCCGCTCTATATCCTGCTAGCGATTGGATTGGTTGCAGCAGCATTCAGCTATTTTGGCCGCCCGCCAATGTGGGCCGAATTTGCGATCTACGTCTTCTTGGGGGTGATCTGGGTCTTCCCGTTCAAGAAAGTCTTTATGGGGATCGGCCAAGCCGATCCTGATGCGTCACAAAACGATCGCTGATATAAAAATGGCGGCGGCTCCTGACAGGAAGCCGCCGCCGTTACTCGTACGTCACAAAGGTTAACCCGCAGCGCGTGCATCGGGCTTGAAGCTGATCCGGTCGGAAACGGTAAAGCGACCGCCGCTGATCTTCTCGATTTTGCCCTGACGCAGAAGCTGGCCGAACGAGCGCAGGCCGTCCTCTCGCGAGTAGTTTTCTTCTTGGACCATGCGCACCTTTGTCATCAACTGAGGCCGCGAGAATTGATCCTTGCCTTCGATATAAGCCATGTAGGCGGCAGCTGCTTCGAGCAGATCAGGAAGCTCTGTCGCACCCATTTCTTCAGCAAACTCTGCAAAACTTCCACCCTCTGGCGCTAGTTCTGAAGCGTGTTGCTGCGGGGCAGCGGCGGCATCCTCAACTTTGATACGGCGCGGGCGCACAGGCTGCGGCGTTTGCGAAGCTGCGACACTAGTGCTGGGCGCGGGTGTGTCAATGCGTTGCTCAGCCACAAGTTTGAGCGGAGGGCGCGCTGATGTGGATGTATTCAGCTCGTTGCTCAAACGGCGCACCGGGCGGCGCGGTTGAACAGCGCTCTCCAGATCGTCGCGATATTCCAGCGTATCATCAACCAGCTCTTCATTCGGTCTAGCTGATTTGTCCGCACGGGCCGCAGCAACGGCGGCGCGCAAATGACCAAGCGCGTTGCGGCGCTTTTTGCCATCGGGCTCTTCCAGTTCCGAGCTGGCCTGAGACATCAAGCGATCCATTTCCGCGTCCGGCGCGCTGGCCAGCTCTTCTGTGGCTCGAAGCGTTTGCTCGATCTGGCTCTCGTCTTGAACCTCTTCATAGGCGTCGTATTCGTCGTCGTAGTCCTCTTCCAGAACGGCTGCGGGCTCTTCTACGGGCAAGCCGGCCAATTCTGCTTCGACTGCGGCCAATTCGCGAGCCAGCTCATCTTCATCGTCAGCAGACAGGCTGCTGTTGTCGACGATGGGCTGCGCGTCAAGTTCCGCGCCTGGCGCGTTGTCGGCATCCTCGTCGATTTCTTCTTCAAGATCTCCGCTTGCAATAGCTGCTTCAAACTCTTTGCGCTTCATCTTGATGACGCGGGCGCGGATCGGGGCCTTGGCTGCTTCTGGCTCTGCGGCGATTTCTTCAATCGCTTGATCCAGAATCAGCGGCGCAGCTTCAGCTTCGGCTTCATCTGTATCGTCGATGTCTGCTGCAAGGCGGGACATGACGCCCGAAATCGTGTCCTCTGGCGAGGCTTCGGCTTTGACATCCTCCTCTAGCAAATCCTCTAGGTCCGTGTCGCCGGGCTGGCCTTGCATGATGTCATCAGCATGCTCGTCTTCCGAGAAATCAGCGACCTGTGCTGTCGGCGCAGGCTGTCCGACAACAGCGCGGATGCGTGCGAGTTTCGCAGCAACGGAATCACCGTCCTCTTGTTCTGCCTGCTTTGCCGCCGCTGCGGCAGCTTGCGCTTTGGCTTCGGCTTTTGCCTTCGCTTCGCGCTGGGCTTCTTCTTCTGCTGCGCGTTCGGCTTCAAGTTCGGCTTGTTCTTCAGCTGCGGCTGCTGCTTCCGCTTCCGCTTCCGCTTGCGCAGCAATACGCATAGCTTCCTCTTCGGCAGCTTTTTCTTCTGCAATGCGCGCGCGTTTGGCGGCGCGTTTCGCTTGGCGATCTGAGGCTTCGAGCGCGACACGCTCTTCTTCGGCGCGCGCTTCGATCTCGGCTTGTTCTGCAAGGCGGGCTTCTTCTGCTATACGGGCCTCCGCTTTTGCCGCCGCCTCTGCAAGGGCGTCTGCCTCGGCTTTTGCAAGCGCTTCTGCCTTGGCGCGTTCAATTGCGTCGGTATCATCGCGCGCATCAACCGTGGCCTGCGCCGCGTCTTGCGCTATTTCTGCATTCTCAGTGATTGGCGCATCCAGCAGTTCCGCGCTGGTGGCAGGCATGGTCGTGCGCAGCACGATTTTGCCACCGTCGCTATGCGCTTCCACGCGGCGCGAAACTTCGCGTTCGGCAATGCGGGCCAGCATTTCGGCGTCAGGAGTGGGTGGTTCCGCGCCAAAGTAACGGTCATCCGCAGCCAAATCGCGGAAATACTCGGCAATGGCTTTCATCGTTCCAAACGAATCGTCGAACCCTTCCAACGTACAGGAAAAAGTCCCGTATGAGACGGTGAGAACTTTGCTCGTATTTACCATGATCTACTCGCTTTACTTAATTTCAGCGTTGTTTGTAACTTACCCCTATGGGCCAAAGCGGCACGAATCTGTGACTCTGAGGGTATCATTTCGTGTTCCAAATGTGATCTGTTTCCCAAAAAGGTGTTAATTCCGCGTGATTTCTAAAATTGTTCTCAAATTGGAACCTATTACGTTGCTCGGCGGGGCTGAACTGCCCGAAGACGGGTTTTCGCGGGCACTTGCCTTGGCACCCACAGTGGTGGCGGCGGACGGCGGGGCTGCACATGCGGTGCAGCATGGCTGCATTCCCGAAGCCGTCATAGGAGATATGGATTCGCTTTCAGGCGAATTGAAGGCGTCCTTACCCGACAAGGCTATCCACACAATCGACGAACAAGACAGCACAGATTTCGAGAAATGCCTAATGCGTATAGGCGCGCCTGTTGTTCTCGGGCTTGGATTTCTGGGCGGGCGGCTGGATCATCAGCTTGCGGCGCTGCATACTCTTTTACGCTTTGCAGAACAGCGCTGCGTCTTGCTCGGGCACGATGAGTTGATCTTTCTTTGTCCGCCGAACCTTGATCTGCCTTTGGAAAAGGGGACACCTGTTTCGCTCTTTCCGATGTCCGCAGTGGTTGCGCGCGCGCAGGGCCTAAAATGGTCCTTTGATGCGCTCGATCTGGCCCCGGGGCAACGCATCGGCACGTCCAACGAGGCAACAGGCCCCCTACATCTTGAAACCGATGCACCGGGGTTGCTGTGCATATTGCCAGCATCCTGTCTTGAGGACGTTATGGGGGCGTTACTTGGTTCAACCGGCTCGTGGCCCGCTCGCGCATGACGATGTAAAGTCCTGACAAGATTGTTATCGCGATCCCGACCGCGGCAAGCGAATTGGGCAGCTCTTTGAAAACCAGCCAGCCGATGAAGGTCGCGAACGGAATTTCCAGATATTGCATCGGGGCCAGCGTGGCTGATGGCGCAAAGCGCAGCGACCATGTCATCAGTAGATGTGCAAAGGTGCCGATCACGCCGATCGTAATCAACATCACGCATTCGCCGCCAATAGGTGCTTTCATTTGAAAGAGCTCAATTTCGCTACCACGAAAAATCACCATGACCGGCAGTAAAATCGCAACCGCCATAAATCCGTTAACGCATTGCAGCCCAATCGGGTCAGTTTCCTTTGCGATCTGACGCGTCACGATCATGAAGAGCGAAAAGACGATGGCAACAACAAGCGGTAGCAAGGCCGGCCAGCCAACAGAGCTAAACGCAGGCTGTATTACAAGCAAGGTGCCCAGAAAGCCTACGCCGCAGGCAATGATACGGCGGATGCCAATCTCTTCCCTTAGAACATAGTGCCCTAACACGAGCATTATGAAGGGCATGACAAAAGCAATCGCCACAGCATCGGCAAGCGGCAGATAGCGCAAAGCGGTGAACATCGCGCCAATTCCAACGATGTGCAGCGCGGTGCGCAACCAAGCGAGCCTGAGAACACGACCAGACAAGCGCCAGTTTCGCCGCGTTGTCAGGACAATCGGAAACAACAACAGCCCCTGCACACCAAAGCGCGCGAGCAAAAGCACACCCAGCGGAACCGTTTGCCCGATGATCTTTGCCAATGCATCACCAAGCGGTGCAAGGACGCAAAATCCAAGCATCAACAATATGCCAAGCAGGGGGCGATCAGGTGTCATTGCTTCAGGCTATTGAGCGCTGTTTAGAAAGGCAAACTCGGTTCTGGGTGCCGTGGCGTCAGGTTTCGCCGTGCGCTCAAGGGAGAACGCATGAGCGCCGTGCTGCCGCTCAACAATTCGGAATATTAACGGCCAAGCCACCAAGCGAGGTTTCCTTATATTTTTCGCTCATATCCGCACCTGTCTGGCGCATGGTTTCGATGCAAGCATCCAAGGGCACCAAGTGCGTGCCATCCCCGCGCAGGGCAAGCGAGGCGGCAGATACCGCTTTGATCGCGCCAAGCCCGTTGCGTTCGATGCAGGGCACTTGCACCAGCCCTTTGACCGGATCACAGGTCATGCCCAAATGATGTTCCAGCGCGATTTCGGCAGCGTTCTCCACCTGCGCAGGGGTCCCGCCCAAGACCGCGCAAAGCCCCGCCGCCGCCATTGCCGCAGCGCTGCCGACTTCGGCCTGACATCCTGCTTCGGCACCAGAAATAGAGGCGTTGAACTTGACCAACCCGCCAATCGCGGCGGCGGTCAGCAGGAATTCCTCGACCTTGCTTTCCGTCGCGCCGGGCACATGATCCAGATAATAGCGGATCGTGGCGGGCACGACGCCAGCGGCCCCGTTGGTCGGGGCTGTCACCACCTGACCACCGGCGGCGTTCTCTTCATTGACCGCCATAGCATAGACGCTCATCCAATCGTTGATCGTATGCGGGGCGTTCAAGTTCATACCGCGTTCGGCTAGCAATGCATCATGGATCGCCTTGGCGCGGCGTTTTACCGATAGACCGCCGGGCAAGATGCCATCGTGGGTCAGCCCCTTGTCGATGCAGGCGTTCATCACCTGCCAGATGCGGGCCGTACCAGATCGCAGGCTTTCGGTGCAGCCACGCGAAATCTCATTCGCGCGTTTCATTTCCGCGATGCTTTTGCCAGCGGCCTTGGCCATCTCCAACATTTCTGCGGCAGTCTTGAACGGGAAGGGGACTGGCGCACCCTCATCGGTGTCTTTGCCAGCGGCCAATTCGGCCTCGGTCATAACAAATCCACCGCCAATGGAATAATAGGTTTCCTGTTTGATGACATCGCCTTGTGCGTCTGTTCCCATCAGGATCATGCCATTGGCATGGCCGGGCAGGTTCGGGCCGAAATCGAATTTCAGGTCTGTTCTGGGATCAAAGGCCAGCGTGCCAAGCCCTTCAGGCGACACGCTTTTCGTGCGCACAATCTCTGCGAAGGCTGCATCGGCCTTTGCTGCGTCATAGGTATCAGGCTGAAACCCAGCCAGGCCAAGAATTGTGGCGCGGTCGGTTGCGTGACCGACGCCCGTGAAAGCCAATGAGCCATGCAGCGATGCTCTCACACCCGCGAATTCAAAGGGCGATGCACGCAGATCATCCAGAAAGCGGGCGGCAGCCACCATGGGCCCCATCGTATGGGATGACGACGGGCCAATACCCACCTTGAACATATCAAAAACCGAAAGAAACATATAACGGTGCCGCCTTATTGCTGGACGTTTATAGGGCTCATCCCTGTTCTTTACGCTGAACAGCTGTGCTCGCGACGTTGAAAAGCGACATTCCGCTCTCGCGCCCCGTCCAAGCTGTGTTTATAAGGGCGCAAGCTGCCAAGGAGTCGAATGAACATGACCGGAGAATTGTCCCCCATTGATAAAGCAAAGTTCGTGGCCGCCAAGCGCGCTGCTGCTTTCGTAGAAGACGGAATGCGGGTGGGTCTTGGAACCGGATCGACCGCCGCATGGTTGGTGCGATGCCTTGGTGAAATGGTGCGCGACGATGGACTGCGCATTCGCGGCGTCCCGACATCGACCCGCACGGCGCAATTGGCGCGCGAGGTCGGTATCGAAGTTATTTCGCTCGACGAGGCCCGTTGGCTTGATGTCACTATCGACGGTGCGGACGAATTTGACGGTGATCTCAATCTCATCAAAGGCGGGGGCGGCGCGCTTTTGCAGGAAAAGATCGTAGCGACGGCCTCGGATCAGATGATCGTCATCGCCGATGCGGCCAAGGAAGTTGAGCACCTTGGTGCCTTTCCGCTACCTATCGAAGTGATCCCGTTTGGCTGGCAGACCACCCGTGCGCTTGTAGAAGAAACGCTGGTGTCTATGGATGTCTTGGGACGTCAAATCAGTCTGCGTATGAACGGGGATTCGCCCTTCATTACGGATGAGGGCAACCACATCCTTGATCTGAACCTCAAGCGCATTGGCAACGCGCGCCAGTTGGCGATGGTTATCAACCAGATGCCGGGCGTTGTCGAAAACGGCCTGTTCATCGACATTTGTGACGTGGTTGTGATCGGCCACGGGGATGGCAAGGTCGAGGTGCGTGACATAAATACAGGCACTGTGGAACATGATCGTTTGGACTTTGTCGAAAATGACAATTTGTTCACAGATCTGGCTGACTAAGCGCTCACGCGCCTGACTTTGGGAAATACACATGGCTTTTGACTACGACCTATTTGTGATCGGCGGCGGCTCTGGCGGCGTTCGGGCTGCGCGCGTTGCGGCGCAAGATACAGGCGCGCGCGTCGCACTGGCGGAAGAGGATCGCTATGGCGGCACCTGCGTCATTCGCGGCTGCGTGCCCAAAAAACTGATGGTGTTTGCCTCTGGCTATGGCGCACTGGCGGAAGATGCGCAGGCGTATGGTTGGGATGTGACGTCTAAAGGGTTCAGCTGGAAATCCTTCCAATCCAAGATGCACGCCGAACTGGACCGTCTTGAAGGTGTCTACCGTTCGCTGTTGAAAAATGCAGGTGTCGAAACTTTTGACAGCCGCGCGCGCATTGCCGATGCGCACACGGTCGAATTGGCAGACGGCACGCGCAAAACCGCCAAACATATTCTGATCGCGGTGGGCGGACGTCCGGTCAAGCCAGAGATTGCAGGTGCAGAGCTGGCGATCACGTCGAACGAGATTTTTCACTTGCCTGAACTGCCGAAGTCCATGCTGATTGTCGGTGGAGGTTATATCGCTTCTGAATTTGCAGGCGTGATGAACGGCATGGGCGTGGCCACAACGCAATTCTATCGCGGCGCGCAAATTCTGCGCGGCTTTGATGATGAAGCGCGCGGGCTGGTCTCTGAAGAAATGTGCCAACGCGGCGTTGATCTGCATCTGGGCACCAATGTTCTGGAAATGCGCCGCGAGGGCGAAGGCATCTGGATCAAAGCGACAAACGGCGATGAACGTGTGTTCGATCAGGTGATGTTCGCCACAGGACGCGCGCCGAATTCTGATGACATGGGTTTGGAAACAGTGGGTGTCGCGCTTGGGCGCAAGGGCGAAGTCATCGTTGATGATTACTCCCAGACAGCTGTCCCTTCGATCTATGCCGTGGGCGACGTGACCGATCGTGCAAACCTGACGCCGGTTGCGATCCGCGAAGGCATGGCCTTTGTAGAAACAGTGTTCAAAGGCAATCCAACCAAGCCGGATTACGATTTGATTCCGACCGCGATCTTTACGCAGCCTGAAATGGGCACTGTCGGCCTTTCCGAAGAGGACGCCGCAGCGCAGGAACCGATTGAAGTTTATTCGACCTCGTTCAAACCCATGCAGCAAAGCTTTGCAGGCCGGGCCGAGCGTGTCTTGATGAAATTGATTGTAAGCCAAGCGACACGTAAGGTGTTAGGATGCCATATCGTAGCGCCGGGGGCGGGTGAATTGATCCAGCTTGCGGGTATCGCGGTAAAGATGGGCGCAACAAAAGAAGACTTCGATCGCACGGTTGCGGTTCATCCAACAATGTCCGAAGAACTGGTCACAATGAAAACACCGACCCGCACGGGTTGAAATTCTGACAATCCTGACCAGTTTACTCTGTAAGGACTGTCCAACGAAGATAATTGAGGGGAAATAGCTTAGATGGCTGGTAACAACGGCGGCCCATGGGGCGGCGGTGGCAACAATGGGTCAGGCGATGATAATCGTGGCTCTGGTAATAACGGTGGCGGTCGTCGTCCTGAAGGGGACGGACCACAGATCCCCGAAATCGACGAGCTCATGAAAAAAGGCCAAGAACAACTGCGCGTCCTGATGGGCGGTCGCGGTGGCGGAAATGGCGCTAACGGCTCTGGTCAGGGCGGCCCTGCGTTCACACGCGGAACGGTCGGTCTTGGTGTGTTGGCTGCGGTCGTGCTTTGGGGCATGGCCAGCTTTTACACGGTAAAGCCGGAAGAGCAGTCTGTTGAACTCTTCTTGGGCAAGTATTCCGCGACAGGTCAGCCTGGCCTGAACTTCGCACCTTGGCCTGTCGTGACGGCGGAAGTTATTCCCGTGACGCGCGAGCAAACCGAAGATATCGGCGTTGGCGCGCGTGGCTCCGAAGCGGGTCTGATGCTAACGGGCGATGAAAACATCGTGGACATTGATTTTCAGGTTGTCTGGAACATCAACGATCCTGCGAAATTCCTGTTCAACCTGCGTGATCCAAAGATGACAATTCGCGCCGTGTCTGAATCGGCCATGCGCGAAATCATCGCGCAGTCTGAACTTGCGCCAATTCTGAACCGTGACCGTGCAAGCATTGCCGAACGCTTGAGCGATCTGATCCAGAACACGCTTGATAGCTATGATTCAGGCATGAACGTGATCCGCGTCAACTTTGACAAAGCCGATCCGCCCCAGCAGGTCATCGACAGCTTCCGTGAGGTCCAAGCGGCCGAGCAGGAGCGCGACAAGCTTGAAAAGCAAGCGGACGCCTATGCGAACCGTATTGTGGCCGAAGCGCGCGGTGAAGCTGCGCAGGTCCTTGAAGAAGCCGAAGGCTATCGTGCCCGCGTTGTTAACGAAGCAAAGGGTGAGGCGTCCCGCTTTACCGCTGTTCTTGCCGAGTATCAAAAAGCCCCTGAAGTGACCCGCAAGCGTCTCTATCTGGAAACGATGCAGGAAGTGCTGGGACGCGTTGACAAAATCATCTTGGATAGCAATTCCGAAGGTGGCCAAGGCGTCGTTCCCTATCTGCCGCTCAATGAGCTGCGTAAAAACTCTGGAGGGAGCAACTGATGCGTAAAACAACGTACCTGCTACCGATTGTCGTGATCGCGATTGCTGCGATCTTGTCATCCGTCTTCATTGTGGACGAGCGTGAAAAGGCGCTGGTTCTGCAATTCGGCCGCGTCGTCGATATCAAGGAAGAGCCCGGTCTTGCGTTCAAAATCCCGCTTATTCAAGAGGTTGTGCGCTATGATGACCGTATCCTAAGCCGCGACATCGACCCGCTCGAAGTCACGCCTCTGGATGATCGTCGTCTCGTGGTTGACGCCTTCGCGCGGTATCGTATCGCGGATGTAAACCAGTTCCGCCAAGCGGTTGGTGCAGGCGGTATTCCTGTCGCTGAAAACCGTTTGGACAGCATCTTGCGCTCTGAAACGCGTGAAATTCTGGGTTCGGTGTCATCGAACGATATCCTCAGCACGGACCGCGCAGCGCTGATGCTGCGCATTCGCAACGGCGCGATTTCCGAAGCGCGTGGCCTTGGCATTGAAGTCATCGACGTGCGCCTGAAACGTACCGATTTGCCGAACGCCAATCTTGAGTCCACTTTCGCACGTATGCGCGCCGAACGTGAACGTGAGGCAGCGGATGAAATCGCCCGTGGTAACGAAGCCGCGCAGCGTGTGCGCGCTTTGGCGGACAGAACGCAGGTTGAAATCGTGTCCGACGCCAAGCGTCAAAGCGAAATCACCCGTGGTGAAGCGGATGCCGAACGTAACGCAACCTTTGCAGCAGCCTATGGCGCGGATCAGGAGTTCTTTGAATTCTACCGCTCGCTTGAGGCCTATCGCGGCGCATTGGGTGCAAACAACTCAACCATGGTGCTCTCACCAGATAGTGACTTCTTTAACTATCTGAAGTCAGACACAAAGTCAGAGTAAGCCCATGATTGCCAACATCTTATTGGCAATCGGATTGGTCTGTATAATCGAGGGGCTGGTGTACGCACTGGCCCCTTCGCTTGTCGAAGACCTGCTCGAAGCCCTGCGAAACCTGTCTTTGGAAATGCGCCGCACCTTTGGTCTTTTGGTTGTGGTGTTGGGCGTGTGTATTGTTCTTGCTGCCCGCGCGCTCGGGGCGCTTTGACACATTTCGCGCATTTGTTCACGATATCTTCACATACGCTTGAAACACTGTAACGAGATTTGCGTTGCGTCCAAGGGCGCCTAAATAGAGAGTGAGCATCAAAACCAGTGTCATTCTTGATCTGGTAGAGACTCTGACCAAGAAGGAGGTCTTCTCACAATGTCGCAGGCACTCGCCCTCTCACAAACGCAGCAACGCGAATCCCGCAAATCGCTCCCGGTAGCTTTTGCTATGGGTCTTAGCGTCGTGTTTCTTTTGCTTCAAACCCTTAGCGCCGCTGCACGTGGTGCCCCCGAAAGCTTTGCCGATCTTGCAGAGAAAATCAGCCCGGCCGTGGTGAATATCACCACAACGACGACAGTCGCACGCAATACCGCGCCGCGCGGCGTCGTTCCCGAAGGCTCACCTTTCGAGGATTTCTTCCGCGAATTTCAGGATCGCAACAATGGTGGTGAGGGCAATAACAATCGCCCCCGCAAGTCATCTGCGCTTGGCTCCGGCTTTGTGATTTCCGAGGACGGCTATGTTGTCACAAACAACCACGTAATCGAAGGTGCCGACGAAATCCTGATCGAATTTTTCGAGGGTGCTGAACTGCCCGCGAAAGTAATCGGAACCGATCCCAACACAGACATCGCGTTGCTAAAGGTTGAAGCTGATACGCCGCTGGCATTCGTTAGCTTTGGTGATAGTGACATCTCGCGCGTTGGCGATTGGGTCATGGCGATGGGTAACCCATTGGGGCAGGGCTTTTCTGTCTCCGCGGGTATCGTTTCGGCACGCAACCGTGCGCTTAGCGGCTCTTATGATGACTACATCCAAACAGATGCGGCGATCAACCGTGGCAACTCTGGCGGTCCGTTGTTCAACATGGATGGTGACGTGGTCGGTGTGAATACAGCAATCCTGTCCCCCAATGGTGGTTCTATCGGTATCGGTTTTTCGATGGCATCCAATGTCGTTGTAAAGGTCGTAGATCAGCTCAAGGAATTCGGCGAAACCCGCCGTGGTTGGCTTGGCGTGCGTATTCAGGATGTGACCGAAGATGTTGCAGAAGCCATTGGCCTTGAAAAAGTAGCTGGTGCCTTGGTGACGGACGTTCCTGAAGGCCCCTCTGCGGAGGCAGGTATCAAAGCAGGCGACGTTATCATGAGCTTTGACGGTAAAGAAGTTGAAGACACACGCTCGCTGGTGCGCACAGTTGGAAACACAGAGGTTGGCAAAGCCGTACGCGTCGTAGTTTTCCGTGAAGGTAAAACACAAACGCTCAAGGTCACCCTTGGACGCCGCGAAGAAGCAGAAAACGCTGTTCCAGCCTCCCAGCCTGCAACACCGCAAGAGCCTGCCAAGACAGATATTCTTGGCATGACGGTTTCGGAAATCACGGATGAATTGCGCGAGCAGCTTGATCTGGCCGATGGTGCAAGCGGTCTTGTCGTTCAGGATGTCACCGAAACCAGCAAGGCCTATGAAAAAGGGTTGCGCGCTGGGGACGTCATCACGGAAGCGGGTCAGCAAAAACTGGCAAGCGTTGATGATCTGGACAAACAGATCGACGCCGCCCGCGAAGCAGGGCGCAAGTCCTTGTTGCTCTTGGTGCGTCGCGCGGGTGATCCTCGCTTTGTAGCCTTGGCACTGGACGAGGACTAAACGGCCCACTTTAACAGATATTTGGAAAACGCCCGGCTTTGTGTCGGGCGTTTTTTTATCCGTTGTCCAGATCGCCGTAGGCAATCAGCCCCAGCTTGCGCGCAGCCGCCAATGACAGGATCGAGCTATCAAGCCCTTGCTCTGCCTGATATTTGCGGATCGCAGCGCGGGTGCGCGGATCAATATAGCCAGTTACAGCCCCGCGATACTGCCCGCGTGCTTTTAGGGCGCGTTGGAGAGATGACACAAATTCGGGCGTCAATTCAGGTGCGCAGGGTGTTTCGAACCACAGTTCGCGACGTTCTTTTACGATCATCTGCGAGGTTTCGGTTTTGTAGACCGCAGGCGCGCTCAACGTGCCATCGGTGCGGATTTCAGCAGGCTGAAGTTGGATCTGATGGGTCACGGTTTCGACTTCGGCAGGTGTGACATGTTTGCCCCAACAACTGCCTTCTTGCGCGCCCGGCGGCGGCGTGGACGTCGTATAGACCAGATCAGGTTCTTCAAATGCAGCCTTTGTTACGACCTCATAAGGGGCTGCGCAAGCCGTCAGCAGACATAGCGTTACCACGCCGCTCGCGCGCCGGATCACCGCAAAACGCGGGAAATCGGGGGAGATGTGCTGCATTGCGCCTGTCTCACTGCTTGCCGCCTTACTGGCGATCTAAGCTCGACATTAATCGGTTTCCCCTCAAAGGAACAGTGCGAAGTTTTCAAATTATGCCGTCGCGACGCTGTGATCGCGATGTCGCAAATTGGACTGGCACGCGCGCGTCTCTAGCGCTAGGTAAATGAAAACGGCTTGGAAGGATAAAACAATGGCGAAGATCACCTACATTGAACACGGCGGAAAAGAGCATGTTGTTGACGTTGCAAATGGCATGACAGTCATGGAAGGCGCCCGCGATAACAATATTCCCGGCATCGAAGCCGACTGCGGCGGTGCCTGCGCGTGCTCCACATGCCACGTTTATGTAGATGCGGCTTGGGCTGACAAGCTGCCAGCCAAGGACGATATGGAAGTCGATATGCTCGATTTCGCATACGAACCTGACGAGGCGCGCTCGCGTCTGACCTGCCAGGTCAAGGTGACGGATGCGTTGGATGGCCTGATCGTTCACATGCCAGAAAAACAAATCTGATGCGGTTCGCTGCGCTGGCCGCCGTCGCACTTTGTGCCGCCAGCGCTGCGCAGGCCGGAATCAAAGAGGCGCGCTTTAGTGCGCCGACCACCCGTTACGATCATGGTGTCTTGGGCGATGCGATTGAATTCGGAACGCTTGTGCTAACAACGGACGCGGGGCGCAGTGTGACGCTCAAGCTTCCTGAAACGCGGGTGTTTGAAGATATCGCACCGCGCCTTGTGGACGTCGATCTGGACGGTGACAACGAGGTCGTTGTTATTGAGACAAGCATCGCAAAAGGCGCGCGGCTGTCGATTTATGACGAAAGCGGCCTAATTGCAGCGACGCCCTATATCGGCCAGACCCATCGTTGGCTGGCCCCGGTCGGGGCCGCTGATTTCGATGGGGATGGTTATATTGAGCTGGCCTATATTGATCGCCCGCATCTTGCCAGAACGCTGCGCATTTGGCGGTTCAAGGATGGCGCTCTCGAACATGTGCTCGATCAGGCAGGCCTCACCAATCACCGCATCGGGGATGCGCTGATTTCTGGCGGGGTCCGTCGATGCGGCACGCCAGAGATGATTAACATGAATTCGGATTGGTCGAAAATCATGTCATCTACTTTCGAAAACGGGCGTATTACCACGCAAGAGATCGGTCCCTACAAAGGTTACAGCTCAAGCCAAGAGGCGCTGCTTTGTAACTAATTCAGTGGCGCGCTTACAGGGCGCGCCAGCCGATATCGCGGCGAAAAAAACCGCCGGGCCAGTTGATCGCGTCGACCATGGCATAAGCCCGCTGATGCGCCTGTGCGAGCGTTGCGCCGCGCGCAGTGACATTCAAGACGCGCCCACCCGTGGCAACAATTGCGCCGTCACGCTCTGCGGTGCCCGCGTGGAACACCATGTTGAAACTGTCCTCAACCAACGCGTCCAGCCCGTTGATGACAGAGCCTTTTTCATAAGCTCCGGGATAGCCGTTCGCGGCCATGACAACCGTCATTGCGTGGTCATCTGCCCAGTTCACCCTGGTTTCGGCCAGTTCTGTGCGCGCGGTTGCCAGCATCAGATCCAGCGCCTGCCCACCAAGGCGCATCATCAACGCTTGGCATTCAGGATCGCCGAAGCGCGCGTTATATTCGACCAATCGGGGCGCGCCGTCTTTAATCATCAAGCCAGCATAAAGCACCCCCTGATAGGGCATGCCGCGTTTCGCCATTTCAGCAACGCATGGCTTAACGATCTGCTCCAAGGCAAGGTTCGCGATCTCGTCAGTTAGAACCGGGGCAGGGGAGTAAGCCCCCATGCCGCCCGTATTCGGGCCTGTATCGCCCTCGCCAACGCGCTTGTGATCCTGCGCGGTGCCGATCGGCAAAACGTTGGTTCCATCGCATAGAATAAAGAAGGAGGCTTCTTCGCCCTCCATAAATTCTTCGATCACCACCTCGGCGCCAGCGCCGCCAAAGGCACCGCCGAACATATCGTCAATTGCGTGCAAGGCCTCGTCCAGATCCATAGCGACAACAACGCCTTTGCCGGCGGCCAATCCGTCGGCTTTGACAACAATCGGCGCGCCCTGTTCGCGCACGTAGGCCTTTGCGCTTTGGGCATCAACGAAGTGGCCATAGCCTGCCGTCGGGGCCTGCGCGGCATCACAGATTTCTTTGGTAAAGGCTTTGGAGGCCTCAAGCTGCGCGGCGTCCTTGGACGGACCGAACACCAGAAAGCCAGCGGCGCGCAGATCATCAGAAACCCCCGCCGCAAGCGGGGCTTCGGGGCCGACGATGACAAAATCAATCGCTTCTGCCTCGGCAAAGGCGACAACAGCGCTGCCATCTTCAATGTCCAACGTCGCGCAATCCGCGATCTGCGCAATGCCCGCATTTCCGGGCGCGACGATCAGCTTGTCGCATTTCGGGTTCTGCATAACCGCCCATGCCAGCGAATGTTCGCGGCCCCCGCCACCAAGGATAAGAATATTCATGTCATTTACTCCCGCTGAGTGGCTTGGACTTCCTTGCCGCGCGTTCTAGTCTGCGCTCAAGCAATGCACAAGCGAGGCAGGATGTCTGATTTGATCGACGATCCCCGTGAGGGGGCCAATGAGCCGGAATTCACCGTTTCGGAGATATCCAATGCGGTGAAACGCACCATCGAAGGCACGTTCGATCACGTGCGCATCCGCGGCGAAGTGGGCCGCGTTGTGCATGCGCGCTCGGGGCATTTGTATTTCGACATAAAGGATGATCGCTCGGTCCTTGGTTGCACCGCTTGGAAAGGGCAGGTCGCGCGCCTGACCGTCATGCCCGAAGAGGGGATGGAGATAATAGCCACGGGTCGCCTGACCACGTTTCCGGGGCAATCCAAATATCAAATGAACGTGCAGGATGTTGCCGTTGCGGGCGAAGGCGCGCTGATGGCGATGCTGGAAAAGCGTAAAAAGAAACTGGCCGCGGAAGGGTTGTTCGATCCTACGCGCAAACAAGAAATCCCGTTCCTGCCCGAAGTTATCGGAGTCATTACCTCGCCCACGGGCGCTGTGATCCGCGATATTCTGCATCGTTTGCGCGATCGTTTCCCGCGCAAGGTTTTGATCTGGCCCGTTGCGGTGCAAGGCGAGCGCTGCGCACCCGAAGTGGCCCGTGCGATTGACGGGTTTAACGGATTTAGCAGCGGCGGTGCCTTGCCGCGCCCCGATCTCATCATCGTGGCGCGCGGCGGTGGCTCGATCGAGGATCTTTGGGGCTTTAACGAAGAAATCGTTGTGCGTGCGGCAGCCGCATCTCGCATTCCGCTGATTTCCGCTGTCGGGCACGAAACCGATACGACGCTCATCGACTTCGCCTCTGATTTGCGCGCGCCCACTCCGACGGCAGCGGCTGAACATGCGGTGCCCGTGCGTGCAGAACTCTTGGCGCGCCTTGAGGAAACGGAAAGCAGGCGGATCAGCGCGATGCGCATGGCGCTTAACTATCGCGGCGAAAAGCTGCGCGATCTCAGCCGTGCCTTGCCGCGCAGTGATGCGCTGATGGCGGGCGCACAACAACGCCTTGATCTGGCCGCCGCGCGCTTACCCAGCGCGCTGATCTCGCGGGTTGATCGCGGGCGCGCCAAACTAAGCGAAGCTGCCGGTGCGATGCGTCCGTCCTTGCTGCGCCGCACAATCCAGAATTCAGCGCAACGCGTGCTTGACCGCAGCGCGCGTTTGGCACCCGCGCTGGAACGTCGCCAAAGCGCCGCGCAAAACGATCTTGCGAAAGTCAGCGCCCGCTTTGAGGCCCTGTCGCTCGCGCCGCAGATCGAACGTCGCACGCAAGATTTCAACGCATTGATGCGCCGTTTCAAACAGGCAGCGGATGTCGCGCAAACGCAGCGCGCGCGCAAACTCGACGCGCTTGACCGTCTGCGTCTGACCCTTGGCTACAAGGCAACGCTGGCTCGCGGCTATGCCGTTGTGCGCGGCGCTGAAGGCGAGGTGTTGACCACGAAAAAGGCAGCAAAATCGCATCCTGCCCTCGATATCGAGTTTGCTGATGGCATCCTCAATCTGGGCACGGCCCGGGCAACGAAACCTGCAAAGGATGCAACGCCACAAGACGATCAAGGCACGCTTTTCTAGGCCCCCACATCAGGGCCCATGCAATACATCGGCTCGTCCGTTTGCTGGGCTTCATAAAGCTCGGTGCTTTGATCGCTGCCTAAAAAGGTTGCCTTTAACCCGCGCGCAGTCTTTTCAAAATGCCAGCATTGTGGATCAGGGCGATCCTCATAGACAAAGCAAATGGCACCATTGTCAGGATACCATTCGCCGGTTTTACAGCGTCCGTCCAGAAACGACCACTCCACTTTGCGATTGGGCAAATAGCGTTCCGCCCCATAGGCCGCGCCGCCCTCACTGAAGTAGAGCGTTCTACCATTTGTGTAAGCTTCAAAGGCACTCGCATCCATCGGCGCCGCTCCAAGCGGCGCGGCAAGAGCGATAACACAGGCAGTCAAAATAGCTCGCAACATATGCATTCCTTTGATTGGACCTTTAACTTGGGGCATCAGGCCTGCATTTTCAATCACGCGCCCCTTTCAAATCAAGGCAATCGGCTTTAGGTGAAAGCAATTAGCGGAGTTCTGCCCATGGCGTTTTTCAAAAAGCTTAAAGACAAACTGTTCAAATCCTCCTCCAAATTGGAAGAAGGGCTAGAAGCGATTGTCGAGGATGGCGGCGAGGAGGAACTCGCCTCAGAAACACCCGAAGTGAGCGAAGTGCTTGCGCCTGTTGCCCCCGTCGCCGAGGCCCTTCCAGAGCCAGAGCCAGAGCCAGAGCCAGAGCCAGAGCCAGAGCCAGAGCCAGAGCCAGAGCCAGAGCCAGAGCCAG
>NZ_JBAUHO010000383.1:0-8926 GCF_049680325.1 Planktotalea sp.
TATACGAACCGCGATTGGGCCAGTGGAATTGATAAAGATCGATATAATCGCTTTGCAAACGCTTGAGCGATCCATCGATTGCCCCCGGAATGCTGGCCGCAGAAATCCCTTCAGCATTGCGAATATGCGCCCAGCCGTCACCGGAATGCTTGGTGGCGATAATCACCTTGTCGCGCGGCCCGCCTTTGGCCAGCCATGTGCCAATGCAACGTTCGCTGTCGCCTTGGGTTTCCGGACCAATCGGATTGACCGGATACATTTCGGCCGTATCCATAAAGTTGACGCCCGCCGCGAGGGCCATATCAATTTGCTCATGTGCCTCAGCTTCTGGCGTTTGCGTGCCAAACGTCATCGTTCCGAGGCAAAGCTCTGGCACAGTGATACCTGTCCGTCCAAGCGGGTTCATCTTCATAGCAGCAATCCTTGGGTAGTTTTGGCGAGCCTTAGAACAAGGCCTCAAATGATTCTTCGATATTCCCGTCACAGGCGGCAAGGAAGATATGTGTCAGGGTCATCATCGCGAAGATTTTGATTTTGGTCATGTAAAGCTCCATGCAGGCTGTTGAAATATGCCCTTTAGGTATGGGGTAGCAGAGTAAGCGCGACAAGCGATTCTAGGGTATTTGTCCAAAGCTATTTGCGCCGTACAACAGGAATACGCGATTGGGTCAGTTTGTATTTGGCTTCGGGATGCGGCGGATGGCCGTCCGTTTTGCGCCAGAAAGCCGCCGCGCCAAGTCGCATAAACAATGGAAAACTAAGCACAATCCCGACAACAAAGCCCCCCGCATGCGCCCAATAGGCGACGCCGCCAAGATCAGGATCAGAGGCGACGCCATTGCCGACCTGCAACAGGAACCAGACACCCAGCATGACCCATGCAGGGACCGGGAAAATTTTGAAAAAGATAATCAAAATCAACAAGATATCGACCTTTGCCTTGGGGAACAGCAACAGATAGCCCCCCATGACACCCGCAATCGCGCCAGAGGCACCGATCGTGACAACGCTCGAAGACGGTTCGACCACCCATTGCGCAAGCGCAGCGGCAATGCCACTGGCCAGATAGAAGATCAAAAAGCCGATGTGGCCCATTTCATCTTCCATGTTATCGCCGAAAATCCACAAAAACAGCATGTTACCGCCGATATGCATGATACCGCCGTGCAGGAATTGCGAGGTTACGAGTGTATAATAGTCCTGACCTGCGCTGATCTCGCGGGGGATCATGCCCCATTCGTAGAAAAACATATCCAGCGCGCGCCCTTCCCCCAATGACAGGTTAAAGCCCGCGAAGATTATGATGTTAATCGCAATCAGCGCGTAGGTGACATAGGGCGTGCGCCCCGACGGGTTATGGTCGCGGATAGGAAGCATTTGGGCAGGCTGGAGTTTGCCCGCCCAAAGGTCAAGAGCGCTTAGTGATCTGGCGCGCTTTGCGCGAGCAAAGCGGCGTTTCCGCCCGCAGCTGTCGTGTCCACGCAGAGGTGCTTTTCCTCGAGCACGTAGCCCGCATTCGGCAGGCCTGTCAGCAAGGGCAGGATCGGCCCTTGGCGTGCCGCGAGGGCTTGGTTAATTTCGCTTGCCTGCTTTGGATCGCCCCAGAAGATCACGCCAGAAATTCCCTTGAGTGCTGTTAGATCGCCGGGACCGATTGTGCCGCTCGCCTGAACGGCCCGCCCACCCAGTGCAATCACCGCATCGAACTGGGCCTGAGCGGCCTTTGCCCCCGGCCCCATGCACAAGAAAGGCGCACGTGCGTGGCGCGAGATGCGGTTCAATTCACCCGTTGGCCCCGGCAGGACGTCACTTGGCAATTCAGCGGCGCGCGGTGCGAGGTTTATCGCTTGCTCCAGCTTTGCGAGCGGCATCGCTTCATCAAAGCCTTTGCCCACATCACCGGCCCCAAGAGCGCGAAAACGCGACAGATAGAGCGGCCCGCCCGCTTTGGGACCAGTGCCAGAAAGCCCTGCGCCCCCAAAGGGTTGCGAGCCAACAATTGCGCCAATCTGGTTGCGATTGACGTAGATATTGCCTGCTGCGATCCGCTCTGAGACATATTGCACGCGATCATCAATACGGGTTTGCAGACCGAAGGTCAGGCCATATCCCGTGGCGTTAATATCGGTGATGATCTTGTCCAGTTCGCTCGATTTGAACCGCGCGATGTGAAGGACAGGACCGAAAACCTCGCGCTCCAGATCCGCGATGCTGTTCACGGCAAGCAGCGTTGGTGCCACGAAATGACCTTCGGCTGGTGTTTGAAGTTGATAGAGCAGACGGCCATCGGCTTGCGCGGTTTCGACATATTCGGCAATCTGTTTTTGCGCCTCTGCGTCAATCAGCGGACCAACATCGGTTTCCAATTCCCAAGGTTGGCCCAAGCTTAGCTCGCGCATGGCACCGATAAGCATGGTCTGGATTGTATCTGCGATGTCCTCTTGCACATAAAGGCAGCGCAAAGCCGAGCAGCGCTGCCCGGCGGATTGGAAGGCGCTTTGCACAATGGCTTTGACCACCTGTTCAGGCAGTGCAGTGCTATCGACGATCATTGCATTCAGACCGCCGGTTTCCGCAAGCAAAGGTGCGCTTGGGGCAAGGTTCTTTGCCATAGAGCGGCGGATGATCTGGGCGGTTTCGGTCGAACCGGTAAAGGCCACGCCGCCAATGCGCGGATCAGACGTGAGCGCAGCGCCAACATCCCCTGCCCCGAGCAGCAGTTGCAACGCGGCGCGGGGCACGCCCGCCTCATGCAAAAGCTGAACCGCAAGATGCGCAATAAGCGGGGTTTGCTCGGCTGGTTTGGCAAGAACGGCATTCCCAGCGGCCAGTGCGGCGCTGATCTGACCTGTGAAGATCGCCAGCGGAAAGTTCCAAGGCGAAATGCATGTGAAGGTGCCAATTGCGGCGTCACCTTCGCAGCGCTCTGCATAATAGCGCAAGAAATCAACGGCTTCGCGCAATTCACCGACGCAATCAAGCAAGGTCTTGCCTGCCTCGCGCGAAAGCAGCGCGAATAGCTCGCCAAATCGTGCCTCGTACAGATCAGCGGCGCGTCGTAGCGTTGCTGCGCGCGCCTCTGCGCTAACAGCCCAAGGCGTTGCCGCGCTGAGTGCGGCTTCGATTTGTGCAGGGCTTGCAAGATGGGCCGTGCCAATGATTTCGCTCGGGAGCGCCGGGTTTGTGATGCTGAGCGCTGCGCCGTTCTTCGCCTTGGCCGCAACCAAAGAGGATACCGTCCAATGATGCGCGCCAAACGGCGCGCGGGCGGCGTCGATGCGATCAAGGTCAGGTGTGTGTGTCAGATCAAAACCAATGGAATTGATACGTTCGGGTGCAAAAAGCTCTGGCCCTTTCGCGACCCAGCTTTCCGCTTCTTGCGCAGCTGCAAACGGATCGGCGGCGATGTCTTGGGCGCTGACGTCCTCATCAACAATCTGGTTCACGAAGGAACTGTTGGCACCGTTTTCCAGCAAGCGGCGCACGAGGTAGGCCAGCAGATCGCGGTGCGCCCCGACGGGTGCATAAATGCGGCAACGCGTTTTGTGATCGCCCAGCACGATATTGTGCATTGCCTCACCCATTCCGTGCAAGCGCTGGAATTCAAAGGATGTTTTATCCTCAGCCATATGAAGAATTGCGCTGACTGTATGGGCGTTATGTGTGGCAAATTGCGGATAGATGCGATCTGTCATGCCCAGCAACTTGCGCGCGCAGGCGATGTAGGAAACATCGGTGACCGCTTTGGAGGTGAAGACAGGAAAACCTTCTAACCCTTCGACCTGGGCGCGTTTGATTTCAGTATCCCAATATGCGCCTTTGACCAGCCGTACCATGATACGGCGGTTCAGGCGCGTGGACATGTCATGCAGGTGATCCAGCACAAAGGGCGCGCGCGGACCGAAGGCTTGCACGACAACGCCAAACCCGTCCCAACCTGCGAGGGCCTTTTCCGAAAGGACCGTTTCGATCACATCCAGCGACAGGGTCAGGCGGTCTGCCTCTTCCGCGTCGATGTTCAGGCCCATGCCCGCAGATTTCGCCAAAAGCGCGAGCGAGCGCAAACGCGGCACGAGTTCGTCCATAACCCGCGCCCTTTGCGCAACTTCGTAGCGCGGATGCAGGGCAGATAGCTTGACTGAAATGCCCGGGTTTTCGCGGATATCATCGGATGTGCAGGCCTCTGCAATCGCTGAAATCGCGCGGCTGTAGGACAGGTGGTAGCGGCGTGCATCCGCGTCGGTTTCAGCCGCCTCGCCCAGCATGTCGTAGGAATAGGTGTAGCCCTTCGCTTCCATCCTGGAGGCACGCTGCATGGCGCTGGTGATGTTTTCACCCAGAACGAACTGACGCCCCATTTCCTTCATCGCGCGGCTGACCGCCTTGCGGATGACAGGTTCGCCCAGACGTTTGAACGCGCCGCGCAGGTGGCCAACGGGGCCCGGCGCATCGTCCTGAAGCACGCGGCCCGTCAACATCAACGCCCATGTTGAAGCGTTCACAAGCGAGGATGAGGATTCCCCGAGATGCTGCCCCCAATCGGAGGGCGCGATCTTGTCCTCGATCAGCGCATCAATGGTATCGGCATCAGGGACACGCAGAAGCGCTTCGGCAAGGCACATAAGCGCGACGCCTTCATCCGTTGATAGGCCGTATTCAGCAAGGAACACTTCCATCAATCCGGGATTATCGGCATTGCGGATTCGCACAATCAGGTCGGCAGCTTTGGCGCTGATCTGGCTGCGCTCTGCTATGGAAAGCGCGGCCATTTGGCCAAGCGCGCGCAGGCGTTCCGGTTGATCGGCAAACAAATGGGCGTCGATGGCTGGATAACGCGGAATATTCAGGGGCATGTTGGCGAACCTCGCAAAAGGGATTTGGCCCTGTATATAGCAGAGGCATTGCTCATTTCGCTTGACTTGCATGCCTTTGATCGTAATTCCTCCCGATTAGGAGGAGATATTCAATGCAAACAAATCGAGCGGACCTTGACAGCTTCGACAAAAAGATTCTCGCGGTTGTTGCGTGTGAAGGGCGCATTAGCGTCACCGAACTGGCCACCCGCATCGGGCTTTCCAAATCTCCGACACAAACGCGCCTGAAGCGTCTTGAGGAACAGGGGATCATCAAAGGCTATCGCGCCATGCTCGATCCGATCCAGCTGGGGCGCGAACATGTGGCCTTTGTCGAGGTGCGCCTGTCAGACACGCGCGAAACGGCACTAACGGCCTTTAACAAAGCGGTTCGTGCCATTCCAGAGGTGGAGCAAGCCCATTTGATTGCAGGTAACTTCGACTATCTCATCAAGGTTCGTGTGACAGACATGAGCAGCTATCGCCAAGTGCTTGCAGAAAAACTATCCACCCTGCCCTATGTGTCCAGCACATCCACTTATGTCGCGATGCAAGCGGTCAAAGAGGAAGGCGCAGGCACATTCTAGGCTGGCTACCTTGCCTATTACGTATGCGTGAAAATGTTGGGAACGCGCTGGCGTTGAATCTCTGGCTGAAAGCGCGGCGTTTGCCAACACAAGCGCCCGCCGCCCCAGAAACTGATCTTTGAACCCACTTTCAGGGCTTTACACCCCGCGCGATCCGCCTATTTTGCGCGGCACTGGCCTGCGTGATGGAATGGTAGACATAGGAGACTTAAAATCTCTAGGCTTAACGGCCGTGCCGGTTCGAGTCCGGCCGCGGGTACCAGTAAGACTACGCCTAAATACGAATGCCGCGCCGCTTAGAGATCGGCGATAAAGCCGCCTGTGTATAATTCTGCGCGCGATTGTGAAGTGCCGTTGAAGGCACCGACTGTCTGATTGGCCCCGACCAAACCTTCGAGCTGCCCGCCCCATAAAGTGCAAAGCGTCCCGTCATCGTCGCCGTTCCAGTGGTTGGCGGCGTCACCACATCGATGCCTTCCAAAAGGCCTGAACAGGCCCGCATCGAACCGGCGTTGTTCACGCCGATCTTATAGGCAAAACCGTTCCCGTTCCGAGTGTCATGAAGCCGGTTTTCGCCAGCTTTATTCAGGCTCACATCAATCTTGCCATCGCTGCCCGGCTCTGCAAGGGCGCTTCCCAATAGCTGAAATACCGTTGGCGCACCCCTATCAACAGGCTCGCCTGACGACACACAGCCGGAGGCAAGCAAAACAGCGCCAATCGCGCAAAAGGATTAATAAGGTGTAAAAGCTGCCATTGTTAATTCGCCTTTGAACCAGTGATGGTATTGCGCGGCTTAATCCCGCACGC
The DNA here is from genome assembly GCF_049680325.1 of Planktotalea sp. GTDB lineage: Bacteria > Pseudomonadota > Alphaproteobacteria > Rhodobacterales > Rhodobacteraceae > Planktotalea. The sequence goes on from NZ_JBAUHO010000383.1 coordinate 6,251, forward strand.
CCGCGAATTGTTCCTGCCATTCCATACGTTCATCGTCGGTGATCTTGCGGAATGTCACTTCGGGAACCGTGAACGCATGACCAATGGTCAGTGCGCCAAGGGCTGCGTTGACATCATCGGGCCAAGAGGCATCTTCGGTTTGCATCGCGCTCATCATCGAAGCCGCAGCATCGGGGATGAAGGGCGCTGAGAGAACTGCGTAAAGGCGGATCAGGTTCAGCGCCATGCGGATTTGCGCGGCGGCGCGTTCGGGATCGTCCTTGAATGTCGTCCAAGGCGCTGCCGATTGCAGGTATTCGTTGCCCGCCACCCAGATCGCGCGCAATTCAGACGCGGATTTTCGCACTTCCATAGCATCCATATGGCCCTCATAGGCACGGATACGCATTGTCAGCTCTGCGATAAGCGTTTCTTCCTGTTCGCCCCATGCGCCGCCGCTCGGCACCACTTCACCGAATTTGGAGCGGCAGAATTTGGTGACGCGACTGACAAAGTTGCCCAGCACATCGGCAAGGTCTTTGTTCACAGAGGCCTGGAAATTTTCCCAGGTGAATTCTGAATCGCTGCTTTCAGGCGCATGGCTCAGGAGCCACCAACGCCAGTAATCAGCAGGCAGGATTGAAAGCGCCTGATCCATGAAGACCCCGCGCCCGCGCGAGGTCGAGAACTGACCGCCATCATAATTAAGGTAGTTAAAGCCTTTGATGTAATCGACCAGCTTCCAAGGTTCACCCGATCCAAGGATCGTCACCGGGAAGCTAAGCGTATGGAAAGGCACGTTATCCTTGCCCATAAACTGCGTATAGCGCACATCATCCGCGCCCATGTCGGTGCGCCACCAGCGTTGCCAATCACTATCGGCCAGCCCGTTCGCATCAGTCCATTCGTTCGCGCAGGCGATGTATTCGATCGGCGCATCAAACCAGACGTAAAAGACCTTGCCCTCCATGCCCGGCCAATCATCCGCGCCATTTTTTACAGGCACGCCCCAGCTAAGGTCGCGCGTGATGCCACGGTCCTGTAGACCATCGCCATCATTGAGCCATTTCTTGGCAATCGATGTGGTCAGGATCGGCCAGTCAGATTTGCTGTCGATCCAGGCATTGAGCTGATCTTTCATCTGGCTTTGACGCAGATAAAGATGCTTGGTTTCGCGCATTTCCAACTCGGTCGATCCGGAGATGGTCGAGCGTGCGTCGATCAGATCAACCGGATCAAGTTGCTTGGTGCAGTTGTCACATTGATCGCCGCGCGCGCTGTCAAACCCGCAATTCGGGCATGTGCCCTCGATATAGCGGTCGGGCAGGAAACGCCCGTCAGCAACAGAGTAAACCTGCTGCTCGGTCACCTCCGCGATCAAGCCCTGCTCGGCCAGACGCCCCGCAAAATGCTGCGTCAGCTTGCGGTTCTGCTCGGAGCTCGAACGCCCGAAGTGATCAAAGGACAGGCGGAAACCCTTGGCAATCTCGGCCTGAACCTCCCACATTTCGGCGCAATATTCATCCACAGGTTTGCCTGCTTTGGCCGCCGCCAATTCCGCGGGCGTGCCGTGCTCATCCGTCGCGCAGAGGAACAAAACCTCGTTGCCGCGCGCGCGCTGGAAGCGCGCAAATAGGTCCGCAGGCAGTTGGCTGCCCACAAGATTGCCCAGATGTTTGATACCGTTGATATAAGGGATCGCGGAAGTGATGAGATGCCGAGCCATAACGCGCCTTCAGATTAATGCACCGTGATCTCTATCAGGGGGTCGCGCGCTCTTCCAGACCTCAATCCCGATTGCGTGACTTCCCAAGCAATTTGCCAATCATAAAGGAGGTGCGCGGCGCGTAAACATAGGGGGTGCGCTCTTTCACCGTATTGCGTGCGCGCATGCGCAACAGCCCGAAGATGACCAAGGCGATATGTCCGACAGCAATCATAATAAACAGCGCAGATGGCCCGTACCATTCGATCAGGTTTGACGCCGCCAAAGGCGCTGCAATCGCACCGATTGCAAAGAAAAACATCAATGCGGCTGACAACTCTACGCGTTCTTCATCACTGGCAAAATCATGGGCATGGGCGGCGGCGACCGAATAGATCGGAAAGGTGGTTAGCCCGAAAAGCACCGCGCCCAACATGATAACAACCGTGCCGTCTGTGGCGAGAAAGGCCGTGACAAGGCTGCTCAGAACCGCCGCTGCGGACAGCCAGATCAACACCCAGCGGCGATCGAACTTATCTGCCAGCCAGCCAATCGGATATTGTGCCAAAGCGCCCCCGAGCACGAAAGCGGCCAGGAAGTAAGCAATTTGATCGGCGCGCAGCCCGACCTCCTGGCCGTAAATCGGCCCGACCATCCGAAACGACGCGCTCGACAGTGCGGCAACAATGACCCCTGCCGCAGCAAGGGGCGAGCGCGTCACTGCCAGCATAGGGCGCAACCGCGGCGCAGCTGGCGTTTCAGGTTGGCTGACCTTGGTCAGCGTTAACGGCAAAAGCGCAGCGCAACACAAGATGGCAAGCAGGTTGTAGGAGACATATGACGCGGGCTCCAACACCCCGATCATCAGTTGCGCCACCAGCGAGGCCCCCATGTCAGCCAAGCGGTACACCCCCATCATGCGCCCGCGCGTCTCGTTCGTGACCTTGGCCTGAAGCCAGGCTTCAATCACCGTGTAACACCCGGCCACACAC
>NZ_JBAUHO010000384.1:0-3347 GCF_049680325.1 Planktotalea sp.
CCGCTTACACGGCGGGCGTCATCCAGTTCCAACACGATGCGCGTTGTTACAAAAACATGCGGATGCGCCTCTGCTATCGGGGCAACAAGTGCAAAAACACCAAAAAGAATGCGGGACAGTTTGAGCATATAGAGTAGATAGACCACAGCCGTTTCATCACAAGCCCAAAGGTGCCCCATGTCCGACGCTTTTTCGAGCCTAATTTCCCAGACCCGCACCTTCATGAGCGAACTTTCGCAGAACAATAATCGTGAATGGTTCACAGAGAACAAGGAACGTTATGAAAGCCAGCTAAAGAAGCCCGCAAAACACTTGCTAGACGCGATAGCGCCCGAGCTTTCGAAGATGCTGGATCAACCTGTGACCACCAAGCTGTTTCGCGCCAATCGCGACGTGCGCTTTTCCAAAGACAAGACGCCCTACACCTTGCATCTTCATATGATGTGGAGCCCTCAGGGCAATGGCACGCAGCCCGTTTATTTCTTTGGCATTGCAAATGATTATGTCACCACGGGCGCTGGCCTTATGGGATTTGACAAGGCCCAACAATCTGCTTGGCGCGCTTGGGTGAGCGAACGTGAAGGCGATGCACTTCAATCCAAGGTCGACGCGGCGCTGAAAGACGGCGCAACACTTCGAAAGCCAGAGCTGAAACGCGTGCCTTCCCCGTTTGAGAAAGATCACCCCCGCGCCGATCTTTTGCGTCACAAATCACTAACGCTCTGGAAAGAGATAGGAACCGCAGCCGAGGCTGGCCTTGAAGCCGCGATCCTTTCTACGTTCAAAGAATTTAATCCCGTTATGGACGATCTTCGCAGCTTCCTTTGATATCAAAGCCACCGTGCCTTTTCAGCTCGTTTTTGCATCAGGGTGCAAGCTATTGCCCAGAATATGATTTGCCGAATGGATAACATGGGCTGCGCCGCCAACTATCAACGGGTCCGGCGCGGTGACAAGCGCCGTATCCTTGCCCGGGTAATCCAGCGAATTCAGGAAATGCAGCATACAGCCCAAGCGCGCGCGTTTCTTGTCGTTGGATTTGACAACGGTCCACGGCGCATCCGCCGTGTCCGTGTAAAAGAACATCGCCTCCTTGGCTTCTGTGTAGTCATCCCATTTGGTGAGCGAGGCTTTATCGATCGGTGATAGTTTCCAGCGTTTTAGCGGGTCGGTTGCACGGCTATCAAAGCGCGTTTTCTGTTCCTCCTGGGTGACCGAAAACCAGTATTTGTAAAGTCGGATACCTGAACGTGTCAGCATGCGCTCCAACTCGGGTGTCTGGCGCATAAATTCCAGATATTCCCCCGGCTCGCAAAAGCCCATGACGCGTTCGACACCTGCGCGATTGTACCAGCTGCGATCATAGAGAACCATTTCGCCAGACGTCGGTAAATGATTGATATAGCGCTGGTAATACCATTGCCCCAACTCGCGTTCAGTCGGTTTGTTCAAAGCGACCACGCGCGCGGCACGCGGATTAAGGTGCTCGGTAAAGCGCTTGATCGTGCCGCCCTTACCCGCTGCATCGCGGCCCTCAAACAAAAGCACGAATTTCTCGCCAGTTTCCTGCGCCCAATGCTGTACCTTCAAAAGCTCCGCCTGCAATTCGGCCTTCAGCTCTTCGTATTCCTTGCGGGGCATTTTGTCCGTGTAGGGATAGGCCCCCTGCTCAAAGGCGCGGCGCGTTTCGCTCGCGCTTTGGGCGGTCTTCTCTTCTTTGACAGCTTCGGGCTTGGTTCCAGCTTTCATTCTATTCTCCATGCATCTTTTCAAACATGCGATGGGCTAGTTCCGCTGCGTTGTCCTTGATCCGTGTCAAACCCGTGCCATTGTTTGAAGCACAACAGAAAAATCAGGGAGAAACGACATGAAACATGTGTTTGCAGCGGCAGCGATGGCGCTTACGGTTACACCGGCCATGGCAGAGAACCGAATTGACATCATCCGCCCCGACGCCCCGGCGCTTGCGGCCTATGGCGCGCATGTCGTTGGCGTGCGCACCTACGAGCTAAGCAATCCCGGCCAGATTGATATCGTCAACACAACTGCCGACAATGCCCCGATCTATGATCGTCCCCTGACTGTTGAGGTTTGGTATCCAGCCGCCGCCGGAACCGAGCCGGGTGGCACCTATGAGGGTGTGAACCTGCGGGCAGCCTCTGTTCAGGTCGCGCTGGAAGGACAAGCCGTGCGCGATGCAGCGCCGAGCGCAGAGGGGAAATTTCCCCTTATCGTGATTTCCCATGGATATCCGGGCAACCGTTTCTTGATGGCGCATTTGGGGGAAAACCTGGCATCTAAAGGCTATGTCACTGTTTCGATCGATCACACGGACAGCACCTATGCCGATCAAAACGCCTTCGGCTCTACCTTGCTCAATCGCCCGCTCGATCAGGACTTCGTCGTTGAAACCTTCGCGGACTTTTCAGGCACCGCGCCCGAACTCGCCGCGATCATTGACGGCGACACAGTCGGTGTCATCGGCTATTCGATGGGCGGGTATGGCGCGCTGATCTATGGCGGCGCGGGCGTCACACAGGCGTCTACGGAATATCCATGGGGCACACCAAACGGTCTGCTTCAACGCCACCTTGCAGGCTCTGAAACCCACGCAAGCATGCCTAACGACAAGGTGAAGGCGATCATTTCAATCGCGCCTTGGGGCAAGAACACGGGCTTTTGGGATGCAGAGGGCCTCGCAGGGTTTGAAAAGCCGCTGATGTTGATGGCGGGCTCGGTCGATGACGTTTCCGTCTACTCTGCGCTGCGCTCCATCTTTGCAGAAACGACAGGCACCAAACGTCATTTGCTGACCTTCGAGAACGCCAATCACAACGCAGGCGCGCCGATGCCGTCGCCAGCGGAGGGCTATCAGATGGTTGAAGGCCTCGATTTCGCACCCTTCGAGCATTACGCAGATGCGGTCTGGGACAACACGCGCATGAACAATATCGCGCAGCACTTTGCGACGGCCTTCATGGATTTGCATCTCAAGGGTGACGCCGACAAAACGGCCTATCTCGACCTGATCCCCAACGCCAAAGACGGCGTTCACAAGATGGGTGAAGACGGCAAACCCACAGACGAACATTCCTACTGGGAAGGGTTCGGGGCGCGCACGGCTGCGGGCTTGATGTTCGAAACCCTCGACGCAGGCAACTAATGATGGAGCGCCCCATGACAGAACGCTGGTTCACACTCAATGGCGAGAGGTTCTTCGCGCGTACATGGGGCGATCCTTCGCTTCCACCATTGCTGATGCTGCACGGATTTCCCGAGTATTCAGGTGCTTGGGAAGAACTGGCGCGAGAGCTTTGCGATCAATTCTACTGCGTTGCGCCCGATCA
>NZ_JBAUHO010000385.1:0-12487 GCF_049680325.1 Planktotalea sp.
GGTCTTAGGAAAAGGCGCTCTAACGCCATGTCCCCCAGCAGGTAGGCTTTGGACAACGGCGGGCGCTGATAGGGCGGTACAGGCTCTTCGCCGATCAGCGTGATCTGCCCGTCAAATCCAGAGCTTCGCAGTTTTGCGACCAATGATGCGCCCGCTTGTCCCGCTCCGATAACAACAAAATGCGCCATTTGACTGATCCTTACTTAATTCCTATGGCGAATGCCTGTGCGGACCCTATATCGTGGGCAGATCATAACGCAATTCCAACGAGGGCATCTTTCATGACAATTTCCAAAGGCGATCGCCTACCTACTTCTACATTGGTTCAAATGGGCGCTGAAGGCCCCGCGCCTGTCGCGCTGAATGACAAGCTTGCTGGGCGCAAAGTTGTGCTCTTTGCGGTTCCGGGTGCGTTCACGCCGACCTGCCATTCCGCGCATGTTCCCAGCTTTATCCGTACCAAAGACCAGTTCACCGCAAAGGGCGTTGACGAGATCATATGTATTTCTGTCAACGATCCGTTCGTGATGAAGGCGTGGGGCGATGCGACGGGTGCGGCAGCTGCGGGTATCACCATGCTGTCAGACGCTGAAAGCGCCTTTACCAAAGCAATTGGCATGGATTTCGATGCGCCGCCCGCTGGCCTGATCGCCCGTTCCAAGCGCTATGCCATGTTGGTCGAGGATGGTGTCGTCACCCAATTGAACGAGGAAACCAGCCCGGGCGAGTGCGAGATTTCCGCTGGCGAAGGTCTGCTGGACGTCATGTAATCCAAATCGAATGGCGGGCCTTCTCGGCTCGCCACTTTTTCAATGGCCTATGGCAGGTTGAACAAAGTGCCGACGCCATAGGCGATGGCTGCGGCTGCACCGCCGATCAGAAACGTCTCAAGTCCAGAGCGCCACCACGGATCGAGCGACCATTTGCTTTTATACGCACCGATGGCGAAGAACACCGTCATGGTAAGCACAGTTGAGGTGGCGAAAGCATTCTGCATGCCAAAAACAAATGGCAAAAGCGGAACCATCCCCGCAATCAGGAAAGCCACAAAAGTTGCCAGAGCCGCGCGCATCGGATGCGGGTCAACACCGCCGAGGCCATATTCCCCCTCCATCATGAGAGCGATCCAGTTTTCGCGATCCTGTGTAATTTCGTTTGTGGCGTCTTCCAGCACCTGCCCTGTCAGCCCCTTGAGAGACAGGATTTCGCGAACCTCGTCACGCTCGCCTTGCGGGTGAAGCTCGATGTGACGTTCTTCGATTGCGCGTATACGGCGGATATTATCAACCTCGGCCTTTGTCCCCGAATAGTTGCCCGCAGCCATGGAAAAACCGTCCGCCAATACATTTGCCAATCCGAGCGCAATGATGATGAACGGGGATAGTCCCGCGCCTGCAACGCCTGCCACTATCGCAAAGGTCGTGACCGAACCGTCGATACCGCCATAAACCACATCACGAAGCACACCGCGCCCCGCCGGCGCACCAATTCGTTTGGCAATTTCTTCGTGGCTATGGCCATGTTCAATCATTCATACGTTCCTTTCTAACAGTCAGCTCAAAGGCGAACCGCTCAAGCATCACCAAGATATGCGCCAAGCAAAAGGCCGATGCAACACAATGCGCCCAAAACAGGCACCCATATCGGGACAGTAACCGAACGCCTTGGCACGGCAGACCCTTGCATTTTCAATCGCAGCAAGGCGAGATTTATCATCACGAAAACCAATAGCAGCACTTGCGAGCTTTTTTCCGCCAGCACATCAATAGGTGCATAAAGCGCCGCCACCATCACTGCCAACGCAATCAGCACCGTCGCGCGCAGCGGCGTATGCGTGTGCGGGGAAACCGCGCCGATCCAGCTGGGGAAAATCGTTTGCTTTGATAGCCCGTAAGTCACGCGCGCCGCCATAATCACAACGATCACCACGCCGTTCATGGTTGCAATGATTGCTATGATAGATACGGCTTGCGGCGGCAAACCTGTGAGGCGTTCGAACAATAGACTGACAGGAGCGGAAGAGCTCGCAAGGTCCTCCAAAGGAAGCAATCGCACCGCAACGAGCGTCACCAAAAAATAGATGGTCGTCACCAGAACCAGCGTGATCCCAATGGCCCATGGCAATGTCTTTTGCGGATTGCGCGCTTCTTCGACCAGGTTAACGATGTCATCAAAACCTATGAAGGCGAAGAACGCGATCAGGCTCGCAGAAAACATGCCAGCAATTGCGAGGCCATTATTCGGAGCCGGTATCACATCTGCGATTGCCCCAAGCATCGCAGGATCTTGCATCAGGCCCGCGCCAATGATGACCAAAAGCGCAAGAACTTCGACCAAGGTCATCGCGCCCGCCAGCATCACGGACTCGCGGATACCCCACGCCGCAATGGCGGACATAAATATGATAACGCCAAGCGCGAGATATGGCTCTGGCAGATCAACGAACTGCCCGAGGTAACCAGCGCTTCCAAGGCTGATCGCGGCGGCGGCGATAATCGCTTCGAGCAACACGGCCAGCCCGACCAGAAGCGTCAACCATTTGCGGCGGAATGCTGCCTCTACATAGACCGCCTCGCCCGCCGCTTGCGGAATGCGCGCTGACAGCTCCGCGAGCGAACCTGCGGTGAAGGCCATAACGATCGCTGCCAGCAGAAAAGATGCGGGCGCATATTGCCCTGCGCGCGCGACCGTCTCGCCAACAAGGGCGTAGATGCCGGCACCAATCGTCACGCCCGTTCCATATAGAATAAGCATCGGTAGCGTGATTGAGCGATCCAGCTGTGGTGTGGGTTCATTTGACAAAGCATCACCCCTTATGATTGGGGTTCATACTATCGACAGCACGGGCAATTGCCTTGATGTCTATCAAGGCCCTCAAAAGAGACTTACAAACTATCCAGTTTGCGCGCCAGTTTGACGTCCAATGTGCTTAATCCGTCCACATCATGCGTGGTCAGAACGACATGCACCTTGTTGTAGATATTGAGCCATTCCGGGTGGTGATCCCACTTTTCGGCCCAAATCGCTGCGCGGGTCATCCAGCCAAAAGCATCGGCGAAATTGGCGAACTTAAAGTGCTTCTCGATAGCATCCCGCTTGTTCACCATCGCCCAACCATTTGCAAACAAAGGGTCCAGCAAAGGGCCTCGTGTGTCGTCGAATAATCTCTCTGTCACTCTTTTTCCTCCACATGGATTTTCTTGAACGGACCATAGTCGCTCAGAACCTCGATATCCTGCTCGATCGCTTCGCGTTCGGCTATCAAGTAACGCTCGATTGCATCGGCAAAGCCTGCGTCGCCAACCCAATGCAACGAATGGGTGACGACAGGCAGATAACCGCGCGCCAGCTTGTGTTCGCCCTGCGCACCAGCCTCAACACGCAAAAGGCCGCGCGCAATGGCGATGTCGATCGCACGATAATAGCACAGTTCAAAATGCAAGCAGGGGTGGTCCTCGACGCAGCCCCAATATCGGCCAAAAAGCGCATACCGCCCTACAAAGTTCAATGCCCCGGCAACATAGCGCCCGTCACGTTTCGCGAGGATGAGAATGACGTCATCGCGCATGGTATCTTGCACGATATCAAAAAACTGGCGCGTCAGATACGGAGTACCCCATTTGCGGGCACCTGTGTCCTGATAGAAGGCCCAAAAGGCGTCCCAATGCTCGGGCTGGATTTGATCGCCGCTCAGCACCTGGATGTCGCCGCCAAAGCCGTTGGCTTGTTCGCGCTCTTTACGAATATTCTTACGCTTGCGCGATGAGAGCGATGCAAGAAAGGCATCAAAACTATCATAGCCTTTGTTGATCCAATGGAACTGTTGGCTCGTTCGCGCCATGAGACCCATTTGCTTGCCTGCCTGCATTTCTTCTTCTGTGCAGAAGGTCACATGCAGTGAAGACAGCTCGTTGTTCGCCGCAAGTTGAACCGCGCCTTGAACCAGGGCAGCTTGTCCGGTTTCTTTGTGCTCTGGCTTGACCAAAAAGCGCCGCCCGGTCGCGGGGGTAAATGGCACCGCGATCTGCAATTTGGGGTAATAGCGCCCGCCCGCATTTTCATAGGCGTGCGCCCAGTTGTGATCGAAGATGTATTCCCCTTGCGAGTTCGACTTGAGATACAGCGGCGCTGCGGCAATCAAAGCGCCATCAAGCCGCGCAAGCAAATACTGTGGCTGCCAGCCTGTTCCCGCCCCGACTGATCCGCTGATCTCCAGCGCGCTCAGAAACTTATGGGTGGTAAAAGGATCAATTGGCGCACCGCCATCTAAGGCTTCAGGACAGGCGCAAGCGTCCCAATCCGCAGCCGGAATATCCGTCAGGCTGGCGACAACTTCGATTTCAACACTGGTCTCGCTCATGCAACTGGCAACTTGGCCAGATACTGCTCGAATGTGATGTTATCAGCCACCTTGCGCGCCTCTTTTTCCTGCTGTTCGCTCTTCACGGTCCAGCACAGAATGTCAGCGCCGCGCGCTTTCAAATCTGCGACCCGATCCGTTCCAAGGTCTTCCACCTCATGAGAGATAAAGCTCGCGCGTACAGTGTCAAAGTCTGGAATACCGCGCAGGCGGTCGCGCGTGCCCTTGGGCAGCAAAGGCCAATCCGTTGCAGTGTAGGCGCTGGTCACAATACCGCGTGCGACTTTGGGCGCGTGAATTGCCATTTGTTGAACGGAATGGGGATTAAAGGACATAACCGCAAGCGGCCCCTTGTATCCTTCGATATCGCGGGCGACGGCCTGTTCAAGGCGGCCAACATTGGCCCCCATGATGCCATCTTGATCCTTGATTTCAATCAGCAGCGGCGCGCGACCTGCAACAAGTCCAAGCACCTCTGGCAGGGTTGGAATGCCCTCATCACTGCCACGCAGAATAACGCGCGCCAGATCAGGAGCAGTGCGTTGTTGAATTGGCCCGCTATCTGCCGCAAGGCGTGTCAGATCATAATCGTGAAACACCATTGCAGTGCCATCCGAGGACAGCTGCACATCAATCTCTATCCCGTAGCCATGCTCGATTGCGGCCTTTACCGCTGCGCGGCTGTTTTCTGGTCGCCCGCGCACCACGTCATGCAGCGCGCGGTGGGCCAGTGGGGTGCCTAGGAAGGAGGGGTCAAGACGGATCATTTGATCTGGAAAATGCCTTCGATTTCCACCGCGACGCCAAAGGGCAAAGATGCCGCCGACACCGCTGAGCGCGCATGACGACCTGCATCGCCCAAGGCCTCAACCATGAAATCGGATGCACCGTTGATAACCTTTGGTTGATCGCCAAAATCTGCGGTGGAGTTCACAAAACCGACCAGTTTTACCACTCGAACAAGGCGATCCAAATCACCGCCACAGGCCGCTTTGACTTGTGCGAGAAGCGAAATGGCGCAGGTCCGCGCGGCGGCTGCGCCCTCTTCTGCGGTCATGGAATCGCCAAGTTTTCCTGTGATGAAGCCGTCAGGCCCGTTGGAAATCTGGCCAGAGACATGCACAAGATCACCAACTTGCACAAACGGTACGTAGTTTGCAGCAGGTGCAGGTGCGTCTGGCAGTGTCACGCCCAGCCCTGCGAGTTTGGCCTCGAAATGTCCGCTCATGTACTTTCTCCTATTCATGTGTTGCCCGCAGGCAATCATGCACGCGCTTTTGGTGCAAGCCTCAAACGCTTTGCTTTTGCCCGTTCACGCAGCAACGTGAAGATGCCTGCCAATACGATCAGTAATGCGCCAATTGCTACGTTCCAGCGCAGGTTTTCGGCAAAAAGCAAAAAGCCGATGGATGACGCCCAAACAAGTTGCAGGTATGCAAAGGGCTGCACTGCACTTGCCTCGGCGACTTCATACGTTTTGATAAGGAGGAAATGACCGCCCGCCCCTGTCAGACAAAGCAGGCCCATCCAAATCCAGTCACGCCCAACCATTGGTTCCCAGAACATGGCACCAACCAGCGTCATCACGACGACACCCGAAATACCCGTCCAGAAAAAGCTGGTCGCTGCGCTGTCTTTGCGTGCTACAAAGCGCGTCAGAAGCCCATAAAGCGCGAACATCAAAGCGGAGGCGAGCGGGATCAGCGCATAGGGCGAGAAGACACCGGTTCCCGGCTGCAAAATAATCAGCATGCCGATAAAGCCCACGCCGATTGCCGCCCAGCGCCGCCATCCCACGGCCTCGCCCAGTACTGGGCCGGACAGCGCCGCAATAAGCAGTGGATAGCAGGCAAAGACAGCATGGCTTTCGATTAGGCCCAGATAGACGAACCCCTGCACCGCGATGCAGATTTCAGCCGCCAGCAAGACGCCCCGAAAGATTTGCAGCTTGGGCTGTTCCGTGCGCACCGCCTTGCGCAAGCCGCCTTTGGCGCGCGATGCAATCGTGATGACGAAGGCTGCAAAGAACCAATAGCGGATCATCACAATCATCAACACATTGTATTCACGCGCAAGGTGCTGCGAAATACCGTCCTGTGTGGCAAAAACAATTGTAGTGGCAATCATCAAGGTAATGCCAAGGGGTGCGTTGTTCTGGCTCATGCGCGCAGTTTTCCTATGCTCATATGGCGTTTATGCCCAAATCCTTTGACACGCTCCACCTCAAAGCCTGCTGCATCCAAAGCACGGCGAACATGCCCTGCGGCTGTATAGGTTGCAAAACTGCCGCCCGTGTTAGTGTGTTCGCCAACAGCCTGCATCAAAGAAGGGTCCCAGAGTTCAGGGTTCTTGGCGGGGGAAAACCCATCAAGAAACCACGCATCGGCGCGGCCTTGCCAGCTTGGCAAAGTTGCACGCGCGTCGCCGGTGATTAGGGTGAACGACAGATCGTTCGTTTGCGCGCCTTTTTCCGTCAAAGCGTCCAGTAATTCTTGCGTCAAAGCCGCCAGTTCAGGAAACGCGGCAAGCGCCCCTTGCATCTGCGTCGGTGAAAGCGGAAAGGCTTCGAAGCTAGTGAAGGTCAGCGGCCCTGACACCCCACTTTCGCGCCATGCCATCCACGTGGTCAATAGGTTCAGGCCAGTTCCAAACCCCAGCTCAGCGACGTGAAAACCGGGCCTGAACCGTAAAGGCAGATCGTTGCCAGCAAGGAAAACATGCCTCGTTTCTGCCAACCCATCGAGAAAAGAAAAGTAGGGATCATCAAAACGCAGCGAAATAGGAACGCCATCGTCGGTCCAATCCAGCGTGCTTGTCTGGTCGTTCATCCCTTGATCCCTTACTAGCGTCTTGGACGCATTGGACATGAGGACAAGCAAATGGCAATGGCTGACATCACCATTTACGGCGCGGGCATATTCGGACTTAGCATTGCTTGGGCCTGTGTACAGCGCGGCGCGAAGGTTCGGGTGATTGACCCGAATGGTGCAGGTTCGGGATCAAGCGGAGGCGTTGTTGGCGCACTTGCGCCGCATACGCCAGAGAACTGGAACGACAAGAAGCAGTTCCAGTTTGAAAGCTTGATTATGGCCGCAGATTTTTGGCGTGCCGTCGAACAGGCTGGCGGCAAATCAGCGGGCTATGCGCGTTCCGGTCGTCTGCAACCCTTGAATGACGCACGTGCAATCGATCTTGCAAAGGCGCGTTCCGAGAACGCCAGAACGCTATGGCAGGACCTTGCTCGCTTTGAGATTATTCCAGCCAAGCAGGCAGGTAGTTGGGCACCGATGAGCGAAACAGGATTACTGATTCATGACACCCTTAGCGGGCGAATGCATCCACGCATGGCTTGCGCTGCGCTGGTTGCTGCCTTGGCCGCCAAGGGTTGCCACATCGCCCCGGAGGGCGCGCCACAGGGTAGGCTGATTGAAGCCACAGGTTGGCGTGGCTTGTTGCAACTGTCCCAAGACATGCAGCAACCTGTCGGCAATGGGGTGAAAGGACAAGCTGCCGTGCTCGATTATCACGCCGCAGCGGATGCGCCGCAGCTGTTTGCCGATGCATTGCATATCATCCCGCATGCGAATGGCACTGTCGCCATAGGCTCTACAAGCGAGCGCGAGTTCGACGATCCGTTCAGCACCGACGCGCAGCTTGATGACGTTGTTTCGCGCGCGAAACATGCGTTTCCGATCCTGAAGGATGCACCCGTGCTGGAACGTTGGGCCGGGGTTCGCCCACGCGCGAAATCGCGCGCGCCGATGATTGGGCATCATCCAACGCGCGAAGGGGCATTTATCGCCAATGGTGGCTTCAAGATCGGCTTCGGCATGGCCCCGAAAATCGCCGTGGTTATGGCCGATTTGGTACTTGAGGGCGCGGACAGTATTCCAGACGGGTTCCGCCCCGAAGCCTCGATCCGTTAGCGGCTCTCCGAAACGGTACGAAGCGTCGCAACCGCCGCATCAAGGCCTTCCTGATAGCGTTCGCTTTTCAAAGTCCCGTCCTCGTTGAACTCCGTATGCACCGCAGCGATCAGGACTGCTGGTGTGGCCAATACGGCAGCCCCAAGCGGCGCGAGACAGTTGCGCGTCATGTAATAGGATGTTTCCCCGCCAGTGCGCCCCGCAGCTGCGCCGATCACCAGGGTCGGCTTGCCACGAAAGGCGCTACCAGGCGTGCGGCTGACCCAATCTAGTGCGTTCTTCAGGACGCCCGAGATCCCTTTGTTATATTCTGGATTAGCAATGATAATCGCATCGGCGGCTGCAATCTGTTCGGCCAGTTTGCTCACTTTGGCGGGAATGCCTTCCGCCTCCAGATCACCGTCATAAAGCGGTAGTTCGAGATCACCGATCGTTGTATCGGCCTCGCCAAAGGACGTCATGGCGGCCTTGAGCAGCATCGTGTTGAAAGAGCCGGAACGGAGCGAACCGGACAGGCCGAGAAGTTTTGGAGTAGACATGGCATTCACTTTCTATGTCGAAAATCATTATTCTTATTGAAGCCAAAACCCTGACAATCACAATTGCACATTCGCGCAGACGCCCTGTGCACATGCCCTCATTGCAGAGCGTCCGATTGCCAAACCAAAGACGCAAGAGACAATCCAGCAAGAAACCCGCATCCGCGACGGGCGTACCTTCACAAGAAAGCCCCCGCAGAAAACTACGGGGGCTCAGATTTCGATCTTTAGATAGATCAGCTTGTTGGCAGGATGACGATTTCAACGCGGCGGTTTTGCGCCTTGCCTTCTTCGGTCAGGTTGCTTGCAACGGGCTGGTCTTCACCGCGGCCAATCGCCTGCAACCGGCCAGCAGGAACGCCTGCGCCAGACAGGACATTGGTAACAGAATTTGCGCGATCGACAGACAGGCGCTGGTTATAGCCTGCTTCGCCCGTGCTATCTGTATGGCCAATCACCTGAACGGTCGAATTCGGGTAGGATTGCAGGTTGTTCGCAACCGCGATCAGATCGCTTTGCAAGCCACCCGTTAGCGTCGCGCTGTCGGAGGCGAACAGAATGTCCTGTGGCAAGGTCACGATCAAGCGATCACCCGTGTTGGTAATGGTCACGCGATCATTGCCAAGGCTCTTTTGCAAATCTGCTGCCTGACGGTCCAGCACGTTGCCTGCGACTGCGCCGCCAGCAGCGCCGATAACCGCGCCTTTAAGTGCGTTTTGCTTGCGCTCTTTGCTATTGTCGCCAGAAATCAGACCCGCAACCGCGCCAACGCCCGCACCAATCGCAGCGCCGGTTCCGGTCTTGCGGAAGTCGTTGTTGTTGGACAACGTGTCTGGATTGGAACAAGCGGACAATGCCAAAAGGGATGCGGCCGAGACCGCGAATAGGGAAGATGCTCGTTTCATTTTATGCCTCTTATGCTCTCTCCGTTACTCGGAGCTAGCGGTAGCATAGCAGGTGCGAATCGCATTCCCAATACGGATTTTCGGGGAAATTCGGCACTATTTCGCCAATGTCGCCTCAAGTTCGGCGCTCTCGTAAGCCAGCATTGCGCGTTTTACAGGGGTGCCCCAATGATATCCACCAAGCTCGCCCGACTTGCGCAAAGCACGGTGGCAGGGGATCAGCCAGCTCACAGGATTCTTCCCGACAGCCGTCCCGACGGCGCGCACGGCCTTGGGGCTGCCGACGGCGCGTGCAATATCGCTGTAGGTCGTGACATGACCCGTCGGCACATTGAGCAAGGCTTCCCAAACCTTGATCTGAAACGGCGCACCAATCAGATGCAAACTGCGCTCGCCGCCACCGCCAAAGGCCGCATCGACCCATGGCTGTAAATGCGTTTCGTCCCGTTCAAACTTGGCATTGGGCCAGCGCGCGGCCATGTCATCATAGGTAGCCGCCTCGCCTGTTTCTTCGCCAAACGCCATACCGCACAGGCCAATATCGGTGCCCATCGCCAGCACGCGCCCGAACGGGCTGTCAAACCAACCCGTCTTGATAGTCAGCCCCGCGCCACCCTTTGCGTAATTGCCCGGGCTCATCGCTTCCCAGCGAACAAAAAGATCGTGCAAACGCCCGCCGCCAGACAGACCAGTCTCTACAGCCGTATCCAGTGTCGAGTGATGCGAGCGTAGCAGGCTGCGCGCGTGATCTAGCGCGAGGAACTGTTGATAACGCTTGGGGGATACCCCCGCCCATCGCGAGAAAAGTCGTTGCAGATAGGCAGGACTTAACGACATTTCCGCCGCGAGCACCTCAAGCGAGACAGGTTCGTCGCTGGCATCCAGACGCTCGATCGCTCGGCGAACAAGCTTGTAATGATAGCTGGCCTCTTGGCCCTGAGAGATATGCGTGTTCATAAGGCCACCTTAAGAAACGACAGGCCTTTGAGCGATCCGTTTTTTGTCCAAAAGCCCCAACTGTGCAAAATCGCGCACGCCCTCTTGCCGCAAAGCAAGCCAAAGGGCATACCCCAGCCCCATGACAAAACCCGCTAAACAACTGCCCTATCATACGATCCGCGAAATATTTTCGCGCTTTGAAGCGTCCGAACCAGAGCCGGAAGGCGAGTTGCATCACACCAATGCCTACACGCTGGTAGTCGCTGTCGCGCTTTCGGCGCAGGCAACAGACATCGGGGTGAATAAGGCCACGGCCAAACTGTTCGAAATCGCTGACACGCCACAAAAGATGCTTGATCTGGGGCTTGAGGGCGTCACAGAGCACATCAAAACAATCGGACTTTTTCGTAACAAAGCCAAGAACGTCATCAAGTTGAGCCAAATTCTGGTTGATGAGTACAACGGCGAAGTCCCGAACTCGCGCGCAGCGCTTGTCTCTTTGCCAGGAGTGGGCCGCAAAACCGCAAACGTCGTGCTGAACATGTGGTGGAAACACCCCTCTCAAGCCGTCGACACGCATATTTACCGCGTCGGCAATCGCACAGGTATT
This sequence comes from Planktotalea sp., assembly GCF_049680325.1. Classification (GTDB taxonomy): domain Bacteria; phylum Pseudomonadota; class Alphaproteobacteria; order Rhodobacterales; family Rhodobacteraceae; genus Planktotalea. Next base: position 11,280 of record NZ_JBAUHO010000385.1, read on the forward strand.
TGCCCTGGCAAAGACGTCGACGCCGTTGAAAGGGCCATCGAGGATCATATTCCCGTCGATTTTCAGCAGCATGCCCATCACTGGCTCATCCTGCATGGCCGCTACATCTGTAAAGCACGCAAACCTGTGTGCACCAATTGCATCATCAATGATCTCTGCCCATTCGAGGACAAAACAAAATGAAAACCTACAAAGTTGTTGGCATCGGTAACGCCGTTGTGGACGTTATCACCCAAAGCGATGACAGCTTTCTTGCCAATATGGGCATCGAAAAAGGCATCATGCAGCTGATCGAAAAGGATCGCGCCGAGGTGCTTTATGGCTCTATGTCCGATCGCACGCAGGCGGCGGGTGGTTCAGTGGCTAACTCCATCGCGGGTATCGGATCGCTCGGTCTTCGTACTGCATTTATTGGCCGCGTCAGCGATGATGCATTGGGCAAATTCTACGCCAAAGCGATGACAGATGAAGGCACTGATTTTGTGAACGCCCCGGTCGAGGGCGGCGAATTGCCAACCTCGCGTTCAATGATTTTCGTCTCCCCTGACGGGGAGCGTTCGATGAACACCTATCTCGGCATTTCCGCAGAGCTTGGTCCCGAAGATGTCTCCGAAGCGGTTGGCGAGCAAGCTGAAATCGTCTTCCTTGAGGGCTACTTGTTCGACAAGGACAAAGGCAAGGAAGCCTTCATCAAACTCGCCCGTGCGTGTCGCGCAGGTGGTGGCAAAGCGGGCATCGCAATTTCCGATCCGTTCTGTGTTGAGCGTCACCGTGCCGATTTCCTGAACCTGATCGAGAACGAGCTCGACTACGTCATCGGCAACGAGGAAGAAGTGAAATCGCTCTTTGAAACCGATGATCTGGACGGGGCGCTCGATAAGCTCGCTGCGCTTTGCCCGCTCGCGGTTTGCACGCGTTCCGGCGATGGCGTCACAATTCTCTCGGGCTCCGAGCGCCTCGACGTGCCTGTCGAAAAGATCGTTCCAGTTGATGCGACAGGCGCAGGCGATCAATTCGCTGCCGGCTTCCTTTATGGCCTCGCGACCGAACGTGATTTGGAAACTTGTGGCAAAATGGGCTGCGTTGCTGCACGCGAGGTCATCGGCCACGTAGGTCCGCGCCCCAAAGCCAACATGCATGCACTTTTTCGGGATGCAGGTCTGACAAGCTAAACCAAACCGCTAACTTCTTTGGTCTAAAAATACCTC
>NZ_JBAUHO010000386.1:0-3932 GCF_049680325.1 Planktotalea sp.
GTTCTGGACAGGCATTTTGCTGCTGATTGCGTTCTCGTTGAAAATCCAGTGGTTTCCAGTGGCGGGAATGATTGATGTCTCGGCTGAGGGTGGTTTCTGGTTCCGCGCAGGCGACATTGCACGCCATATGGTGCTTCCTGTAATCACGCTAGGCTCTATCTTCCTTGCACTGTATTCGCGCCTTGCTCGGGCGACGATGATGGAAACTCTGGGTTCGGACTATGTGCGCACCGCAAAAGCCAAGGGGCTTTCACCCAATCAAGTCGTCTATAAACACGCTTTGAAAAACTCGCTTTCGCCGGTGATTACGCTGGCAGGCTTGCAGTTTTCGGCGGTGATTTCCGGCGCGGTTCTGGTCGAAGCAGTGTTTAGCTGGCCGGGGCTTGGCACGCTGGCGTTCCAGTCGATTATCGCACGTGATACGCCGACGATCCTCGGCATCCTCTTTTTCTCTGCGCTGGTCGTAATCGTTGGCAACTTGCTGACCGACCTCGCACTTCGCCTGATTGATCCGCGTGTGGGGAGCAAAGGATGAGCCTAATAGAACCTGAAAACACGCTGCCCGAAGCACGCTCGCCGTTTTCCGAAGCATGGGAAATGTTTCGCGGGAACACGGCGGCGATGCTCGCGCTGTTCGTCCTTTCGCTGATTATCCTTTGCGCAATTTTCGGCCCCTACATCTATCCTACGGATCCATTCGATATGGTCTGGGCTCCGTTCTCGCCCCCGGGCGTTGATGGATTCTGGCTTGGCACAGATTATCTGGGCCGTGATCTTATGGCTGCCCTCATACACGGCGCGCGCGTTTCGATCGTGATCGGCGTTGCGGCGGCGGCGGTGTCCATTTTCATTGGCGTGACCGTTGGAGCGCTTGCCGGGTTTTACAAAGGCTGGGTTGAAGAGCTGCTGATGCGGATCACCGAGTTCTTTCAGGTTCTGCCGACACTGCTTTTTTCAATGGTGATTGTTGCGCTTTTCGGTGCTTCACTACCGATGATTACATTCGCAATCGGTGTTGTCAGCTGGACCGCAGTTGCGCGGATCACGCGCTCTGAATTCTTGCGTATCCGCGAGCTGGAATATGTCACTGCCTCACGCGCATCGGGCGCGACCAACGCCAAACTGATGTTCCGCGTGATCCTGCCCAACGCATTGCCGCCGATCATCGTGCAAGCTGCGCTGATGGTTGGCTCTGCGATCCTGTTCGAAGCGGGGCTTAGTTTTCTTGGATTGACCGACCCGAACGTTGTGTCATGGGGGCAGGTGATTGGTTCCAACCGCCAGTACATTCTTGATGCGAGCTATACAGTCACCATTCCGGGCGTCGCAATTTTTGTAACAGTGCTTTGCATTTCGCTCGTCGGGGACGGGCTAAATGATGCGTTAAATCCCAAGTTGAGGTCGCGCTAATGGCTTTGCTGAGTGTCAAGAACCTGCGGATCGAAATCAAGACCCGCGATGGTGTTGCGCCAGTGATTGACGACTTGTCGTTTGATCTGGATGCCGGTGAATCGCTTAGTTTTGTGGGCGAGTCCGGTTGCGGAAAATCCATGACAGCCCTCGCGCTGATGGGCTTGCTACCCGAAGGCGTCGGCAGCGTTGCGTCAGGCTCCATTACGTTTGATGGCGAAGAACTGACAACGGCCAGTGAAGCGCGTTTGCGTCAGATCCGCGGCAACGACATTTCGATGATCTTTCAGGAACCGATGACATCACTCAATCCGCTTTACACGGTCGGTGAACAGATCGCGGAAGTGCTGCGTGCGCATCAGGGTCTGTCCAAACGCGCAGCGTGGGCGCAAGCAATTGAGCTACTTGATGCGGTCCGTATCCCTAACGCAAAAGCGCGGGTGTCTGATTATCCCTTCCAGATGAGCGGAGGTCAGCGCCAGCGCGTGATGATCGCTATTGCACTGGCGTGCGAGCCGAAAATTTTGATCGCGGATGAGCCGACAACCGCGCTGGATGTAACGGTTCAAGCGCAGATTTTCGATCTGCTGCAAGATATGCGCCGCCAAACGGGAAGCGCGATTATTCTAATTACCCACGATATGGGCGCTGTCGCCGAAATGGCAGAGCGCATGATCGTCATGTACGCGGGCCGCAAGGCAGAGCTTGGTCCTGTGGAAACTGTTATCGATCACCCGCGCCATCCTTACACGGCGGGGCTTATCTCTTGTGTGCCACATATTCTGTCCACGCTGACGCAAGAACGTGAAGAGCTGGTCGAGGTGCCGGGCATTGTTCCATCGCTTATGGATTTTGGCAAAGACACCTGCCTGTTTGCATCTCGTTGCAGACATGCCGACGACAAGTGCCGTCAACAGCGCCCTCCCGAGGTGAGCTTTGGCGATGCGCATCAGTCTGCCTGCTGGCGCGCGGAGGAATTGTAGATGAGTACTGACACGCTTTTGGACGTTGAAAACCTGACTGTACGCTTCGCCGTAAAGCGCGGCGGGAGTTTTGGCAAGAACGCCTACCTGCATGCTGTTGATGACGTCAGCTTTACGATCAAGCAGGGCGAAACCCTTGCGATTGTGGGCGAATCCGGGTCGGGTAAAACCACGACGGCCTTGGCCGTCGCACGCCTTGTTGAAAGCTATCAAGGCAAAGTGAAGCTGGGCGATACGGACCTTCTGACTTTGAGCGATGAAAACCTGCGCCAAGCGCGCGCACGGGTTCAGTTCATTTTTCAGGATCCTTACTCATCACTTAATCCTCGATTGCGCGCCGCTGATATCGTGCGCGAGCCGATGGATAGTCTTGGCGAGATGAGCGAAGCGGAAAAGAACGAGCGCATTGATTTCCTGTTCAATGCCGTTGGCCTTCGCCCCGAACAGCAGCGCCTGTTCCCGCATCAGTTTTCGGGCGGGCAACGCCAGCGTATCGGTATCGCCCGCGCCTTGGCGACCCAGCCCGATTTGATTATTTGCGATGAACCTGTGTCTGCGCTCGACGTTGCCGTGCAGGCGCAAATTCTAAACCTGCTGCGCAAGCTGCAAAAGGAATTCGGGCTGACTTATCTCTTTATCAGCCACGATCTGGGCGTCGTTCAACATATGTGCGATTCAATAGCGGTGATGTATATGGGCAAGATCGTGGAACACGGTCCGCGCCTTGATATCTTCAACGCACCGCAACACCCATACACACGTGCGCTTTTGTCCGCGGTTCCATCCGTCGATAAGGCACGCCGCGCGCAAACCAAGCGTATTTTGATACCGGGCGATCCGCCCGATCCCGTCAACTTGCCAGCCGGGTGCCGTTTTGCCAATCGCTGCCCCGCTGCGCAGGATATTTGTCGTCGCGACGAGCCCGAACTCGCGAACGGGGTGGCCTGTCATTTTCCGGGTGCAGAGATTTAAGCATGGCCCGTTTTGGTGTTTTTGTGCGTAGCGCCGCCGAATTGGCTTGTATCGCGGCGCAAAACCCGTTTCCAAAAGTGGCGGGCAGCAAGGTTACTGCGATTTTTCTTGATGGCCTCGCTAGCGAGGCGCTTTGCAGCGGCCTTCGCGGGCAGGCCGATGAAGAGATAATGGCAGGCGCTGGGGTGATATATGTGCATTACCCGAATGGGTTAGGGCGCTCCAAACTGCGAATATTGGGCGCTGAACACGGGTCTGCGCGTAATATGAATACCGTCGCCAAAATGGTTGCGCTTACGTCTTAGGCTTGTCACTGATCCAAAGATTAATCACGCCTTCGACCACGACTGTCCCATCTGTGCGTCGCGCGCTTACCTTGATAGGCAATTCACCAGCAACCCAATCTGCAGGATCGCTGATGGCTTCGCAGATCAAATCGGACTCGCCCTTGGCGGGATAGGTCAGTTCCATCCCTTTGGGTATCCAGCGCAGGTGTTTCGGGACCGTCGCCTCTGCCAGAAAACCCATCGCCATTTCTAAACCGTTGGCCACGGCGATCACGTGGAC
>NZ_JBAUHO010000387.1:0-4981 GCF_049680325.1 Planktotalea sp.
CATACCGTCGGGTGCGCCATCGTGAATATCGCGGCGCAAAAGGGGGGCAAATTTGCCTTCGTCGGTTTTAGGGTAGGCGGGCGCGATCTCGTCCATCCACGCCTCGCAATAGTGGCAGCCCTTTTGCTCCACCATAATAAGATCGACGGCAAATGCAGCCGTGGCTGTGCCGAGAGACAGTGCAACAGCGAGCGTGATTTTATATAAATGGCGAAACATGTGTAACTCGATTGACCCGGTGTTAACAATCAACATAATTTGAATATGTGAATAACACAAGGAATCCGTGATGCTCGACATTTCATTTGCGGGGGCCGCATTTGCAGGGCTTCTATCCTTCTTTACGCCCTGCATTTTGCCGATGGTTCCGTTCTATCTGTCCTATATGGCGGGCATCTCTATGTCAGAGCTGCGCGGCGACGGCGAAATTGCGCCGGGTGCGCAGCGCCGCTTGGTTATTTCTGCCATCATGTTCGCGCTTGGGGTTAGCACGATCTTTGTTTTGCTGGGCATGGGGGCCACCGCAATCGGGCAGGCCTTTGGCCAATGGCTGGAGCCGCTAAGCTATGTGGCCGCTGCTGTGCTTTTCGTCTTTGGTTTGCACTTTTTGGGTGTGATGAAAATCGGCTTTCTCTACCGTGAAGCCAAGATCGAAAGCACCGCAGAGCCGACAACGGTGATCGGCGCATATATCATGGGGCTTGCCTTTGGATTTGGCTGGACGCCTTGCGTCGGGCCTGCGCTGGCATCGATCCTGATGATCGCATCGGGCATGGGCGATATCTGGCGCGGTGGGCTGTTGTTGCTGGTCTATGGCCTTGGAATGACTGCACCTTTCGTAGTTGCAGCACTCTTTGCGCGCCCGTTTTTGGCGTGGATGGGGCGTAATCGCAAATACCTTGGCCACGTTGAAAAAGTCATGGGTGTTATGTTGATCCTGTTCGCGATCCTGATCGCAACAGGCAGCGTAAACATTATCGCGGCCGCTATGATTGAATGGTTCCCGTCCTTCGGTACACTTGGCTGAAGAGCTTGGGATTTTTAAGCGTTCTTTGACAGATTGAACGCTATTGCTTGGAGGAAATGAAGATGTTGAGACGGTTTTTTCTAGCGGCAGCAACCGCCGCATTCACGTTGCCCGCCTATGCTGCAACGATAGGTGACGACGGTCTGCACAAGACGGATTGGATGCGCGATACGTTCAAGGACTTGCGCGAAGATCTGGCCGAGGCGAATGACGAAGGCAAACGCCTGATGGTCATTTTCGAGCAGCGCGGATGCATCTACTGCACCAAGATGCATAAGGAGGTGTTTTCCCAGGCGGTGGTGAGCGACTACATCAAAGAGAACTTCTTTGTGGTGCAATTAAACCTGCACGGTGACATCGAAGTTACTGATTTTGATGGCGAAACGCTGCCCGAAAAAGACATGGCGCGCAAATGGGGGATTCTCTTTACGCCCTCGATGATGTTCCTGCCCGAGGCCGTAGAAGAAGGCAAAGCAACGCCGCAGGCAGCAGTTGCGATCATGCCGGGGGCCTTCGGTAAGGGAACGACGCTCGACATGTTCACGTGGGTGAATGAAAAGCGATACGAGCTTGATAACGGGGAGGATTTCCAACGCTATCACGCCCGCCGCATTCAGGAGCGAAGCAACGGATCCACAGACTAAACGGGTTGCGCACGCAATATTCTTGCGCGACAAGTGCGATTGGTATTCACTTTTGCGAATTTGTTGTTGCGTTCAAGCGGTGCAGTGAACTACGGTATACCGAACCATACGATATGCAGACATGCAAAGCATGGTCACGACGGGAGGGACTATGAAAACGATTAATAAACTAGCGGCAGCAAGTGTCGCAGGTGTCATTGCTCTGAGCAGCGCAGGCTGGGCGGAGATGGTTGCACCAGCAGATGTCAAATTTGACGAATCTGGTGCGGTCGAAATGTCACTAACTGGCGCTGCCGGAAACGCCGAAACAGGCGCGAAGGTCGTTGGCGACAAAGGGCAGGGTAACTGCGTTGCTTGCCACCAGGTTTCTGCCTTGGCGGACATTCCGTTTCAGGGTGAGATTGGTCCGGCACTTGACGGCGCTGGCGAACGCTGGAGCGAAGCGGAGCTTCGCGGCATTCTAGCGAATTCGAAAATGACATTCGAAGGCACGATGATGCCAGCTTACTACAAGGTGGATGGTTTCACCCGCCCTGGAAACGCTTACACGGGCAAGGCAGCTGAAGGCGCTCTGACCCCGCTGCTAAGTGCTGAGCAGATCGAAGATGTGGTGGCGTTCTTGGCCACACTCAAAGAATAATTAGCGACGGATTTCAAGGAGATGAACATGAAGTTCTCACGTAGAGATACCTTGGCGATGGGGCTTGGTGCCGCCGCGCTGACGGTACTTCCATTTCAGGTTAATGCTGCGGCGGACGATGCAATTGCAGCGTTCACAGGCGGCGCGGATGTAGGCGAGGGTGGTTTGACGCTAACCGCGCCGGAGATTGCTGAAAACGGTAATACTGTACCAATCGAAGTTAGCGCACCTGGCGCGACGTCGATTCTGGTTTTGGCGGCAGGCAACCCGACACCGGGCGTTGCGCAATTCAACTTCGGTGAATTGGCAGCATCCCAGTCAGCCTCCACACGTATTCGTCTGGCCGGCACGCAGGACGTTGTTGCAGTCGCCAAAATGGCGGATGGCAGCTTTGTTCGCGCAGCATCGACTGTAAAAGTAACAATCGGCGGCTGCGGCGGCTAAATTTCAGGAGTTAAGAACATGGCATCAGGTGTAAAACCCCGCGTCAAGGTCCCGAAAAAGGCAGCAGCCGGCGAGGCCATTACGATTAAAACGCTTATCAGCCACAAGATGGAATCCGGTCAGCGCAAAGACAGCGATGGCAACAAGATCCCGCGCTCGATCATCAACCGTTTTACCTGCGATTTCAATGGTAAGAACGTGATCGACGTGACTTTGGAACCTGCAATCTCGACCAACCCCTATATTCAGTTCGACGCAACTGTTCCAGAAGAGGGCGAGTTCAAGTTCACATGGTATGACGACGATGGCGACGTCTACGATGATAGCAAAAAAATTGCGATTGGCTGAAGCCAGCAAGCAATAACAGGACACCTTGTTGCGCCGAATGCGCGTGCAGCAAGGCCCTGCTAGGGAGGAATAAGAATGAACTTTAAAGCAATGACGGCTGTCGCTGCATTGATGTTGGCTCCGACGTTTGCGGTTGCTGACGCTGATGATGACACGATGGTTATCAATGGTGAAACGGAGATGGTCACAAAGACCGCCGCGCCCGCACATTTGTCTGATGTGCTGGACGAGGTCATGTCCGGTTGGCACTTCCGCTCTGATGAAACGCAAGCAATGCAGTTGGATGACTTCGACAATCCAGGCATGGTTTTCGTGGAAGCAGGTCTTGAAGCATGGGATACTGTTGACGGTAGCGAGGGCAAGTCTTGCTCATCATGCCATAACGACATGGACTCCATGGCAGGCGTGAAAGCGACCTATCCCAAGTGGAACGAAGCAGCAGGCGAAGTGCGCACGTTGCAGATGCAAGTCAATGACTGCCGCACCAGCCGAATGGGCGCAGAAGCCTGGAAGTATGATGGCGGCTCCGCGATCAACATGGAAGCTGCGCTTTCCTCGGTTTCCCGTGGCATGCCTGTGAACGTCGCAATCGACGGTCCTGCGCAATCCACATGGGAAATGGGCAAAGAGCTGTATTACACACGTACAGGCCAGCTTGATCTGTCTTGCGCAAATTGCCACGAAGACAGCTATGGCCTGATGATCCGTGCGGACCACCTGAGCCAAGGCCAGATTAACGGCTTCCCCGCCTATCGTCTGAAGAATGCCAAGCTGAACGGTGTCCACAACCGCTTTAAAGGCTGCGTGCGCGATACACGCGCCGAGACATATAAAGAGGGTAGCAAAGAGTTTGTTGCGCTTGAACTTTATGTCATGAGCCGCGGTAACGGTCTGAGCATCGAAGGCCCATCCGTTCGTAACTAAATCTGAATGACCCCGTCGGCTTTTGGCTGGCGGGGTTTTTCGCACTTAATCCATTCAAAAATGCGCATATGTATGCGCCATCAAGAAGGCCCTCCCAAATGATTTCTCGCCGCGATTTTCTGCAAGTCTCAATGGCCGCATCTGCGCTCTATGGCGCGTCTGGCTTTGGCAACTGGGCCCGTCTCGGGGCGCAGCAGGCAATGACGCAGGACAAGCTGCTGGATTTCGACACGTTTGGTAATGTCACGTTGATGCATATCACCGATATCCACGCGCAGATGAAACCGATCTATTTCCGCGAGCCAGAGATCAACATCGGCGTTGGTTCTAACAAGGGGGCAGTGCCCCATGTGACGGGCGCGGAGTTCCGTAAACTCTACGGCATCGAGGACAAGAGCCATTCGGCCTATGCTTTGAGCTATGATGATTTCACTTCGCTTGCGCAGGCCTATGGCCGCGTTGGCGGTCTGGACCGCGTTGCGACTGTTCTGAATTCCATTCGTGCAGATCGCCCTGATGCACTGCTGCTGGATGGCGGCGATACATGGCACGGCAGCTACACATGCTACAAAACCGAAGGCCAGGACATGGTCAACGTGATGAATGCGCTCAAGCCCGACGCTATGACATTCCACTGGGAATTTACGCTTGGCTCTGATCGCGTGAACGAAATAGTTGAAGGCCTGCCGTTCGCGGCGCTCGGCCAGAACATCTTTGATGCGGAATGGGACGAACCGACAGAACTGTTTCCGCCCTATAAGTTCTTCGAGCGGGGCGGCGTTAAGATCGCGGTTATCGGTCAGGCCTTCCCTTATATGCCAATCGCTAACCCGGGCTGGATGTTCCCGGAATACTCCTTTGGTATCCGCGATGAGCGCATGCAGGAAATGGTCGATGAAGTCCGTGCAAATGGCGCAGAGCTTGTCGTCTGCCTAAGCCACAACGGTTTTGACG
>NZ_JBAUHO010000388.1:0-4331 GCF_049680325.1 Planktotalea sp.
CTATTTCTCTGGTCTCGTCACGGTTGGGGCAGATGGTAATGCGAATGTCAGCTTCGACATGCCCGCCTTCAACGGTACTGTGCGCCTGATGGCAGTTGCTTGGTCCGCCACAGGAATTGGCCAAGCCGAAGCAGATGTACTGGTACGTGACCCCATCGTTGTCACCGCTTCGTTGCCGCGTTTCCTTGCGCCGGGCGATCAATCAACCGCGCTGATCGAAGTCGTCCACGCCACAGGGCCAAGCGGACGCGTGGGCCTTGATATCTCTGCCAATGGAATTGCTTTGGATGCTGCGTCAATTCCTTCGGGACTGACGATTGGCGAGTTGCAAAAACAGACACTAACTGTGCCAATCTTGGCCTCTGGTGTTGGCGATCATTCGCTTCGTATCGCGTTGACAACACCAGATGGTCAGCAACTGACGCAGGAGTTAACCCTGCCCGTTCGCGCCAATGACCCCGAGATCAGCGAAGTGCGCCGGATCAGCGTTGCAGGTGGTGCAACCTTTACTTTGGACGACGCGGTGTTCGCTGATTTCAAGGGAGGCACTGGTTCAGCCGTGCTTGCCGCTGGCCCACTATCTAAGCTGAACGCACCAGGACTTTTGCAGGCTTTGGATCGCTATCCATATGGCTGCACAGAGCAGATCACGTCGCGCGCGTTGCCGCTGCTTTATTTCGACGAGGTTGCCGAGGCAATGGGCCTGAACACGCGCCAAACCGTGCAAACCCGCGTGGATCAGGCGATTGCGCAGGTGCTTACACGGCAATCTTCCAATGGTGCCTTCGGCCTATGGCGGCCCGATTCAGGCGAGTTTTGGCTGGACGCATATGTCAGTGATTTTCTTTCGCGCGCCAAGTCGCAAGGTTATGAGGTTCCAAATCTCGCCTTCCGTATTGCAATGGATAACCTGCGCAACCGTATCAACTATGCGCCCGACTTTGATGAGGGCGGTGAAGACATCGCCTATTCCTTGATGGTTCTCGCACGCGAAGGTGCGGCGTCCATGGGTGATCTGCGCTATTACGCAGATGTAAAGGCAGAGGCCTTTACGACGCCTTTGGCGGCTGCCCAGCTTGGTGCGGCTTTGGCGTCATACGGCGATCAAACGCGCGCCGATTCCATGTTTGCCCGCGCGGCCCGTTTGATGGTGCCGCGCATGGGCGAAGAGGCACGTGTGTGGCGCTCCGACTTCGGCACCAACCTACGTGATGCGGCAGGTCTTTTGACCCTCGCGGTAGAGGCGGGAAGTGCGACGGTGGACACATCGGTCCTTTCGGATCGCATCGCGCGCGCGGGGCGTTCCCTATCTACGCAAGAGGCCTCTTGGGCCTTGCTTGCCGCGCATGCTTTGGTCGAGAACCCGAACGCCGCGGGCTTTACAGTGAACGGGTCGGTGAATACGGGCCCGTTGATCCGACGCTATGAGGGTGGCGCAGCTCCGCTTCAAATCACCAACACTTCGGCGAATGCGATGGACATCACACTTAGTACCTTTGGTGTGCCAGCAATCGCGCCAGACGAAGGCGGCTATGGTTACAAGATCACCCGTGAATATTTCACACTGGAAGGCGAGCCTGTAGGCGTACCTAACCTGCGCACGGGCGAGCGTTTGGTCGCGGTTCTGACAGTCACACCCTTTGAAAGCGGTGAATCGCGGTTGATGATTAATGATCCACTCCCTGCGGGACTTGAGATCGACAATCCGAATCTCATTCGCGGGGGCGACATCCGCGCGCTTGATTGGCTTAAGCCCGCCAATGCGACCTATTCGGAGTTTCGATCGGATCGTTTTCTGGCGGCCGTGGATTGGAGCCGGAGCGAGCCATTCCGTCTCGCTTATATCGTGCGGGGTGTGTCGCCCGGAACCTACCATCATCCTGCTGCGTCGGTTGAAGACATGTACCGCCCGCAATACCGCGCACATACACACACGGGCAAAATGAATGTGATCGAGTAAACCATGCGCCGTTTCGGGTTTTTCGCGCTTGTCCTTGCGCTGTTCACAGCTGCGCTGGGACGCGATGCGTTTGACACTTGGATTACACAGACAAAGCTGCCGAATGTATTGCCAGAGACCTCTGTTGAGGTACGTGATCGCGCGGGCATTCTATTGCGCGCTTATACTGTTGAAGATGGCCGTTGGCGCCTTGCAGTCACGACAGATCAGGTTGATCCGCGCTTTATCAAGATGCTGGTCGCTTACGAAGACAAACGGTTTTTTGAGCATAGCGGTGTAGACAGCCGGGCTCTTGTGCGGGCGGCAAAACAGGCTCTAACTAACGGCAAAATCATTTCGGGGGCTTCAACACTGACAATGCAGGTCGCGCGTTTGTTAGAGCAAAGCGGAACAGGCGCATGGGGCGGAAAGCTGCGCCAGATCCGCGTTGCAATGCGATTGGAACAGGTTCTGAGCAAGGATGAAATCCTGCAACTCTATCTCATGCTTGCGCCCTATGGCGGCAATATTGAAGGTGTACGCGCGGCAACGCTTAGCTACTTCGGCAAGGAACCCAACCGACTGACTGCCGCGCAGGCGGCCTTGCTGGTGGCTTTGCCCCAAGCACCAGAAGCGCGTCGGCCAGATACGAATGTAAAGACAGCGCGCAAGGCACGACAAGTCGTTCTGGACCGTTTGACAGCAACAAAGACCGTGACGCTGGAAGAGGCAAAAACGGCCCATTTGGAGCCAATATCAAACGCAAGATCGCCTTTTCCCGCGCTTGCGCCACACCTGTCTGATCGTGCGCGTCGCGCTGAACCGGAAAGGGGCGTGCATCGCCTTACTATTAAGGCAAACTTGCAAGAACGGGCCGAAGCCCTGGCGAAAGCAAGCATTCAGGGAAAGGCGGAGAACCTGTCGATTGCACTGGTCTTGGCGGATCATACAACAGGCGAGATTCTGGCTCATGTTGGATCGGGCGGATATTCTGATGATGCGGGGCGGCAAGGGTTCATTGACATGACGCGCGCGCTGCGCTCGCCTGGATCTACGCTCAAACCACTGGTCTATGCTTTGGCCTTTGACCAAGGTTTGGCGCATCCCGCGAGCCTAATTAATGATCGCCCCGTCGCGTTCGGTGGATATGCGCCACAGAATTTCGACGGCGAGTTTCGCGGAGAGTTGCGGGTTGATGAAGCTTTGCGGCTTTCCCTTAACATTCCGGTTGTTTTGCTGACCGAGGAAATCGGCCCTGCGCGGCTAATGGCGGCGCTGGGAAAGGCGGGTGTTCAAGCGGAAGTTCCGGGCGGCGCGCCTGGATTGGCTGTTGCTTTGGGCGGTGTCGGCACATCGTTAGAAGGGCTTGTGCAGCTCTATGCGGGTTTGGCGCAGGGTGGCCAGAGAAAGACACTAACTTGGCAGTTTGGCAAAAAGTTGAACGAGGAAGAGACGTTCCTGAACCGATCTTCCGCATGGCAGGTCAGTCATGTCCTTGCTGGGCTCGCGCCGCCTGCCGGTGCGGCGCAGATGCGTCTGGCCTATAAAACGGGCACGTCCTACGGACATCGTGATGCGTGGTCGATTGGCTTTGACGGGCGCTACGTTGCGGGTGTCTGGATCGGCCGACCAGACGGCACGCCCGTCCCGGGCGCGTTCGGCGGGGAACTGGCGGCACCTATCCTGTTTGAGCTGGTTGGACTGGTCGCTGACAAGGCTGTTCCCTTGCCCCCGCCACCACCAGAAACGCTATTGCTGGAAACAGCTGCACTGCCTTTGCCGCTACAGCGGTTCAAGGGACGACATGCAGTGTTTCAAGCGGCACCCGATGCGCCAAAGATGGCCTTTCCACCAGACGGCGCACGGCTGGCGTTAAGTGATGCCGGTCTCGTGGTGAAGGTGCGCGACGGCAGCCCACCCTTTACATGGATGGCAAATGGCGCGCCGATCTTGCGCAGCGTGCAAACACGAGAAGCGCAGTTACCTTTGTTCGAACAGGGCTTTGTTCAGCTAACCGTCATGGATAGGGATGGCCGCGCAGCGCGCGCGACCATCCGGCTTGATTAGAGCCTGTTTCTAGAGCGCCTCGATCGCAATCGCGATGCCCTGACCGCCGCCAATGCACATTGTAATCAACGCGCGTTTGCCGCCGATGCGCTCAAGCTCGTAAAGTGCTTTTACGGTAATCAAGGCACCCGTTGCACCAACGGGATGGCCAAGCGCAATGGCGCCGCCATTCGGGTTCACTTTCGCGGGATCAAGGCCAAGCCCCTTGTTCACGGCAAGTGCCTGGGCGGCGAAGGCCTCGTTGCTTTCGATCACGTCGAAATCGGTGATTTTGAGACCAGTGCGCGCAAGCAGGTTTTCAACGGCTGGGACTGGACCAATACCC
>NZ_JBAUHO010000389.1:0-3336 GCF_049680325.1 Planktotalea sp.
GCCCCCCGAACCCCCAAGGTATTTTTGGACCAAAGAAGACAGCGGTTAATCTAAGGGAAGGCCCGAGGGGACCTTGTTCGGGCGGCCCAAAGGGCGCGTGAGCGCGTTTTTGTCTGTGAGGCTGTGAAGGAAGGCTTCCAACGCCGCGATTTCCGGGGTGGTTAGCGCGACAGGTGTGATATCGAGCGACGCATTTTGGCGCGCCATTTCGCGGCTGTCCGACTGGATTACGAAATCTATCGCCTCGAGCCATGAGGCATCGGGAAGTTGCGCCATATCGCGCGTCCAGCTGGACTTGGAGGCGAGCGGATCTGCGTGGTGACGGATAATCTGGGGCAGCGTGCGGAATGCGCCATTGTGCCCATAGGGGGCGGTAAGCGCGACATTGCGAAGCGAGGGGGTTCGGAAGCGATAGGCATCTTCCAATTGATCGCTTTCGCCCATGCGCCCCACATCCCGCGCTATCGGATCAAACCTGCGTGTGCGGCCGGGGCCGAAGGCAGGCAGGGACAGCGCATGGAAGTTCTGATCGCTAAACAGCGGACCGGAATGACAACTGGCGCAATTGGCTTTGCCGTAAAACAGCTGCATGCCTGCGACAGCCTGCGCCGAGAGCGCCGCTCCGCCGTTCAGGAAGTCATCGAACGGGCTTTGATAGCTTTGCCATTCGGAATTTATGAAAGCCCCAAGAGCGTTGCCGATATGGGTGATGCGGATGTCCTGGGCCGTTTGAACATCCGCAAAGGCGTTTGTAAACAATTCGGCATATTCGGGGATCACGCGCACGCGCTTGGCAATGATCGGCCAGGCAGCATCGATGCGGTCATGCACCGCGCCAGCGATCTGGTTCTCTTTGGGATTGCCCGCCATTTCAAATTGCGCCGTCAATGGGAACAGGGCCTGCGCCGCCGTGATCGTATCAAGCCCCTGGGGAAGCCATTCCTCGGCCGGAGAGTTATAGCCGTTGCCGTAGATATCAGAGATGGACAGCCGCCCGTCGTGAAACAGGTTGCGGATGCTTTTGTGACCAATATTCCAAAGGGCAGGCGCGTTGCGTGGAATACGCTTGCGGATGCGGTCCTCGCCAGTACCTGCCGTTCTTTTCGCGCCGACACCCGTGCCACCTTCGCCGATGCCAAGGCTTAGCCCGTCCGCGCCAGCGAGATCGTGGTGATGACAGGTGCCGCAGGAGATGTTGCGATTGCCGCTCAGGATTTTATCATAGAACAGTAACTGCCCGATCCTTGCCTTTTGCGGATCACTGGGATGAAACTGATCGGGGGTAAGCGGCGCAGGTAACCCATTTGCCAGCGCAATGCCCGGCAACAGTGCAAGGAGCGCAATATGCGCAAGTTTTTGGCGACGCTGGCAATTCTGGCTTCTCCGCTGATGGCGGAAATCGAAGTAGGGCGTGATCTTATGGAGCAGGGCCGCTTTGTCGAAGCGCGCGAGGCGTTCTGGCCCGCGGCCCGCTCTGGCAATGCGGACGCCGAGGAATTGATCGGCGTGATGTACGCGCTGGGCCTTGGGGTTGAACAGGACTACGAGCGCGCGTTTGAATGGTATCTGCGCTCTGCCATGAAGGGCCATCCGGGCGCGCAAAGCGGGGTGGGATGGTACTATGAGGTCGGTCTTGGTATGCCCGCACCCGATCTGACGCGCGCCTATATGTGGTATGTGCTTAGCGCGATAGGCGGCGATCCCGACGCTGCGATCTCTCAGGAAGAGGTCGTGAAGAAGATGAGTGCCGAGCAGATTGAAAAAGCGCATGTGCTGATCGATGACTACCGAGTTTGGATGTATCCGTTTCGATAAAGTGTAGCCATGGTTTCGCGCTTTGCGCGAGAGTTTATTTTGCAAAATGAAGACAGGGCGTTAACCTTAATGCTCGTTAAGGCTCCTATGTCTTCTCGTTAATGAAATATCCCCGCCAGAGGCTCCGACGGGGATACTTTCGATCAGGTTTCAGGTCTTATTTGATGTCTGCCATCCGGCCCGCGTTGATGGAGGCTTCTGCCTCTGCAACCGCGCTTGTCAAAGCATCAAAGATCACCTCGCCGCCATCTACATTGCCTTTGAACCAGTCATAGACTGGTGCAGCGGCTTCTTTGAAAGCGGCCTTTTCGGCGGGTGTTGGCACATAAAGATCGCCGCCACCTGCGACGAACTCTTCATAGGCAGCAATCGACTTGCGCTTAGGGGACGCGAACGTCGCTTGCTGAAGCTGGTAGAAGCCATCGACCACAACGGCGCGCATGTCTTCTGGCATCGCCATGAATTTGTCGTTGCTCATCCACCAGAGCGCACCCATGTAGGCGTGACCGTCCAGCGTGACATATTTCAGACCCGCATCAGGGAACTTCATGCCCATGATGTCGGTGATACCGTTTTTGGAGCCTTCAACAACGCCCGTCTGGAACGATGTGAACAGTTCTGGCCATGGAATCGGCGTCGGGGAGGCACCGAGCGCTTTGACCAATTCCTGCGGCAGGTCCGCGACGACCGTGCGGATTTTCAGCCCTTCCATATCGGAGGGGTTGGCCACGCGGCGTTTTGTATTGGCGAAGTTGCGCCACCCGCCGGTGTTGCCGACTGTCATCAAGCGGATTTTGCCGCCGGAAGATTCAAGCGCCATGTCACGCATTTTGCGCGTGAAATCGCCTTGAAGCACGGCTTCTGCAACGCGGTCATCCGCCATCAGGTAGGGCAGGTCAAGGACCTGTACATAAGGGAAGATGCCCGCTGCGCCGCCGGATGTGGAGATGTAGACGTCGATCGAACCATCTGCCACGCCCTGCAAGCATTCTGCACCTTTGGAGCAAAGCTGCGTGCCGATAAACAGTTCGACTTCGATTGCGCCGTTAGACGCGGCTTCGACGTAGTTCTTGAAGACGACCAGACCGTCATAGTCTTCGTCGTTTTCATTCGAGTTTGCCGTCGCGCGGATCGTATAATCCGCGGCGCTTGCTGCGATGGAGCTCGCCGCAATAAGCCCTGCTGCAAGCAGCGTTTTGGTCAAGGATTTTATCATGTTTTTGGTTCTCCCAGTTGGTGTTTTTAGTTAATTCACGAACCCCGTCAGGCGGGGGATCGTCATCGAAATGGCCGGAATATAAGTGATAAGGAAGATCACGAATATTTCGACCAAAAGGAATGGTATGATGGCGCGGGCGATAGCTTCGACCCGTTCGCCGCTCACGGAGCTGGCCACGAACAGCACAAGGCCCATAGGCGGCGTGGCAAGGCCGACGGTCAGGTTCACGCTCATGATGATGGCGAAATGCACGGGGTGGACGCCAAGATCGACAAAGATGGGACCCAGGATCGGGCCAAGGA
>NZ_JBAUHO010000390.1:0-3351 GCF_049680325.1 Planktotalea sp.
ACCTTGGCCATGCCCAGATCAAGCCCGTCAACCGCTTTGACCAAGGCCGCCATCGGCATCAGGGCGACGGTTGGATAGCTGTTGGTCCAGTATTTTTCATGACCTTCATTCAGCGTCTCGAAACTGCGCTGCGCACCCGCAACCAATGGCCCCCACCAGCGCACGCCGGGCCATGTCAGGATCACGGCTGCTGGTGAATTGATCGCAAAATTGGGCGAGACGAAAATCGCGCCTGCAACGTTCTCCATCGCATCCTCGCGCAGCGCCGCCGCGGCCACCAATGTGCCACCTGTCGAGGTGGACACGACGATAACGCGCTCGCCCACGGCCCGCGCGATGGCCAGTGCCTCTAACGTGTCACGCATCCAATCGGCGGCTGTCGGCTCTGCCATGGCCTCACCCGTGCGACCGTGCCCCGACAATCGCGTGAACACCAGGTTCGCGCCCAGCGCTGCCGCAAGCCTGTCAGGCACAGGGCGGATTTCTTCGGACGTGGCCGAATAGCCATGGACATACAGCACAGAGACAGGTGTTTTCGTCTCTGGCGCACCTGCCCAGATGACGCGCTTTTGAGTGCCCTCCACGATGTCATCAAAACGCGCCTCAACCGTTTGGAGATAAGCATTCACATTTGGTCCGATCCTTGTTTCGTCAAAGGAAACATCAAGATCGACCACCTCGCGCGGCCCGAAGAAAAACAAGAGCGCAACAAGCAAGGCAATCAGCAATAGCAATCGCATGATCCATTTGAAAAGTATCCGCATTACGCAGCCTCCCCTACGTTGAGCACATCCTCAACCGATTGCTCGATCAAGGCGAGACATGCGTTATCAGAAAAGCGGTGGTCCGCCCCGTCTACCAGCGTAAGGCGCATGTCCGATCCGTTGGCATGTTCGAGCAACCGCAGCGCGACGGACATGTTCACGTCCGCATCAGCGGTGCCCTGCAAAAAGCGGGTCGGGAAAGGGAGTTCCAGAGGCTCGCGCAAAACCAGTTGCGTGCGGCCGTCCTCGATCATGCGTTTGGTGATGATATAGGGCTCGCCATACTCGGAGGGCAAAGCGACTTGCCCCGCGCTCACAAGCTCTTCTTTTTGGGCATCGGTGAAGCCCGCCCACATGCTGTCTTCCGTAAAGTCGGGCGCAGCCGCGATTGTGACCAACCCCATAATCCGCTCGGGAATGCGCCGCGCTGCAAGTAGCGATTGCCACCCGCCCAAAGAAGACCCGACAAGAAGCAAAGGCCCGCTGGCAACTGAATTCAGCACTGCGGCAGTATCTTCAGCCCAATCGCCAATACAACCATCGGTGAACTTCCCCGAACTTTGTCCATGCCCCGAATAATCAAAGCGCAGGAATGCACGCCCTTTTGCCAGCGCCCAATCCTCCAGATGGATTGCCTTGGTACCTTCCATGTCGGACTTCAGACCACCAAGAAACACGACACATGGCCCTGCCCCATCCGTTTTGTGGTAGGCAATTTTGCGCCCTTGCGGCGTCGTCAAATACAGGGGCTCGCTCATGGGGTACTCCTTCAGGCTTGAACACGCATAGATGCACAAGTGCGACCCATGCGCAAAGCCTCAATTGCGCTTCTTGACAGTTGCCTGCCCGATGGTCATTTAACCCCGAACACATAACCCGCAACCGGGCGCTTTCGTAGGCGCCAAACTGACGAGGAGTGCCAATATGGCTAACGTCACCCTTACTTTCCCCGATGGCAACGCGCGCGAATACCCAAGTGGTGTTACCGCTGCTGACGTTGCTGCCGACATTTCCAGCTCTCTTCGCAAAAAAGCGATCAGCGCGACAGTAAATGGCGCGCATTGGGATTTGCAGTGGCCCATCGAGACCGATAGCGCAATTGCCATCAACACCATGAAAGACGAAGCGCCAGCATTAGAATTGGTGCGCCACGACCTTGCGCACATTATGGCGCGCGCGGTGCAAGAGATTTGGCCGGATGTCAAAGTTACCATCGGTCCTGTCATCAAAGACGGCTGGTACTACGACTTTGATCGCAAAGAGCCGTTCACACCAGAAGACCTCGGCGTGATCGAAAAGAAGATGAAAGAGATCATCAATTCCCGCGAGGAAGTGCGCACCGAAGTCTGGGATCGCGCCCGTGCGGTGAAGCACTATGAGGACAATGGTGAACCTTATAAGGTCGAGTTGATCGACGCCATTCCGGGCGACGAGCCCTTGCGCATGTACTGGCATGGCGATTGGCAGGACCTGTGCCGTGGTCCGCACTTGCAGCACACGGGCCAAGTGCCGGGTGACAGTTTCAAACTGATGAGCATCGCAGGGGCCTATTGGCGCGGCGATAGTGATCGCGCAATGCTCCAGCGGATTTACGGCTGTGCGTTTCTGAACAAGGAACAACTCAAGGCGCATATGAATATGCTTGAGGAGGCCGCGAAACGCGATCACCGCAAGCTGGGCCGCGAGATGGACTTGTTCCACATGCAAGAAGAGGCCCCCGGCCAGATCTTCTGGCACCCGAATGGCTGGCGCATTTACACCGAACTGCAAGACTACATGCGCCGCAAGCAGGACGCGGGTGGCTATGTCGAAGTGAACACACCGCAGGTGGTGGATCGCAAGCTTTGGGAAGCGTCTGGGCATTGGGAAAAATACCAAGAGAATATGTTCATCGTTGAAGTCGACGAAGAGCATGCACGCGAGAAGGCTGTGAACGCTCTCAAGCCGATGAACTGCCCTTGCCACGTTCAGATCTTCAACCAAGGCCTGAAATCCTACCGTGATCTGCCTTTGCGCATGGCCGAGTTCGGTTCTTGCAACCGCTATGAACCTTCTGGCGCGCTGCATGGCATCATGCGCGTGCGTGGCTTCACCCAAGACGACGGGCATATCTTCTGCCGCGAGGATCAGATCGAAGCGGAAACAGCCGAATTCATCAACTTCCTTTCATCGGTCTACAAAGATCTCGGATTTGAAGAATTCTCGGTCAAGTTTTCCGATCGCCCTGAAAAGCGTTCGGGATCTGACGAAGTTTGGGACAAGGCCGAAGCCGCCCTGCTCTCCGCGACCCGCGCGGCGGGGATCGAGCCTGAACTCAACCCCGGCGAAGGTGCCTTTTACGGCCCGAAACTGGAATTCGTTCTGACCGACGCGATTGGCCGTGACTGGCAGTGCGGCACGCATCAGGTAGACTTCGTTCTGCCAGAACGTCTCGATGCCAACTACATCGGCGCGGATGGGGACAAGCACCGCCCGGTTATGTTGCACCGTGCGACCCTTGGATCATTTGAGCGCTTCATCGGAATCCTGATCGAAAGCCACGCAGGCAAACTGCCCTTCTGGCTGGCACCGCGTCAGGTGGTTGTCG
>NZ_JBAUHO010000391.1:0-2322 GCF_049680325.1 Planktotalea sp.
TCGGCCTTTTCCATGATCGCATAATCCAGCGAAATCTTTTCGATCTGCCCGAAGGCCGCCCCGTCCAGACGGCGAAAGCCAAGGTCCTGTTCGGCCCCGTCCAATGCAGCTTGGGCAGGGGCGATCATCTCGGGGGCGTGACGCTGAAATGCGTCTCTCATCGCCTTTACAGAGACTAAAAAGATACCTGCGTTCCACAGGAAATTCCCGGACGCGATCATTTGTTTCGCGCGCGAAACATTTGGCTTTTCGACAAAGGCCTTCAGCGGCTCTGGCGCGCCCTCGGGATGATCCGCGCCCGTCAGTTCCAGATAGCCATAACCCGTTTCCGGGCGATCCGGCGTGATGCCGAAGGTGACGATCGCGCCGCCTTGCGCAGCGCCGCGCGCGGCCTCTACCGCGGCGCGAAAGCCCGCGCTATCGGGAATCGCATGATCGGCGGGCGCAATCAGCATCAACCCGTCAGGATCAATCCCATGCAGGAACAGCGCAGCCACCAACACAGCGGGTGCAGTGTCGCGCGGCTCGGGCTCGATAAAGACCGCCTCGGGCAGGACCCCTGCCCCGCCCATCTGTTCGGTCACGATAAAACGATAATCTTCCGAGGTCAGCAAAACGGGGCGGCGAAATCCCTGCCCTGTCAGCCGTTTGACCGTGGCCTGAAACAGCGTATCGGGCTGGCCCAGATCGGCAAATTGTTTGGGATAGCTTTTGCGCGACAGCGGCCAAAGCCGCGTGCCGCTGCCCCCTGCGAGAATAACCGGTGTAATCATAACATCTGCCCTAGCCTGTCTGGGGTTCACTCATAGACTCGGGGTTGGGCAAAAGTTTGGCAAGGCCCCAAGCCCCATAAATGTTTCGCGCGCGAAACATTTCCCCGCGGCAACGTCCCGCAATGCGATTGAAACGCGCCCTCTTGGAATGCTAACGAGGGCAGAGCGAACAGGCGTAAAGCAGCGCCGCATCACAGGATTGCCCACATGCGTGTTTTTGTTACTGGCGGAGCAGGATTTATCGGCTCGCACACTCTCGTGCAGCTGCTGCGCCAGAACGCCGAGGTCACGGCGTTTGACAACTACTCCAACAGCTCGCCAGTGGCGCTGGCACGGGTGAAGCGGCTGGCGCAATCCGATCTGTCCAGTGTTGAGGGCGATATTTGCAATCGCGCAGCGCTGGAAACCGCAATGCGCGCGGCCAAACCCGATGCAGTGATCCATTTCGCGGGCCTCAAAGCGGTCGGGGAATCCTCGGAAAAACCTCTGAGCTATTACAAGAACAACATCGCCGGCAGCATTGCCCTTTTGGAAACGATGGACGCGGTAGGATGCCGCAACATCGTGTTTTCCTCCTCGGCCACGGTCTATGACCCTGCCAAGGCGGCACCCTTCACCGAAGAAGACCCCCTTGGCGCCGTAAACCCCTATGGGCGCACCAAGCAGTTCATCGAAGAGATCATTCGCGATTGGGCCGCCGCGAATTCTGACGCCAGCGCCGCGATCCTGCGCTATTTCAATCCCGTGGGGGCCCATGTGTCGGGCGACATCGGCGAAGACCCTGTCGGCATTCCCAACAATCTGATGCCCTTTATCGCGCGCGTCGCAGCAGGCAGCCTGCCCCGGCTACAGGTGTTTGGCGGGGATTACCCCACCTCTGACGGCACCGGTGCGCGCGATTACATCCATGTCGAAGACCTCGCCAGCGCCCATCTGGCCGCATTGAAGTACGCGGCCACCGTGAAAGGCTGCGACGTTTTCAACATCGGCACAGGACGCAGCACCACCGTGCTGGAAATGCTGCATGCCTTTGAGCAAGCCTGCGGCAAAGCAATCGCCTACCGCATCACAGAGCGGCGCGCAGGCGATGTTGCCAGCAGCGTCGCGGATGTGTCCAAGGCGAAACGCATCTTGGGCTGGCAGGCAAAATACGATGTAGCGGACATGTGCCAGTCAAGCTGGAATTGGCAAAGCAGAAACCCGAAGGGCTATGACAACGGGCAATAATGCCCTTGCCAGAGTCTTGTTAGCACCACAAATGTTTCGCGCGCGAAACATTTCGGCGCGGCGTTAACGGCCCGACATGCGCCAGACCTCGCGGCAGGTGGCCAGCAAAATGCGCGCATCCTGCACAAAAGACAGTTGCCCGCCGTAACGCGCATCAAGGGCAACGCGCGCGCCGTAGGGCAGCGCGTTGCGCCCCGACACCTGCCAAAGCCCCGTAAGACCGGGGCGCAGGGCCAGAGAATACCCCTGAAGCGTGCCGTAGCGGTGTAATTCTTCCGCAGGCACCGGGCGCGGTCCGACAAGGCTCATCTCGCCCTTCAGG
>NZ_JBAUHO010000392.1:0-4656 GCF_049680325.1 Planktotalea sp.
CTCTTTCATTTGGGCGATCAATTTTCTGCTGTAGTTGAGGAACGAAGTTCTATCGTTTTGGAGCATTTACACGAGAAAACAGAAGCCTCGAGAGATTTTGCTCTTTCGGATTTTGCCCTTTTCTCGAAGCCCGACAGTACATCAAGGATTGCTACCTTTTTCTTTAAAAAGCCGTCGAATATATCCGATGAACGCCGTATAAGTCAGTCAGTTGTTAATGATTGGATACTTGAAAAAGTTTTACTGTATAAGTCTTTGGTTTGCCCCTAAGTTTGTACATCATTGCGACTGGTTCTTTGCCGATAATGCCTGTTATGTGCCAAAGCCATTAGCGCACGAATGGTTCCGCCCATAAGGCGCTATCTCGCAAAAATCCGAGGCAACAGGTTTGGTGTTTTCTTCCAACGTGCAACACTGGATTGCGAAATGCCGTGTCGTGCTTGGACGCTGCTAGCAGTTCTGATCGAGCCGGAATTGGTTTCTGGAGACAGCATTGCAGCATCATAGGGAAGCCCGCAATACGCTGAAACCTGCGAGAGCGTTTCTTGAGGGTCTGACACAAGGTCTTCGTAGTTGATTGTCAAGAAATCCAAACCAAGGTCTTTCCAATCCATAAGCGTTTTTTCAAACAACGCGAACCGCGCTTGAATTCGCGTTTCTTCAAAGGAGAAGTTCTGACCTGGGTCATCAAAATAGTTCTCGAAAATCGAAAGCGCCAAATCCTTAGGGTCACGGCGTAATACAATCTGTTTGGCTTCTGGAAATGCTCTCTTTATCCAACCAATATTCATGTAGTTGGAAGGCATTTTATCAACGGTCCAAGTTGCTGCCCCGATGCAATTTTGGAATCGCGCATACTCTTTGCGCAATTTGTAGAGTTCACCGTTGAGAGTATTCGAGGCGCACAGGCCCTGCGCAATCCAGCGGTTTATCAGGGCGACCTCGCCGAGTCCCGAAACCTCTGGCGCCATAGTGAGCATGCGCTCTAGAAGTGTTGTTCCCGAACGTGGTAAGCCCATGATAAAAATCGGTTTTGCGGGCAACGAGTGATCTATTTCTATCGCCGATGTATCTGTGCGAAACTGCTCAAGAACACGGGTGTGACGTTCTTCGTCCTGCGCAGCATCGTAGGGGCGCACCTTAGCCATTACGCGGTTTGCCCGGGTGATAGAGGCCTCATAGGCCTCGTAGTGCTCTAAACGTTTGGCAACACCAGCGCGGGCGAAATCGAGCTGCGCGCGATCTTCTGGCGCACGTACTTTACAGGCTTCTATCGCCTGTTTGAGCGGAGTTAGCTCCGACAGTCCTACAATATCGGCAAGCTGTGAATAGGCTTCTGGGGCAAAGGCGGGCGTTGACTTTGCGAGTTGCCAAAAGAGCTTTGAGGACCCTTCGAAGTCGCCGCTTTCGCGTTTGCGCGCCGCGAGGTTTTCGATCGCTTCATCTCGTGAAGGGTCTAATTCATACGCCCGCTTTGAGATCGCGAGCGCGTTATCTGTCTGGTTGGAAAAGGCATAAAAATGGCCAAGCTTCAGCAACCCATCTACATGGTTTGGATGCGTAGTCGTCAATATTTCTAACGCGTCGATTGCATCAAGCAAAAGTCCATTTTCCGCAAGAACGAGCCCATGCACGAAACATACGTCAGGTGATTCCGGGTAGGTGCTTATGGCTTTGTTACTTGCCTCCAAGGCATGCGCGGGATCGCCCGACAGACGGAAAACAGTAGTGCGTGTCAACAAAAGCTGCAACGTATCGCCAAACTTTGCATCTGCGCGATCTAGCGTATCGATTGCATAGGTCAGTTTTCCGGTTTCGGCCGAAAGCTGGGCGAGATTGATATAGGCCTCAGGCGTTGCAGTACCTAGCTTGATTGCTTTGGCGAAGTGCATGCGGGCTTCGTTTTTCTTACCACGCGCGATTTGAACCAGCCCAGCAACGAACTGAACTCGCTCGCTTTGAGGAAAGTTCTTTAAAGCAAGGCGTGTTTCTTTCCAAGCGCTGGACGGGCTTGACATAAGCGTCTGATAGATCGCTACAGCATGCGCTTCGTCGGGGGTGCGGGGACGAGAAGAAAGATTGGACATGAGTCTAACTACCGTTGGAGTTTTGAGCGATGCAAGTGTGAGCGAAAACTCCGATAACCACTGTTAAGTGCCAAAGCCATTAGCCCACGAATGGTTCCGCCCATTTCGCAAATTCCAGATAAATCTTGGCGGTGGCCTTACTTCTTATCCCGCGCGTCTTTCTCGTCTTTGGTCAGCGTTTGACCCCACACATTCTTGGAAATACCAAGCTCGGGCTTCATCGGTTTGGTTTTACCCTTTTTGACTTCGCCGCCCTTGTTCAGAAATTCCTGAATAAGCGCATCGTCGGTCGTGGATTTGGGGACCTGTTTCATCTGCTTCTTTCCTTATTCGTCGGCTGTGCTGTCATCCGCGATGATCTCTGCATCTTCGATGTCATCATCGCCCTGATCGGCGATGCGCGCAACGGACACGACGCTTTCGTTCTTGCCAGTATTGAACACCTTCACGCCGCCAGCCGAACGCGAGCGGAAGGAAATCCCCTCCACGGGCACGCGGATCGATTGGCCCTTGGAGGTGGCGAGCATGATCTGATCGTCAAGTTCCACGGGGAAGGAGGCCACAACCTCGCCGCCGCGCATCGCCTTGTCCATCGCCGTGACGCCCATACCGCCGCGACCCCGTAGCGGGTAGTCGTGCGAGGAGGACAGTTTGCCCGCGCCGCCAGAGGTGATCGTCAGGATAAGGTTCTCGATCGCGGACATCTCTGCATAGCGTTCTTGCGCCAGCTGCGTATTTGCATCGCCTTCTTCTTCATCAGGCAGCTCAGCATCATCCGCAAGCCCCGCCATCGCGCGGCGCATCTTGAGGTAGGCGGCACGTTCGTCCGAAGTCGCCTCGAAGTGGTGGATCACGGACATAGACACAACCTTATCATTGCCCTGCAATTTGATCCCGCGCACACCGACAGAGGCGCGCGAGTTGAAGACACGCACGTCTGTCGCGCGGAAGCGGATTGCGCGGCCGGAGTTTGTCACCAGCATCACATCATCATCGTGCGACGCAATGCGCGCATCAATCAATGTGGTGCCTTCGTGTTCGCCCTCGAACTTCATTGCGATCTTGCCGTTGCGCATGACGTTGGTGAAATCGGACAGCTTGTTGCGGCGCACAGTGCCTGCAGAGGTCGCAAAGACCACCTGAAGATCGTCCCAGTCTTTTTCGTCGCGGTCCACGGGCATGATCGCGGCAATGGAAACGCCGGTCGGGATCGGCAGGATATTGACGATTGCTTTGCCCTTGGCGGTGCGCCCGCCCAGCGGAAGACGCCATGTCTTAAGCTTGTAGCTCATCCCGTCCGTGGTGAAGAACAGCAGCTGCGTATGCGTGTTAGCCACGAAGAGCGTCGTGATAACGTCCTCGTCTTTGGTCTGCATACCGGCGACACCTTTACCGCCACGGCGCTGCGCGCGGAAATCGGCAAGGGGGGTCCGTTTGATATATCCGCCCGAGGTGATGGTCACGACCATATCCTCGCGCTCGATCAGATCCTCGTCTTCCATATCGCCAGACCAGTCAACGATCTCGGTACGGCGATCTACTGCGAATTTCTCGCGAACTTCTTTCAGCTCGTCTGAAATGATACCCATGATACGCTCTCGCGAACCCAGAATTTCCAAGTATTCTCTGATCTTTGCAGCAAGTTCTTTAAGTTCGTCGGTGACTTCCTTTACGCCGATCTGTGTCAGGCGTTGCAAGCGCAATTCAAGGATAGCGCGGGCCTGGGTTTCAGACAGGTTATAGGTGCCGTCATCGTTCATCTTATGGGTCGGATCATCAATCAGGTTGATGTATTCGGCAATCGCCATCGCAGGCCAACGGCGCGTCATCAACTTCTCTCGCGCTTCCGCGGCGTCGGCAGAAGAGCGGATCGTCGCGACGATCTCGTCGACATTGGTAACAGCCACAGCCAAACCACACAGAATGTGGCTGCGTTCGCGTGCTTTACGCAGCTCGAACGCCGTGCGGCGCGCAACAACATCCTCGCGGAAGTCTATGAAACTGGTAAGAAATTTGCGAAGCGTCAGTGTTTCGGGGCGTCCACCATTCAAGGCCAGCATGTTGCAGCCGAAATAGGTCTGCATCGGCGTGAAGCGGAACAACTGGTTCAATACGACTTCGGCTGTTGCATCGCGCTTCAGCTCGACAACAACGCGCACACCATTGCGGTCGCTTTCATCCTGAACGTGGGCCACGCCTTCGATCTTTTTGTCACGGACCTGTTCGGCGATCTTTTCGATCATCGAGGATTTGTTCACCTGATAGGGGATCTCGTCGACAACGATGGCATAACGATCTTTGCGAATTTCTTCGACCCGCGTCTTAGCGCGGATCACGACAGAGCCGCGTCCCTCAAGATAGGCTTTGCGCGCGCCAGAACGGCCCAACATGATGCCACCTGTCGGAAAGTCAGGTCCCGGGATAAACTCGATCAACTCTTCGGTTGTCAGGTCGGGATTGTCGATCAAAGCAAGGGTCGCAGTGACCACTTCACCAAGGTTGTGGGGCGGGATATTGGTTGCCATGCCTACGGCGATACCACCAGCGCCATTGACCAGCATGTTCGGAT
>NZ_JBAUHO010000393.1:0-17598 GCF_049680325.1 Planktotalea sp.
CATTGCCGAGATCAAAATCAGCTCTGACAAAGCTGGGCGACGTGCGCGGCGTCTGGACAACTTTGACTTCGAGGAACTTGCCCCGGAGCCTGATACAACGGTCGTCCCTATCGTCGCGCCTAAGCCCTAAGCGTTTGCGTGAGATCAAGGTAACGCCCGCTGCGGCGTGACAAGCTGATGCTATCTGGACAGATGGAGGAAGCCATGGAAATCAGTGCAACAAAGGTCGCTCAAGTCATTGTTCTTGCAAGAGAGTTGGATCGAGCTGAAGGCGAATTCAGAGCATTTGTGGACCGACTCGGGGTTGATGAACAGGCCGAATTGGTTGCGTTGATGTGGATTGGGCGCGGTAGCTATGATGCCGAAGAACTAGATGAGGCCATAGCGATGGCAACCGCCGAGGCGAGCACGCCAACCGCGGACTATCTAATCGGGACGCCACATCTTTCGGATCATTTGGAAACGGCGCTCGACGCACTGAATATTTCAGCGGTCGAGCTTGAGAACGATCTAATGTGATGGCCAATCAGGTGTGATCGACGATCGTCATGTGCTGCGCCAGTTTGCCGACTTCGGCCAACCATACTGGTAGCAACTTGGGATCATCTGTTGCAGCGCTGACGCCTGCTTTGATCTTGCCATCCAGCACGGCTTCGATGCCAATGGATAATGGAATTGAAACAAGCCGTGCCATCGCAGTGCCGTTCGCGTCCCCCCAAGCATCCATGACATAAGTTTGGTGCCATATAGCTTTGCCGTCCTTTTCGGCTTTCAGCGCAACACACAGGACAACACGATCGGGTTCGCCTTCATCATAGGCGTTGTCGGCCCAGAACTGATCGGACATTTCTTTCAGTCGCGCATCGCCACCTGGACCTTCAAGTGTTTCGATCTCCGCAAAAACACCCGACCAGGCTTCGGCCCAACCATTCAGTCGCATTGTGCCGCGCACGAATTCTTTGACGTTCCATGACGGATCGAAATGGTACTGCCCCAAAAAAGGCAGGGAGTCGCGGTTCGGGTAAACCTCAAAACTTTCGGGTAGGGGCAGGGGAGCCATGTAGTGGCTAATCGCATCCCAAGGGCGCGATACATCCAGTTCTTTGAAATCACGTATGGACTTGGACGGGGAGCGTAGCGCTTTTAGCACGCCCAATGGGGACCAGCTAAATTTATAGCGGAATGGATTGGGGTGTTTTGGAATGCCGCCGCAATAGGAAATAAAGGACAATTCGGCCGAAGGATCGAATGCCTCGCTTGCGCGATAACTCTCAACAAGGTGATGCGCCATAAGATGGTCGATCCCCGGATCGAGACCGATTTCATTCAATAGAACAACGCCTGCGCCACGTGCTTTTGCGTCAAGCGCGCGCATTTCCGGCGCGATGTAGGAGGAGCTTGCGAAATGCGCGCCCTTTTCGATAGCCATTTCGGCTAGCGGCACATGCCATTCGCCGGGAAGCATGGAAACGACGATATCGCCCGCCTGCAATTCGGCGCACAAGGCGTCGATGTCGAATAACTGAATGCGCTGTGTTAGATCACCGACGGCGTCTTGGGCCTTTTCAATGGTCCGGTTCCAAACCGTGACTTCATGGCCCGCTTCGATCAAACGACGCAAACCGGGAATGGCCGATAGGCCGGTGCCGCACCAATGGATTGTCATGTTGCTCGTCCTTCTAAAGGTGATCTTGAAACGTGTTTTCGGCTCTTGCCCAAACGCCTGTTTGGAGACTGCCTAGGGTCAGCAGGGAAGGCAAGAGTTGGCCTGCGTAATCCTGCGAGCTTTCGACGGGTAGCATCGAAGGCAGGTTGTCGATTGCGGTTACATCCAGCGGCGGTGCGTCGTGTACACGAAGTGCCGGGACGTCCCAAGTGGTGGTGCGATCATAGACTTTGATAGGTGAAAAATCGCTGTCAGGATCACAGGCGATATCACCAATAACAGTTAGATTGCGATTTGCTGCCTTTGCAGTTTCAGGCACGAAGACTGGCGTTCCCGGGCGAGCAAGGATGCAGTTAAGAAAGAGAGCATGCTCAAGAACCTCAGGAAAAGGACCACCGCTTGCGGTTTCCGCCATGTCCCACTTTGTGACGCTTATGCCCAAGGCTTCGAGCAGATCGGCAGCGCCCGTTCCAACGCGGCCCAAAGCACCGATAATCAGAGCGTTCGGAAGCGCGGCGTTAACCGTCGCAATCTCGCTTTTCAGATCGTCGAGCAATGCAGCTGAGCTTTGAAAAACGCCGACAGGCCCCGCGATGCTGCTTCTTTGCTGTGCGATCCAGCACCGCACCGTGACAGCCGCGCCAGCATAGCCTGCCCAATAACCAAAGGCGGCGACGCGGCGTCCTGTTTCGTCCACGAGATACTCCAGATCATAAAGCGTTCCGCCGCCGGCCTTGAAGCGATCCAGCAGGATGCGACCGCTTGGCTGGCCTTTGAAGGCGTGCCCGAACATGATGTGGCGATGCGTCAGGGGGGTGCCATCCTCTGGCAGTTCTTTCAGGCCGAATATGATCGCATCGCTAGGGGCGGTAGGCCATGCGTTTTCCGCAGCGATGTCACAGCCTGCGTCCTTGTAACCTTGGAGGCCAATTGCGCGCACCGAGCTTTGCTCGACGGTAACGCGCACGCCAGCTTTAATCAGTGCTGCCGCACCCTCTGGTGTGAGACCAACGCGTTCTTCATTCTCGCGCTGCTCTGCGCGTACCCATAGATGTGTCATGCCAAGGTCCCCTTAAATATGCGTTTGCCCGTGGTGGCGCCCGGTCTGCTCCAGATGGGCAATGTTGTTGAACTGGGTCAAGGCAAGGCTTTGCCCGATGCGCACAACATTGTGGGTCGAGGTGTTCATGATCGACAGGCACATGCGCGCGTAGGCCTCGATATCAAGGCCAAGAACCTGACGTGTGACCATACCGATCAAACCACCAGACGTTACAACAAGCGCGCGATCCGAGCGCGCTGCGATATCTTCCAAGGACGCGCTGACGCGATCCTCGAATTCTGCAAAGCTTTCGGGCACGTTGCGTAAACGCCCGTCTTTCCAAGCGTTCAAAAGCCGGGGCATATGCTCGACGAACTCTTCGCGTGTTGTGGGTGTGGTTGTGCCCGTCATTGTTTCATAAGCGTCGGACAGATCGAAATAAGCCATCTCGTTCAGGCGTGCATCCTTCACGATTGGTGCAAAGCCTTGCGCTTGCATGCCATGCGCGGTTTCCACATGGCGGCGGAGCGTTCCGCAATAGACGCTGTCAAACGCTTGATGCGTTTCGCGCATGTGTTCGCCTAACCAGGCAGCTTGTTCGTGGCCAAGTGGGCTTAACTTGTCATAGCCGTGTTCGTCCTGACTGTCTGAATTGGCCTGTCCGTGCCGAACCAAAGTGATCTGTGCCATGCGTGTTCCTTTGAATTGGCAAAGATGTAACGGGCTGAGCGATGAGTTGAAAGGGCCGGAATTCTATGATCGTGTGGCGCAAAGGAGAGCACTATGCCTGTGAACCCCGATAGATTTCTAGCAAGCCTACATCATCTGCGCAGCATCGGTGCGGCGGGCGTTGAAAAAGGCGTAGTACGACCCGCATTCAGCGCGGCCGATATCGAAGCACGCAAATGGCTTGCGGGTGAATTGGAAACCTGCGGTTTGCAAGTGCATGTGGACCCCGTCGGTTCGGTCTTTGGGCTGGCTGAGGGCGAAAGCCTGCTCCTTGGCTCCCACACGGATAGCCAACCAGAGGGAGGTTGGCTTGACGGCGCATTGGGGGTTATGGCGGCTTTGGAGATTGCCCGCGCGCGCCATGAAGACGGGCTTGCGCCTGTTTCTGTCGTTTCGTTTCAGGACGAAGAGGGGCGTTTTGGCGTCACCACGGGCAGTGCCATTTGGTCGGGTGCGCTTGATCTGCATGTTGCGGATGATCTGACGGACCGCGATGGCATTCGTTTTGCGGACGCGCGTGCGTTGATGACGGGTAAGGCCGAAAGCTTTGTTGATCCAGAGCGATTTGTCGGCTACATAGAGATGCATATCGAACAAGGTCCGGTCATGGATGGCACGGGCGAAACGGTGGGCGTAGTCACGGATATCGTCGGTATTCGTGATATGAAGATCACCATGGTAGGCCAGCAAAACCACGCCGGGACAACACCCATGGCTTTGCGCCGCGATGCGTTTCAGGCGCTTTCGGCCTTCAACACGCTGCTGAATGATCGGCTGCGCAATGTGGTGACACCGCAAACGGTTTGGACGATTGGGCATGTAAGTTTGCATCCAAACGCCTCGTCCATCGTTCCGGGAAAAGTGACCTTTTCCATGCAATGGCGTGATGGCGATTCGGGGCGTTTGGAGAGGATGGAGCGGATCATCCGTGAAACCGCTGACGAGATTACGCAAACACACGGGATGGAATTACGCTTTGGCGCGATGTTGGGGCTTGAGCCTGTGGCGATGGACGGGGCCTTGCGCGCCGCGCTGGAAGACAGCGCCGAAGTGCAAGCGCCGAACAACTGGCGAGCGATGCCGTCGGGTGCGCTGCATGATGCAACCAACGTGGCCGCATTGATGCCAAGCGCGATGCTATTTGTGCCCTCAATCAACGGAATCAGCCATGCCTTTGAAGAAGACACAGCTGAGGAAGACTTGGTTGCTGGTTTGAAGGTTCTGGCCGGGGCAGTGGCCCGTCTTGTTTAATAAGTAGGTGCGCGAAGTTATCGCGCACCTTTTTCACTTAGAAATCGAGGTTCTCGACGTTCAATGCGTTCTGCTGAATGAATTCGCGGCGCGGTTCAACCACGTCGCCCATCAGCTTGGTGAAGAGATCATCAGCCTCGGCTACATCGTCAATCTTGACCTGCAAAAGCGTGCGTGCATCAGGGTCTAGCGTGGTTTCCCAAAGCTGATCCGGGTTCATTTCGCCCAGACCTTTGTAACGCTGGAGTGACAGGCCTTTTTCGCCCTCTTGCAAGATTGCTGAAAGTAGATCGAGCGGGCCATAAATTGCCTGATTACGTTCTTTGCGCACAAGCGTTGCAGGCATGTTGTAAACGTCCTGAAGGCTTTTGGTAAAGCTGCCCGTTTTACGAGCCTCGCCAGAACGCATCATTGGACCGTCAAGCGTGCGAACCTCTTCAACGCCGCGCAAGATACGTGCAAGGCGAATACCGTGGTCTTGCGTAATGCGGCCTTGCCATCCGCGCTCGTATTCCAGCGCGATAAGGTTCAGACGTTCCGCGACGCGATCTGCGGTCCCTTGCAAATCCTGATCGACGACGCCCGGAACAAAGGCACCCGCAATTGCGGCCTGTTCCAGAATGTGACGTGGATAATGCGTCGGGAAGGCATCAAGAACGCGCTTGAGTTGACGGGCTTCTTCCACAATGCGGCGTAGATCTTGGCCAAGAATTTCTTCACCATTGCCCTGACGCAGTATCGCACCATCGATGCCTTGCTCGATCAGGTAGTTATCCATCTCGGCTTGGTCCTTAAGGTAAACCTCGGACTTGCCGCGCGCCACTTTGTAGAGTGGCGGTTGCGCAATATAGAGGAAACCACCCTCGATCAGGGCAGGCATCTGACGATAGAAGAACGTTAATAACAGCGTGCGAATGTGCGCGCCGTCGACGTCCGCATCCGTCATGATGACGATTTTATGATAGCGTAGTTTGTCGATGTTGAACTCATCGCGGCCAATGCCCGTGCCAAGGGCCATGACAAGGTTGCCGATTTCTTGCGAGTTCAGCATTTTGTCAAAACGTGCGCGCTCAACGTTCAGGATTTTCCCTTTGAGCGGCAAGATCGCTTGAGTTTGCCGATCACGACCGGTCTGAGCAGAGCCACCAGCGGAATCACCCTCGACGAGGAAGACTTCGGTTTTGGAGGGGTCTTTTTCAGAGCAATCTTTCAGCTTTCCGGCAAGGAAATTCACATCCATTGCCGTCTTGCGACGCGTCAGGTCACGGGCTTTGCGCGCTGCTTCGCGTGCATGGGCGGCTTCGATGATCTTGCCTACGATGATTTTCGCCTGCGCTGGGTTCTCTTCAAACCATTCAGCGAGTTTTTCATTCACAAGGCCTTCTACAGCTGGCCGAACTTCGGAGCTAACCAGTTTGTCCTTGGTTTGCGAGCTGAACTTCGGGTCTGGCACTTTGACCGATAGCACGCAGGTCAAACCCTCACGTGCGTCGTCGCCCGTAAAACTTACTTTCTCACGTTTCGCGATGCCGCTGGTCTGGGCATAGTTGTTGATCGTTCGCGTTAGCGCGCCGCGAAAACCTGCCAAGTGCGCACCACCATCCCGCTGGGGAATGTTGTTGGTGAAGGGCAGGACATTTTCGTGATAGCTATCGTTCCACCAAAGCGCGACTTCGACGCCGATGTCATCCTTTTCGCCGATCATATAGACAGGCTCTTCCATGATCGAGGACTTGGAGCGATCGAGATATTTCACGAACTCCTTAACGCCGCCTTCATAGAATAGCTCGGTACGAAGGGGTTCAGCGGGGCGCTCGTCTTCCAGGATGATCCGAACCCCAGAATTCAGAAAGGCGAGTTCGCGCAGGCGCTTTTCCAAGGTCTCAAACACATATTCGAGGTTGGAAAACGTATCGGTCGATGCAAGAAAGCGTACTTCTGTACCCGTGCGATCGCCAGCTTCGCCAACGACTTTAAGGTGCTCAACAGTGTCGCCATGCTCAAAACGGGCGACATGTTCTTTGCCATCACGCCAGATGCGCAACTCCAACCAGTTGGACAGGGCGTTCACAACGGAAACACCAACGCCGTGCAGGCCGCCAGAGACTTTATAGGAGTTGCTGTCGAACTTACCGCCAGCGTGAAGCTGGGTCATAATGACCTCGGCTGCGGACACGCCTTCTTCCTCGTGAATGCCCACAGGAATACCGCGCCCGTTGTCGCTAACTGAGACCGATGAATCTGCGTGAATCTTAACGTTCACGGCATCAGCATGACCAGCTAACGCTTCGTCAATTCCGTTGTCCACGACCTCATAGACCATGTGATGCAAACCAGAGCCATCATCAGTATCACCGATGTACATACCTGGACGTTTGCGAACAGCTTCTAAGCCTTTGAGAACTTTGATGGAATCGGCGCCATATTCGGCGTTTTTCTGCTCCGTTTCGGACATCCGAAACTCCCCTATCTATTTGTAGATCTTATACGAATATTTGGGGGTAATGTCACGCCTTTCGCCCATATTTTGTGCTTTGGGCGAATGCTAAACGGAAGTGATGATTTCGCTTTGGCTGGCACCATTATTTTCAGTGACTTCAATGTGCACGCAAGGGCCAGCGAGGCTGTCAAAAAGCTCTGCACCTGTGCCTGTCATCCAGGCCTGAGCACCTAGCGCGCCAATCTCTGCATAAAGCGCTGCACGGCGCGTGCTGTCGAGGTGTGCTGCGACTTCATCGAGCAGCAGAATGGGCGGCGCACCTATCTGCGCGGCAAGTGCGCGCGCATTGGCAAGGATGAGCGAAATGAGGAGGGCCTTTTGTTCACCTGTCGAGCAATCTTTTGCAGGAATGCCTTTTGCGGTGAAGACACCATAAAGGTCGGCGCGATGCGGGCCAACCAAAGTGCGCCCTGCGGCGAGATCACGAAAACGGCTGGCTTCAAACGCGTCCTTCAGATCAGCACTGCTTGAAGGCATCGCATCTTCGGCATGGATCAGTTCAAGATCGGCAGTCGGGAAGGCGGTTTCGGCCTGCGCTTGGGCTGCGCTTAAAAACGCGAGCGTTTGCACACGGTTTTCATGAATTATTGCGCCAGTCTCAGCCAAGCGGGTTTCAAGGACGCCGTACCACATTGGATCGCGCACGTTCTCTTTCAGCAGTTTGTTGCGCTCGCGCATGGTCTTTTCATAACCGAGCGAGGCTTCTGCATGGTTCGGAAAAAAACTAAGGGCCATACGATCAAGAAACCGCCTGCGCCCTTCAGCCCCTTCGATCCACAAGCGGTCCATCGCAGGGATCAGCCAAAGCACACGAGATAGCTCTGCGAGACGGTTCTGCGCGACAGGTTTGGAGTTCAGCTTGGTGCTTCGCGCTGATCCGTTTTCGGACCACATTTCGATTTCATGGGTCTGGTCTTGCGCATTCAAAAGACCTGAAACCTTCCATCCCAGCGCTTCGGGGCGGCGTGTCATATCCTCGGCGCTCGCGCGGCGCAGACCGCGTCCCGGGGAAAAAAGAGAAACGGCCTCAAGAATATTGGTTTTGCCCGCACCGTTCGGTCCGTAGATCGCAACAGGCAAAGGCCCGCAAGAAATGCGGGCCAGCTTATGCGAGCGGAAATGTGAAAGCGTCAGCTCGGTGAGCGCGAGCGAGGTCATAAAGCGGTGTTAAACGCGCATTGGCATGACAACGTAGACAGCGCTGGTGTCATTGCCTTCACGCATCAAGGTCGGATCACCGGAAGAGTTGAAGAGGAACACAGCGTTCTCACGATCAACCTGGCTAGCGATTTCCAGCAGATACTTGGCGTTGAAGCCAATCTCCAGACGCTCGTCGCCATAGGCCACGGCAAGCTCTTCTTCAGCCGCACCGCTATCAGGCGCATTGACAGAGAGAACCAAACGATCCTCATCCAAGGATAGCTTTACAGCGCGCGAACGTTCGGAAGAAACGGTTGCAACACGATCCACAGCTTTAGCGAAATCCGCTGCATCCACTTCCATCTTACGCGTGTTGCCTTGTGGGATAACGCGCGTGTAGTCGGGGAAGGTGCCGTCAATGACTTTGGAAGTCAGTGTGATTTCTGGGGTAGCAAAGCGCACTTTCGTCTCGGAAACGGAGACTGCGATCTGCATATCGTCCTCATCCAGCAGCTTGCGCAGCTCGCCAACCGTTTTGCGTGGTACGATGACCCCCGGCATTTCAGAGGCATTCTCGGGCAGGTCTGCATCAATGCGCGCAAGGCGGTGGCCGTCAGTCGCAACGCAGCGCAGCACTTTGCCGCCTTCTGACTCTGACACATGCATGTAAACGCCGTTCAAATAGTATCGGGTTTCTTCCGTGGAGATCGCGAATTTGGACTTGTCGAACAAGCGGCGCAGGACGCTCGCGAGGACAGAGAAATTCGCGGTGTATTCGGATGTCGCCATGACGGGGAAATCTTCTTTTGGCAGAGTTGCCAAAGAGAAATTCGAGCGACCGGCTTCGATCGTCAGGCGACCAGAGGTGCCGTCATCCGCAAGGGTAACCTGCGCGCCATCTGGCAGCTTGCGAACAATTTCGTTCAAAGTGGTTGCTGAAACCGTCGTTGCGCCCGAGCGTTCGACAATCGCTTCGACTTTGTCCACGACTTCGATATCAAGATCGGTCGCGCGGAAGCGAACTTCGCTGCCTTCGGCCTCGATCAGCACGTTTGCAAGGATAGGAATGGTATTGCGACGCTCAACCACGGACTGGGCGTGCGAGACCGCTTTTAGCAGCGTTGCGCGTTCGATGCTGATTTTCATGTGTCTCGCTCCTGAAAGACGTGCTGGAACGCTAAACTACCTGAAACAGAGCGCCCCTCAAGTCCTTTTAACGCATTGTGTGCTTGGAATAGGGGTTTGTGACGCCTCTGCCCTATTCTTCAAGCGCACGGCGGAGCATTTCAATGTCTTCCGCGATTTGACCATCCTGAATTTTCAGCTCTTCGATGCGTTTAACACCGTGCATGACCGTTGTGTGATCTCTTCCACCAAAACGGCGGCCAATCTCTGGTAGTGAGCGGCTTGTCAGTTGCTTGCAAAGATACATTGCCACCTGACGAGGACGAGCAAAGTTGCGCACGCGCTTGGGGCCAATCAATTCGGACAGACGTATGTTGTAATGCTCTGATACACGGCGCTGGATTTCTTCAACGGTGATCTTACGCTCGGAGGCGCGCAGCACGTCAGAGAGGCAATCAACAGTTAGGTCCATCGTGATGTCGCGGCCAACGAGCGATGCGAAAGCAAAGAGACGGGTCAACGCGCCCTCAAGCACACGCACGTTTGTGCTGATGCGATGGGCGAGGAATTCGAGAATGCCGTCGTCGATATGCAGGCCAGGATATTGCGCGCGTTGCACTTCGACCTTGGACTGCAAAATGCCAAGTCGAAGCTCGTAATCTGTCGGGTGAAGATCAACCACAAGACCACATTGCAAACGGGACTTGATCCGGTCTTCCAGGTCTTTGATTTCACCTGGCGCGCGATCAGCAGAAATGATGATCTGTTTGTTCTGGTCCACAAGCGCGTTGAAGGTGTGGAAGAACTCTTCCTGTGTGCTGTCTTTGCCGCCGATGAACTGGACGTCATCGACCATCAGCACGTCGACTGCGCGGAACAGGCCTTTGAAATCCATCATCTTGCGCTCGCGCAGGGCTTGTACGAAGCGGTACATGAATTGTTCAGCGGAGAGATATAGCACCTTGAGATCAGGGCGTGTCGCCTGAAGTTCATGCGCGATGGCGTGCATCAGGTGGGTCTTACCAAGCCCGACACCGCCATAAAGGAAGAGCGGATTGAACGTGACGGGGCCACCTTCGGCGACGCGGCGTGCGGCTGCGTGGGCGAGCTCGTTTGGCTTGCCGACAACAAAGCTGTCGAATGTGAAACGTTTGTCCAGCGGAGCACCAGTGAATGCGCCGGCCTGCGTTTGCGTGGACACTTTGGGCGGTGTCGGTGCCATAGCTGGCTTCGCGGCTTGGGACGTTTCGCCAGCGTTCGTTTTCACAACTGTGAAATGAACACGCTGGATCGGGTGGCCGGCCTGCTGTGCCTGATAAACGATCATATCCCCGAAGTTCTGGGATACGTAGTTGCCTAGAAAATTGGTAGGTACGCTAAAGCTAGCGACGCCATTCTGCGCACCTAAGAAGGACAAGGGGCCAATCCAGTTTGTGTAGTTATTCTTACCCACGGATGCGCGTAGGATTTCTTGCAGCTGTCCCCAGTCGTCGACCGTCATATTTACTCTTTCTTAACCAACTTATCCCACCGCAATTACATGGCGGGAGAGCAGATCTCCCATGTGCCTCACCGCCCTGTCGTTCTGCATGCCACCAGCTCTGAGCGTCAGAGGAGGTCTTGCATCCAGTTCAACAGAAAAGAGTTGATAGTACATTACCCAGGTCCCAGCTGGGGTATGTGCTTCGGCTCAAACTCTTCCTCGAAATTGAATAGAAAGGCTGCGCGCAGACAGATTTCGTGCACCGAATTCAGGCGTTACGAGCAGCAACAATTTTCAAACTATCCCAAGGCGATGTGAATCGCTCGACATAGCTAGCAATTCGTTCCGCAGGGCGGCAACTTATCAATGCACTTGACACAAGGATTGGTGAAAAAGAATCTCTTTGCTCTGGAGCGGCGCAACAGTTGGCGAAGAAATCGAGCCGGACGAATGTGTCAACTTGACTGAACTGGATTGAACCAGACTCGCGTAGAATCACTTTCGAAACACCAAAACAGACGAAAGCGCCAACCCGTGACAGGCGGCGCTTAACATCAATTCGTTTTGAATAGCCGGTTGGCTAGACTTAACCGATTGCTTTCACACGAGCAGACAGGCGAGACATTTTGCGCGCTACTGTGTTCTTGTGGAAAACACCTTTGGTCACGCCGCGCATCATTTCAGGCTGCGCGTCACGAAGAGCAGCAGACGCCGCATCTTTGTCACCAGAGGTAATCGCCTCTTCCACTTTTTTGAGGAAGGTGCGGATGCGCGAACGGCGCGCTTTATTTATTGCAAAGCGTGCTTCGTTTTGACGGGCGCGCTTTTTTGCTTGAGGCGAGTTGGCCATTATTCATCGTCCCACTGTTTGGGCTGCGTTCAATCTTGAAGTCGCGTCTTTAGGGCCGACTCACGTCCCTGTCAACAGGCCTCAAGGGCTAGGTCGGGTTATTTGTCTCGGAATTGTGCTTGGCGTTTTTCGAGGAAGGCTGCCATGCCCTCTTTTTGATCCTCTGTCGCAAAGAGCGAGTGGAACAGGCGGCGTTCAAACAAAATACCTTCGCTCAAGGTCGTTTCATAGCTGCGGTTCACGGCTTCTTTGACGGCCATCGAAGTCAGAACAGACTTTTCAGCGATTTTCTGGGCCGCGTTCATCGCCTCTTCCTTCAGCTTTTTGGCAGGAACGACGCGGCTGACCAGCCCTGAACGTTCAGCTTCTTCAGCATCCATAAACCGACCTGTCAGGTGCATATCCATTGATTTGGACTTGCCGACGAATCGTGTCAGACGCTGGGTGCCACCAATTCCCGCGACAACACCGAGGTTGATTTCGGGCTGGCCGAACTTGGCGGTATCCGCAGCAATAATGAAATCGCACATCATCGCCAATTCGCACCCGCCACCAAGTGCATAGCCGGCAACTGCGGCAATGATTGGCTTTCGCGTTGCGCGAACGGCGTCGCCTTCATCTGCAAAGAAGTTCGACAAGAACATCTCGACAAAAGTTTTCTCGGACATTTCTTTGATGTCTGCACCAGCGGCAAAGGCTTTGTCCGAACCGGTCAGAACGATGCAGCGCACCTTGTCGTTTTCATCAGCTTCTTTGAGAGCGACACTGAGCTCTCCTAAAACCTGTGAATTGAGCGCATTCATCGCTTCTGGACGATTTATGCGGATAAGGGCGACGTGATCTTCGATGTCGACGATCAGCGTTTCATAGGCCATGTGCGATGCTCTTTGTTGTTACGCTCAGACCTGATTGCTTACCATGTGCGTGCCCTGTTTCAAGCTATCTTTGACAGTTTGGACAATAGAAACTTGAACGTCCCGATTGGACAACACGTTTAATCAAACTGCCACAACCAGCGGTGCGGCAGCGCTCGCTTTCACGTCCATAGACGTCGAAACTGTGTTGGAAATAACCAAGATCACCATCGGCTTGCCGAAAATCTTTTAGCGATGAGCCGCCTGCGTCGATCGCTTCGCTCAGGACCTGTCGAATGATCGGTACCAAAGTCGCGACGCGTTGCTTTGAAATCTGACCAGCTTTGCGCAAAGGGGTGATGCGCGCACGGTAAAGCGTTTCACAGACATAGATATTTCCCAGACCGGCGACGATTCTCTGATCCAAGAGCGCAGATTTGATTGGGCTGGCTTTGCCCTGCAATGCATCGATCAAATAAGCCTCGTTAAAACCGTTCCCGAGCGGTTCGGGTCCAATGGTCGATAGGAGTTTATGTGCATCAGCGGTGCTTGTGTCGAGCAAGTCCATCGCACCAAAGCGGCGCGGATCGTTGAATGTAATTCGTGCGCCGTTGTCCATATGAAAAACCACATGGTCGTGTTTCTCAGGTGCTGGGTGATTATGTGTAAACGTGCCGAGCTTGGCCCCTGAGATCAGCATACGACCCGACATACCAAGGTGAATCAAAAGCGATTCGCCAGTATCGAGATCGGCAAGAATGTACTTCGAACGCCGACGCAGTTGCTCAATCCGCGCGCCAGTTAACCGTCTGCTCATATTTTCGGGGAAAGGCCATCGCAGGTTAGGCCTGTTTACATCCGCTTGAACGATGCGCGCGCCTTCCATCACAGGCGCAAGCCCACGTCGAACGGTTTCAACCTCTGGCAATTCGGGCATGTTCAGTCCCTTTTTGGGTTCTGCGGTCCAATTGGGCGCATTGTAACAGGTGCGCGGCTGCTTATAAGAAGGGTCAAACACAAGGACGGCAAGGCCCCATGAGCGATCAAATCACTGACACCACCCATTTCGGCTTTCAGACGGTTCCAGAATCCGAGAAAGCAGGCCGCGTGCAGGGCGTCTTTAATTCGGTCGCGTCCAAGTATGATATCATGAACGATGTCATGTCGATGGGCATTCACCGTGTTTGGAAGGACGCGATGATGGACTGGCTTGCGCCGCGCGCGGGCCAACGTCTTTTGGATGTTGCGGGCGGTACTGGCGATATTTCCTTTCGTTTCCTGAAACGTGCGGGCCAGGGCCATGCAACGGTTCTTGATCTGACAGAGCCTATGCTGATTGAGGGTCGCAAACGCGCAGAAGCGGGGGCAATGGTCGATTCCCTTGATTGGGTCGTTGGCGATGCTATGGCGTTGCCGTTCGAAGATAACACGTTTGATGTCTATACAATCAGCTTTGGCATTCGAAACGTCACGCGCCCACAAGAAGCCTTGAACGAAGCGTTCCGTGTGCTCCGCCCCGGTGGTCGCTTGATGGTTCTGGAGTTCTCGCAGATCCCAAATCCTGCGATGCAATGGGCGTATGATCGTTATTCCTTCAATGTTATCCCGCCGATGGGCAAGCTGATCGCGAATGACGCGGACAGCTATCAGTATCTGGTCGAATCGATCCGTAAGTTCCCCGATCAGGATACATTCCTTGATATGGTGCGCACCGCCGGGTTCGAGAATGCGAAATACCGCAACCTGACGATGGGCATTGCCGCCTTGCATTCCGGTTGGAAAATCTAGGCTATGCGAGGTCCGCATAATATCTGGCGACTGATCGTAACAGGCGCGACGCTCGAGCGAACAGGCGCGATGAGCATTGTTCTGGACGCCATGGATGCACCGCGACCTTTGCGTATTGCGGCGCGTACCTTGGGTTGGCCGTTTAAATGGCTCGGTTACAAGGGTGATGTGACAATGCCGCCAGCGCCACGCGCGCTGACGGCCCTTGGGCCCGCATATATCAAGTTCGGGCAGGTGCTTTCGACGCGCCCGGATGTGGTCGGCGAAGAAATGGCCGCGCAAATGCGGGTGCTTCAAGACAAGCTGCCACCGTTTCCAATTGATGTGGCGAAGTCGTCGGTGGCGATAGAACTTGGGCGTCCCGCAGACGAAATCTTCTCTGAATTCAGCGAACCCGTTGCTGCGGCGTCCATTGCGCAAGTTCACCAAGCAACGATCAGAGACACGAATGAAATCGTTGCTGTGAAGGTGTTGCGACCGGGAATTGAAAAAGCCTTTCGCAAAGACATTGACGCTTTCTATTTCGGTGCACAAATGGTCGAGCTGCTGTCGCCCAGCTCGCGGCGCTTGCGGCCTTTGGATGTGATCGAACATTTCGAAGGCGTTGTGCTGGGCGAGCTTGATTTGCGGCTGGAAAGTTCAGCCGCTTCTGAATTTCTGGCGAATACCAAGGGCGATGCAGGCTTTGATTTGCCCGAAATCAAGTGGGATCTGTCTGCTAAACGCGTGATGACGCTTGGCTGGGTCGATGGCGTGCCGATCGGGGACAACGACGCGATTGACGCGGCGGGTCATAATCGCGTTGCTCTTGCAGCGCGGGTTCTGGAGCTGTTTTTACAGCATGCGTTGCGGGATGGCTATTTCCACGCTGATATGCACCAAGGCAACATGAAGGTCGCGGCAAATGGCGATATCGTTGCCTATGATTTTGGCATCATGGGGCACATTGATGAGTACACGCGCCGCGTTTATGCCGAGATTCTGTTTGGCTTTATCCGGCGAGATTATAAGCGCGTGGCGGAAGTGCATTTTGAAGCAGGCTATGTTCCTGCGGATCGCGACGTGGAAGAGTTTGCGCGTGCT
Organism: Planktotalea sp.; assembly: GCF_049680325.1. Lineage (GTDB taxonomy): Bacteria > Pseudomonadota > Alphaproteobacteria > Rhodobacterales > Rhodobacteraceae > Planktotalea. The sequence goes on from NZ_JBAUHO010000393.1 coordinate 15,512, forward strand.
TTGCGCGCCGTTGGCGAGCCGATCTTCGGGATGGACGCAACGCGTATCTCAATGGGCCGTCTGCTGAACTATCTATTTGAGGTAACCGAACGCTTCGGGATGGAAACCCGTACCGAACTGATTTTGCTGCAACGCACAATGGTTGTTGTCGAAGGTGTGGCGCGATCGCTTGATCCACATATGAACATATGGCAGGTCGCCCAACCTGTCGTAGAAGACTATATCAAGGGCAGTATTGGTCCTCGCGCTATTGCGCGCGATCTTTCCAAAACGGCTATGGTACTAGCAAGGTTTGGCCCGCGTTTGCCCAGCCTGGTAGAAGCCGCGTTGATCCGGCAGTCACAAGAACCACCTAGCTATGCCCCTGGAAAAACGCGCAGCCGGAGTCTTTGGTTCCTTGCTGGCGCATTGGTGAGTGGATTGGCATTCGCAATAGCAGATACGATCTGGTTCTAAGGCGAATTGGGGCTGCGCAGCCCCGACACTTCGCTAGGGGTGACAATTATGTCGCCCTCCAAAAGCAAGAGCGTTTGACCATTTTCAATCAGGGCTTCGCGCACCCTGTTATAAGGTGACGCAGCATCAGTGGAGCGCAGCGATCCGTCTTTGAAGGTTTCTATGCTGAATTGGTAGATACCTGATTCGGCGGTTGTGCCGTCGGCCAAAAGCCCATCCCATGAATAGTCCGCACCGGTGACAGGAATATCCAGACGGGTTGCAATTTCACCGCTTTCATCGCGGATAACCAGCACGCGACGATCTGCATCTTGATATTCAGGCATGACAAGTTCGATTGGATCGCCGTCAAAGTGCGCGGCAACACCCGCCCGAACATCCATACCGACCCATTGCCCAAGTGCACCGATCCCACCGCCGGACATGCTCGCCGCGAGCGAGGTCAGAAGATCATTAGTGAGGACTTGTTGTTCCACCGAGGAAAAGGTTGCCAGCTGGACGGCATAGTCCGCAGAATCGACAGGGTTGAGCGGGTCCTGATTTTCCATTTGAACAGTTAACATTTTTAGGAACGTTTCGAAATCACTGCTTAGCGCAGAACTGCTCTGCTCCGCCGCGATACCAGTTTGGCCAGAATAAAGGGGCTGTAACTGGGTCGTCGAAGTTGGGGTAATCATGATGTCATATCCTGATATCTAGGCCGCCAGCGGCTATGAATTTGCGGGTTTCAACACTGGCCGGGGATTTATTCGCAGTCGTCAATGCTGCCGAATCTTCGAACTCTTGATTGTGGGGGTCGCCAAAGGCCTGCCCCTGTCCATCGAAGGCGAATTGTGCGTTCTCAAAGCCCATAGCACGAAATTGTTCCTGCAACTGTTCAAGCTGTCTGCGGATCAATTCTTGGGTCTCGCCGCGTTCGGCGCTAAGCGTAAAAAGCGCACCCTGCGCGGTGTTATCGAGCTTGATCGACAAGCGGCCAAGCTCTTCAGGGGCGAGTGCGACATCAATCTTACCGCCAGAATCCCTAAGCGTTAGGATCGCATCTGAAACTGCCTGAATATTTCCGGCGGGAAGAGTGCGGTGTGTCGCGCCTGTACTAAGATGCGGCGTTGTATGTGCGAGTGACTCACCCTTGATTGGCATCTGGTTCTGTAGCTCGGAAGGAGCATCCAGCATCAATGTCTCTTCGCGCGCGCCCGATGTTGGCTGGCCCGTTTGCAGCGAGGATACACTTCTGAAATCGCTCAACGCAGTATGCATCTCGCTTTTGACATCGAAGAGCTTTGTAGAATTCTTTGTCGTTTTATGTTCGCTATGCTCGCCGAAATACTTTGATCCTCGTTCAGAGATTTCCGGGCTTGCGCGCGTGCCCTGCGTTTCAGGCTTCATACTGGCCAAGCTTATCGCACCAAGATTCGCATGCGGCCCGGATTGTAGTGGGGCATTTGCAATAGGGCGCTCTTCGTTCGCGACCGCACGATTCATCTCAAGAATTTCGTCGGACGCAATGCGATTCGATGGTTCGATGCCTGTTGAAAGTAGTGGTTTGACACCTTCGGTTGAAATCGTGGTTTGGGGCAAAACGACGTTGATCGCCGTTGACTGCGAAAGATGATCGATCTGTGCAATCT
>NZ_JBAUHO010000394.1:0-7412 GCF_049680325.1 Planktotalea sp.
TCAGAGGTGACATGGTCAGTCCTTCTTCGGTCTTGAAATACCTTTGGGGGGTATGGGGGGCAAGTGGGGGGTATGGGGGGCAAACAGCCCCCCACCTTAACATATCAAATCGGTGCCTAGACCAGCACGGATCCTTTTGCATCAATCACGCCTTGCGTATCCGCATCGCCGAGCAGCATTTCGTTATGCGCTTTGCCTGACGGGATCATCGGGAAGCAGTTCTCATGCTTTTCAACGAGGCAATCAAAGATAACCGGCCCCTTGTGAGTAATCATTTCCATGATGGCATCATCCAGAGTGTCCGGATCAGAGCACAAAATACCCTTCGCACCAAAGGCTTCTGCTAACTTGACAAAGTCGGGCAGGGATTCAGACCAGCTTTCGGAATAGCGCTCGCCATGTAGCAATTCCTGCCACTGGCGCACCATGCCCAACCGCTCGTTATTCAGAATGAACTGTTTCACGGGTAGGCGGTACTGAACCGCAGTGCCCATTTCCTGCATGTTCATCAACCAACTGGCTTCACCTGCCACATTGATGACCAGCGCCTCCGGGTGTGCCATTTGCACGCCGATAGAAGCGGGGAAGCCATACCCCATCGTGCCAAGACCACCCGAGGTCATCCAGCGATTGGGGTCTTCAAAGTTCAAATATTGCGCCGCCCACATCTGGTGTTGGCCAACTTCGGTGCAGATATAGCGATCATGTTTCTTGGTCAGCTCTTCAAGGCGCTGCAAGGCGTATTGCGGTTTGATAACTTTGCCTTTTTGGGTGAACTTCAGGCAATCAACCTTTTGCCACTCTTCAATCTGACCCCACCACTTTTTCACAGCGCCAGAATTGGTCTTGCGCCCGCGCGCTTTCCAAACCTTCAGCAGATCTTCCAACACATGGGCAACATCGCCGACAATTGGCATATCCACATGGATAACCTTGTTGATTGAGGACGGATCAATATCGATGTGGGCCTTGCGGCTTTTCGGGCTGAAGTGCTCCAGAACGCCAGTAATACGGTCATCAAAACGCGCACCGATGTTGATAAGCAGATCGCAGCCGTGCATCGCCATGTTGGCTTCGTAAAGGCCATGCATGCCAAGCATACCAACCCATTTGTCGCCGGACGCTGGATAGCACCCCAGTCCCATCAATGTGGATGTGATCGGGAAACCTGTGGATTCTACCAGTTCACGCAAAAGCTGGCTGGCCGCAGGGCCTGAATTGATGACGCCGCCGCCTGTATAAAAGATCGGGCGCTCGGCCGCTTCGATCGCGGCGACCAATTCGGTGATCGTCTCCAGATCGCCTTTGAGCTGGGGTTGGTAGTGACCAAGATCCGCTTTTGCGGGCGGTGTATAGTGATCGGTTGCGAACTGCACATCCTTTGGAATGTCGATCAACACAGGGCCGGGGCGGCCTGTGGTGGCAACGTGAAAGGCTTCATGGATCGTGCTGGCCAACTCGGACGTCTCTTTCACCAACCAGTTATGTTTGGTGCAAGGGCGGGTAATGCCAACTGTGTCCGCTTCCTGAAAGGCGTCAGAGCCGATCATAAAGGTCGGAACCTGTCCGGTCAGAACCACGATTGGAATGGAATCCATCAACGCATCGGTCAGGCCCGTCACCGCGTTGGTCGCGCCAGGGCCAGAGGTTACAAGACAAACGCCCGGTTTGCCTGTTGAGCGGGCATAGCCCTCTGCCGCATGCACCGCGCCTTGCTCATGCCGTGCGAGAACATGGCGAATTCCGTTTTGCTGGAAAATTTCGTCGTAGATCGGCAATACAGCGCCGCCAGGGTAGCCAAAGACGGTATCGACGCCTTGGTCCTTCAACGCTTGAATTACCATCTTCGCACCGGTCATTTTCTGTGCCATGCGCCTCGTCTCCATCTAATAGGCGTTGCCAATTTCGTTTCACATAAAAAAGCCCCCGTCCGAATGGCGGGGGCGCATGGTTTCCCTCACGGGTGCCGCTAACGGCCCATGCGCCTGATATCCACGATGACGACTAGGTCGTACATTGCTCTTGGCTCCTTTAAACTCGCGGGGACATTATGTGTCTTGAAAAGGAGGGTCAACAGGGCGATTGCAGAAAAAGTGTCGCTGAGGGGTAAAAATCTTTCCATTTATTGCGCGGGGCGCGGTAAATTCGGACATAACCTAGTTTTCAGCGTGTTTTGGCGCAGCAATAAGGCTACTCAGCGTCGCGCCACGCGCCGCTTTCAATTCCATCAAGCGCCCAATCCCCGACAGACCAACGCACCAAGCGCAATGTCGGATGCCCGACTGCTGCCGTCATGCGCCTGACCTGACGGTTGCGACCTTCGCGAATGGTTAGCTCAATCCAGCAATCGGGAACGGATTTACGAAAGCGCACAGGCGGGTTGCGATCCCAAAGGGACGGGGGCTCGATGCGGCGCACCTGTGCAGGACGCGTCTTGCCATCTTTCAGCGTCACCCCGTCGCGCAGGGCTTGCAAGGCTGCGTCATCCGGTATCCGTTCGAGCTGCACCAAATAGGTCTTTGGTTTTTTGAACTTCGGATCGGCAATTTGAGCTTGCAGGCGTCCGTCATCCGTCAGCACCAAAAGACCTTCGCTATCGCGGTCCAGTCGGCCGGCGGGATAGACGCCGGGAACATCTACATATGCGGACAAGGTTGGGCGCTCTGATCCTTCAGTGCCTTTATCAGTGAACTGGGACAACACGCCAAAGGGCTTGTTCAGTAAAATGACACGGCTCATAGAAAGCTGCCTGTGCCTTGCAAAACCCCGTGTTCCATCGCGTAACGTGTGAGGCCCGCAGTCGAGGAAATACCAAGCTTGCGTTTGATATTCTTGCGGTGCGTTTCAACGGTGCGCACAGAGATATCAAGCGCCGCCGCAACATCCTTGTTTGAGCGTCCCTTGGCCAGTTGCAGCAGGACCGTCTGCTCGCGTTCGGTCAAAGTATCGCGCGACGTTTCATTTTCGCTTGGGATCAGAGAACCCTTCGCGCCTGTGCAAAGATAGCGTTGCCCGGTCATAACCGTATCTATCGCAGTCTTGATTTCCTCTGTCGGGACGTCTTTCAACACATAGCCCATTGCGCCGTGGCTGAGGGCTGTGGTGATGTATTCAGGACTGTCATGCATGCTAAGAACCAAAATGCGTGTCTCTGCGCGCAGCTCAAGCAGCAATTCAGTCGCGGTCAGCCCGTTCATGCCCGGCATATTCAGATCAAGCAAAATAACATCCGGGGCCAATTCCATGACACAGTCCAGAATCGCCTGGCCCGACGAAAATGTCGCCGCGACCTCAATGTCATCATAGCTTTCCAAAATCGCCTGGATGCCCTCGGCAACCATCGGATGATCGTCAACAATTGCGACCCGTATCGGCATTATGCGGCGTCCTCTAGGCTTGTCTCTTTGGCGTTCGAGCCTGCTTCTGGCGGCAACATATGGCTGAGAGGCGCGCGCGCTTCAATGGTGGTTCCGTTCTCATCGCTGTTAATGATAAGCGCACCGTCCAGCTGCTCCATCCGTTCCTGCATATTGCGCAGGCCCATGCCGCCGCGCAAAGCGTCCTCGGATGTCTTGGGTGCGCTTTTCAATCCATGTCCGTTGTCCGAAATTGTCAGTACAGCGCCGCGCCGATCCCCGCGCACGGATACGCGCACTTCGGTTGCGTCCGCGTGGCGTTCGATGTTTGTCAGTGCTTCTTGCGCAACGCGGTAAAGCGCGATCTTGGCATCCCCATCAAGGCGGTTGCGAAACACAACAGTGGTAAATTCAGAGGCAATGCCGGTCCGGGCGGTGAAATCATCGGTCAGCGCTTTCAGGGCAGGGCCCAAGCCAAGATCATCCAGCACGCCGGGGCGTAGATCCCGGCTAATGCGGCGCACCTCCTGAATGGCGCCGGCAAGGCTTTCGATACCCTTATCAAGCATTTTGGGAATAGGCCGCGTGTCAGTGGTCAATTGGCGGCGCGTGACGTCCAGCGCATAACGAATGCCCACAAGAATCTGGCTGATCCCGTCATGCAGCTCGCGCGCAACGCGCCCGCGTTCTTCTTCTTGCGCATCGAAAACCCGCTGCGTCAGCGCTTTCAATTTGGTATCGGCCAAGCGCCGCTCGCGGATGTTCAAAAGCAGGCCAGAGCCGAAAACGGCCAGCAAGGCGGCCAGTGCAATAGCACCGATATAAAGAAAGGTCGCGCGTGTGCGCGCCTCAACCTGCGCGCGGGAACTGGCGACGGTTGCGAGCACATCATCAATAAAGACACCCGTGCCGACCGCCCATTGCCAGCTGGGAAAGCTGGTCACATAGGTAATCATCCGTGCCTCTTGTCCTGTCGAAGGTTTGGGCCACAAATAACTGTGATAGCCCGCGCCAGCGCGCGCGATCTGGATCAACTCGTCCACGACAAGCGTGCCTTCGCTGTCTTTCAACCCTTTCCAGTTGCCATTGATGAGATGGGTATCTCGCGGGCTGACCAGATTGGTGCCATCGTAGTTATAAACGAAAAAGCTGCCTTCATCGCCGTAGATCATCGCCGCAAGAATTTGCTTAACCTGCTGTTTTGCCGCCTCGTCATCAGGCGGGGCAGAGCCGTAGATGAAGTAAAACCCGTTGCGGGCTTGGGTCACATAGTTACGCAGCTCGGCCTTCTTCGTTTCAATGAGCGTTTGTTCAAGCGTTGCAATTTCACGCTCGGCCAGTTGGCGCGATTGATACGCCACAAGAATAGAGATCGCCGTCACCGCGAAGATCAACGGCAGTGTCCCAAGCAGGAACAGTTTTTGGGTATAGCTAAAGCTAAAGAAGCGGCTGTGTGACATAGGGCTGTGCTATCCTCGAATCAGACGCGAATCAAAGCCTTTGCATCTAGGCGAATCTTCTTTGATGTCGCGGCACATGCCGAAAACGCTTGTTTTTTGAGCGCTTCGTACGTTGAGCGATGTAAATTTCACTGAATTAAAAGCCTGATAAACCGCCACCTACGTAAAACTTGGTATTCCCATTTGCGCACACGTGAGTAAGGTTCCCCTACTTGAAACGATCCGCGCGGGGGGAGAGCTGGATCAATTCCAGCATTTTCATTGCGCATCACCAATTTGGGAGGATTCTTAATGGATCGTCGTTCTTTTCTAAAAACATCCGCACTTGGCGGCTCAGCGGCAGCAGCGGCAACACTCGCAGCGCCAGCCTATGCACAGGGCAAGCGCGTATTGACTATGGTTCAGTCCTGGCCACGCGGCTTTGCTGTTCTGGATGATGCGGCAACGTATTTCCAAGACATGGTTGGCGCGATGTCTGACGGTCAGTTGACCATCGACAAGAAAGCACCGGGCGAGCTGGTTGGCGCGCTTGAAGTGTTTGACGCTGTGTCGTCCGGTCAGGCAGATCTTTATCACTCTGCAGACTACTACTTCATCGGTCAGCACCCAGCATATGCGTATTTCACAGCCGTACCATTCGGTGGCACTGCGCAAGAGCTGACAAACTGGTACTACCATGGTGGCGGTCACGAGCTGCACAACGAGCTGGGCGAGATCTTCAACTTGAAGTCTTTCCAAGCTGGTAACTCTGGTTCGCAGTCCGGTGGCTGGTTCCGCAACGAAATCAAATCTGCGGCTGACTTTAACGGTCTGAAATTCCGTATGCCTGGTCTTGGCGGCAAGGTTCTCGGCAAACTGGGCGCATCTGTTCAGAACATCCCGGGCGGCGAGCTGTATCAAGCGCTGTCCTCTGGTGCTCTGGACGGTCTGGAGTGGGTTGGCCCAATGGCTGACGAACGCGCCGGCTTCCAGGAAGTTGCGAAAGTTTACTATGCTGCGGGCTTCCACGAGCCAGGTTCCGGCCTGTCTGTTGGTATGAACCTTGACGTTTATAACGATCTTTCCCCAGCGCATCAGGCGATTGTGTCTAACGCGACTATGGCGACAACGCACATCCAGCTATCCGAAACACTTGCGAACAACGGCGCGGCGCTTGCCCGTCTTCAGGCGCAAGGTGTTAAGGTTCTGCAGTTCTCCGACGACGTTTGGGATGCCTTCGGTGCAGCCTCCAAAGAAGTCATGGACGAAAACATGGGTGACGAACTGTTTGCGCGCACACGCTCAAGCTTTGAAGAATCCATGGCGGCGTCCTCTTCTTGGATCGACAAGTCCGACGGTTACTACGTTCAGCAGCGTAACCGCGTTCTGGGCGGCTAAACCTTACGACATTGAACATTCGGTTAGGCCTCTGCATTTCGCAGGGGCCTTGCCAACATCAACCCCTTGCAGCGCAAAGCACGTGATATAAACGATGCCGCGAGCAAGGAAAAATAGGGGGGACACCGATGGCGGATGAAGCATCTGGCGGAGCGCTCGCAGCTTTTGGCGATGGATTGCTCTGGTTTATTCAGAACATTGGCATGGCATTTTATAATTTTGGCTACGCAATTACCCATCCAGGATCATGGCTGAACTGGTCCGATAGCCAGTCTCTCATGCGGTTTATTTACTATGGTGCCTCGGTCGAGCTGTTCTTTGTTGTCTTCACCGGCTTCTTGATCCTGACGGCCATTGGCCTTTGGAAGAACTCGATCATGTGGGGCACCGTGCGCCTGCTGGAAGGGTTTGCAAACACAGTTGGGCGCTTCTTTGCTTGGGCAGGCTTGCTCATGGTGATCCAGCAGATCGTTATTGTCTTTATGCAGCGTATCTTTACGCGCCCAGACATTTCGTTCGGCTTTGGTATCCCGCTCCAATTCGATATCTCTTGGTTCGCTGAAGAATTGAAGCTTTACAATGCGTTAGTCGTTTGCCTTTGCGCGACCTATACCTTTGTTCAGGGCGGGCATGTGCGCGTCGATCTGGTATATTCTGCTGTTAAATACCGCACGAAGAAGGTCATCGACATGGTCGGATCACTGATCTTCATGATGCCGACAGCGGTGCTGATCTGGATGTATGGCTGGTTCTTTATGTGGCGTCATCTTGTGACACCCAAAGTATCTGCCTCTGACAAGATCGATTTGCTGATGCGCAAAGCAAAGCTGTTGAAATGGAACGTAGAAACCATCGGTTTCTCGCCCAACGGATTTACGGCGTACTTCTTATTCAAAATCTTGCTTGTCGCGTTTACCGCAATGGTCTTTTTGCAGGCAGTCGCATTCTTTTACCGCTCCTATCTGGAATGGAAAGAAGGCGAAGAGAGCGAGGGCAAATACCTCGACAAAGATACGCTCGGTGAGGGCGAAGAAGCTTATGAGGGGACACACTGATGCTCTTTGGACTTGATGGCGTAGAAATTGGCCTAATCATTGTTTTCCTCTGCCTGTTTGGCGGAATTCTGTCCGGCTTTCCGGTTGCCTTTGCAATCGGCGGCGCTGGCGTTATTTCTTTCGGGATTATCGCGGCGCTGGATGGGGCAGGGCTGCTTATCCAC